>NZ_AQUO01000001.1:300000-600000 GCF_000371965.1 Paracoccus sp. N5 | reverse complement strand
CCATGCGCTGACGGCGCTGATCGTGCTTGCCGCTGCGGCCTGGCTCCTGTGGATCGGGCGCGAGCCGATCTGCACCTGCGGCCATGTCAAGCTCTGGCACGGCCAGACCGTCAGCTCGGAAAACTCGCAGCATATTTCGGACTGGTATACGCCCTCGCACCTGATCCACGGCTTCCTGTTCTATGCCGCGCTGTGGCTCTTCGCCCGGCGCCTGTCCTTCGGCTGGCGCCTGACCATCGCCACGCTGGTCGAGTCGCTGTGGGAAATCGTCGAAAACTCCGATGCAATCATCGAGCGCTACCGCGCCGTGACCATCTCGCTCGACTATTACGGCGACAGCGTGCTGAACTCGGTCAGCGACATCCTGGTGATGATCCTGGGCTTTCTCCTGGCCAGCCGCCTGCCGGTCTGGGCCTCGATCGCCCTCGCCCTGGGATTCGAGATCCTGACCACCTGGCTGATCCGCGACGGGCTTGCGCTGAACGTGCTGATGCTGATCTGGCCGCTGCAAGCCGTCCGCGACTGGCAAGCCGCGCTATGAAAGACGGGCGGCCTAGCGACCGCCCGTGCTTCTTTGTTTCAGAAATACCCCGGGGGAGCCCCGCAGGGGCGGGGGCAGCGCCCCCATTCAGCCGATGGCCGCAGCCCGGACGTCCTCGTCGATCTTGTCGGCATATTGCGCGAAATTGTCGCTGAACATGCCGACCAGCTTCTGGGCCTGGGCGTCATAGGCGGCCGGATCGGACCAGGTCTGGCGCGGATCCAGCAGCTTGTCCTCGACGCCGGGGACCGAGACCGGGACCTCGAAGCCGAAGTTCGGGTCCTTGCGGAACTGCACGCCGTTCAGCGAACCGTCCAGCGCCGCGGTCAGCAGGGCACGGGTCGCCTTGATCGGCATGCGCTTGCCGGTGCCGAAGGCGCCGCCGGTCCAGCCGGTATTGACCAGCCAGCAATGCGCGCCGGTGGCGGCGATCTTTTCCTGCAAGAGCTTGCCATAGACTTCCGGCCGGCGCGGCATGAAGGGCGCGCCGAAGCAGGTCGAGAAGGTCGGGGTCGGCTCGGTCACGCCGACCTCCGTGCCCGGCGTCTTCGAGGTAAAGCCCGACAGGAAGTGATACATCGCCTGCGCCGGGGTCAGCCGCGCGATCGGCGGCAGCACGCCATAGGCGTCGCAGGTCAGCATGATGACGTTCTTCGGCATCCCGCCCAGCGAGGTCGGCGAGGCGTTCGAGATCTGCTCCAGCGGATAGGCGCAGCGCATGTTGTCGGTGATCGAGTTGTCCTCGAAATCCAGCTCCAGCGTGTCGGGATCGAAGACCATGTTCTCGATCACGGTGCCGAACTTGTAGCAGGTGGCGTGGATTTCCGGTTCGGCCTCGGCCGACAGGTTGATGGTCTTGGCGTAGCAGCCGCCCTCGAAGTTGAAGATGCCCTGGTTCGACCAGCCATGCTCGTCATCGCCGATCAGCATGCGCGAGGGATCGGCCGACAGCGTGGTCTTGCCGGTGCCCGACAGGCCGAAGAAGATCGCGGCGTCGTCCGGGTTGCCGATGGCGTGGTTGGCCGAGCAGTGCATCGGCATCACGCCCTTTTCCGGCAGGATGTAGTTCAGCAGCGTGAAGACCGACTTCTTGTTCTCGCCGGCATAGGCGGTGTTGCCGATCAGGATCAGCTTCTTCTCGAAGTTCAGCGCGATCACGGTTTCCGAACGGCAGCCGTGGCGTTCCGGGTCGGCCTTGAAGCTCGGGCAGTTGATGATGGTGAACTCGGGCGCGAAGCTGGCCAGTTCGGCCGCCTCGGGACGGCGCAGCAGGTTGCGGATGAAAAGCCCGTGCCAGGCCAGTTCCGTCACCACGCGCACGTCCAGCCGCAGCGCCGGGTCCGCGCCGCCGTAGAGGTCCTGCACGAAATAGTCGCGGCCCTTCATATGGGCCAGCATGTCGGCATGCAGGCGGTCGAAGGCCTCGGGGTCCATCGGCCGGTTGTTTTCCCACCAGATGGTGTTTTCCACGCCGGGCGTGCGCACGACATGCTTGTCCTTGGGCGAGCGGCCGGTATGGGCGCCGGTGGTGGTCAGGAAGGTGCCGCCCAGGCCCAGCTTGCCTTCGCCGCGCTGGATGGCGGCCTCGATCAGCGCCGGTTCGAGCAGGTTGTAGTAAACTTGGCCGAGCCCGGTGATTCCCTGGTCTTCCAGACGGCAGTTCGGATTGACGCGCGGTTCGCTCATGACAGCTTGGCTCCTGCAAGATTCCGGGCCGACAACCGGCCGTTGCGCGTCCTATAACACGCCCTTTTCCCGGGGAAAGCGCACATATCGTCAGGTTTAGCGCTACCAGGATGGTTTATCGCTATCAGTCGCCCGGACATGGCTTTGCCGTCGGGATTTCGTCACAAAGAGCGGCGGCCTCAACCTTTTGGCGGAATGATTCGAGGCCGTATCAGGAGGAAGTGACCATGATCCTGCACGCATCCTGCGTCGCGCATCGGGGCCGGGGACTGCTGATCCTCGGTGCCTCCGGTGCAGGCAAATCCGGCTTGGCGCTTGAAATGATGGCGCTGGGCGCGGCATTGGTCGCGGATGACCGCACGGCGCTGCGGTGCGAGGCGGGGGCGATCATCGCCGATGCACCCGATTCGCTGCGCGGGCTGATCGAGGCGCGCGGCGTCGGCATCCTGCGCGCCCGCGCGCATGGGCCGGTCGAACTGGCGCTGGCCGTCGATCTGGACCGGGCCGAGCCCGAGCGGCTGCCGCCCGACCGCCGCTTTGGCCTTTTCGACGGCGACCTGCCCCTTGTCCTTGGCGCCGGGCGCGTTCATCTTGCGTCAATGCTCTTGCAATATCTTGATTCCGGTAGGGCGGACACGGAGTTGCGCGACAGCTGAATCAAGGGCCGGAGGCGATGGACGATCTCGACAGCCAAGAAAAGGATGGCCGCGACGAAGGCGCGCAGCGGCTGGTCCTGATCACCGGGCCGTCCGGGGCAGGGCGCTCGACCGCGATCAACGTGCTCGAGGACCTGGGGTATGAGGCCATCGACAACCTGCCGCTGTCGCTGATCCCGCGGCTCCTGGACGGGCCGCCGCGCCCGGTGCCGCTGGCGCTGGGGCTGGACGTGCGCAACCGCGACTTTTCCGTCGCGAACCTGATCGAGCTGATCGACAAGCTGACCCGGCTGCCGGCATACGCGCCCGAGGTGCTGTTCCTGGACTGCACCACCGAGCAGCTTTTGCGACGTTTCAATGAAACCCGCAGGCGGCATCCCTTGCGGGGCGAGGCCTCGCCCCTGGACGCCATCCGGGCCGAGCGCGACATGCTGGCGCCGATCCGTGCCCGGGCCGACGTGCTGGTCGATACCTCGGAACTCTCGCCGCATGATCTGAAGGCGGAACTGTCGCGTTGGTTCGATGCCGAGCAGGGGCGGCGGCTGGCGGTCTCGGTGCAGTCCTTTTCCTATAAGCGCGGGGTCCCGCGCGGGGTTGACGTGATGTTCGACTGCCGCTTCCTCGCCAACCCGCATTGGGAGCCGGCGCTGCGCCCATTGGATGGCCGCGACAGCGCCGTTCAGGACTACGTTGCGTCGGATCCGCGATTCGCGCCCTTCTTCGAGCGGGTGCTGGATCTTGTGCTTTTCACCCTTCCGGCCCATCTAGAAGAGGGTAAGGCCCATCTGGCCATCGGCTTCGGTTGTACCGGAGGGCAACACCGTTCCGTCACAATGGCGGAAAAAATGGCTGATGCGCTTGCGAAAGCAGGTTGGCAAGTGTCAATTAGACATCGGGAACTTGAACGCCGCGAGAAGGCGCCGGCACCTGGTGATGATGGCCTCATTGGCCTCTCGCACAGCACGGGCGCGGGTTTTGGCGGCTGATGCGTGGTGGAGCGAATTGATCGGGATTGTCATCGTGGCGCATGGCGGCCTTGCGCGGGAATATCTCTCGGCGGTCGAGCATGTGGTGGGACCGCAGACCGGCATCCGGGCCGTGACGATCGAGGAAAACCACGATCGCGGCCAGAAGCAGGCTGAAATCTGCGCGGCCGCCGATTCGGTGGATGCGGGCGACGGCGTGGTGGTAGTGACGGACCTGTTCGGCGGCTCGCCCTCGAACCTGTCGCTGATGGCCTGTGCGGCGCGCAACCGCTCGATCCTTTACGGCGCGAACCTGCCGATGCTGGTCAAGCTGGCCAAGTCGCGCAAATTGCCGGTGGCGGATGCGGTAACGCTGGCCAAGGACGCCGGGCGCAAGTACATCAACAGCTATGATGTCCTGCCTGCCGATGTGATCCCTGTGCCGAGCCGCGCCGCCTCATGAATGACCTGACCAACGGGGCCGTCACCCGAGACCTGGCGATCATCAACGAAAAGGGCCTGCACGCGCGGGCCAGCGCCAAGTTCGTCGAGACGGTCGAGCGTTTCGATGCCCAGGCCACCGTCGAAAAGGACGGGCTGAGCGTTTCGGGCGATTCGATCATGGGCCTGCTGATGCTGACTGCGCCGCGCGGCAGCACCATCCGCGTCACCACCAAGGGGGCGGAGGCGGCCGAACTGGCCGATGCGCTGACTGCGCTGGTCGGAGACTATTTCGGCGAAGGCATGTAAGGGCCGGTCATGGCCCGATCCTCCTATCACCACGGCAATCTGCGGCAGGCGCTGGTCGAGGCCACGGTCAAGCTGATCGAGGACAGCGGCCCGCAGGCCTTTACCCTGGCCGAGGCCGCCCGCCTGGCCGGCGTCAGCGCCGCCGCGCCCTATCGCCATTTCGCCGGGCGCGAGGAATTGCTGGAGGAGGTCGCCCGCCAGGGTTTCGACGAATTCGCCGACCGGCTCGAGGCCGCCTTCGACGACGGCCGGCCGCGGCCGCTGACTGCCTTCCTGCGCATGGGCCAGGCCTATCTGGGTTTCGCGGCCGAGCGGCGCGGCTTCTACATCGCCATGTTCGAATCCGGCATCTCGATCACCGGCAATTCCGCCTTGCAGCAGGCCTCCGAGCGGGCGCGCGGCGTTCTCGTGCGCGGCGCCGAGTCGCTTTTCGTCGCCCGCTCCGGCCCGCGCCCGCCCGCCGGCATGATCGCCGACCACATCTGGGCGCTGAGCCATGGCGTGGTGGAACTCTTCGGCCGCGGCAAGCCCGGCGCGCGCTCGCCCATCGCCCCCGCCGACATGCTGGAAAGCGGCGCGCTGATCTATCTGCGCGGGCTGGGCGTCATCCCCGACTGATTTTTTTCCCGACGCGGCCTTGAACCCGGCTTGCGGCGCTCCATTTATGTAAATGTGATTAACATTCACATCGGAAAGGGACCGCAATGAACACTGAAATCGCCCCGCGCCCCTCCGTCGTGGACCGGGTCGGCGCTGCGCTGGCAGGCATCCGGGACTGGCTGGACGAACGCGGAAAGGGGGCCTGGATCGCCGCCATGATCCTGGGCTTCATCGCCTGCTGGCCCGTGGGCCTCGCCATCCTCGGCTACATGATCTGGAGCAAACGCATGTTTTCCTGCCGCCACCGCCATCATCATCAGCACCGCCGCGGCTTCGGGCGCGATTTCGCGCAGCCGACCGGCAACTATGCCTTCGACGCCTATCGCGAGGAAACGCTGAAGCGGCTCGAGGACGAGCACCGGGAGTTCCTGGACTTCCTGCAGAAGCTGCGCGAGGCCAAGGACAAGGCCGAGTTCGACCAGTTCATGGCCGGCCGCAACCAGCCGCCCGCCACCCAGAACTGACATCGGAAAAAGGGCCGGGGATCGCCCCGGCCCTTTGCTTTTCAATAGGAATATTCGGCGTAGATCCGCGACAGGTCGCCCTGCCATTCGCCGTGGTATTTCTCCAGCATCTCGTCGGCCGGCACCTTGCCGGTCTCGACGCTTTCCTTGAGCGCGTTCAGGAAATGCGTCTCGTCCGGGACCAGCCCGCCATTGCCGGGTCGCGCGCGGGCCTTGAGCCCGGCTTCGGAAATCGCCAGCACCTCGCGCGCCAGGTCGCGCATCCGGGTGCCGCCGACCGCGCCGTCCAGCGCCTTCAGCCCGGCCTCGCGCCGCCAGCTTTCGCGCGTCTCGGCGTCCCAGCCCTTGACCAGATCCCAGGCCGCGTCCAGCGCCGCGTCGTCATAAACCAGCCCGACCCAGAAGGCCGGCAGGGCGCAGAGCCGCCGCCAGGGCCCGCCGTCGGCGCCGCGCATCTCGATGAATTTCTTGACCCGCGCCTCGGGGAAGACCGTGGTCAGGTGGTCGGCCCAGTCGGACAGCGTCGGCACCTCGCCCGGCAGCGCCGGCAGCTTGCCCTTCAGGAAATCGCGGAAGCTCTGCCCCAGCGCGTCGATGTATTTGCCGTCGCGATAGACGAAATACATCGGCACATCGAGCACGTAGTCGACCCACCGCTCATAGCCCATGCCGTCCTCGAAGGCGAAGGGCAGCATGCCGGTGCGCGCCGCGTCGAGGTTCTGCCAGATATGCGCGCGCCAGCTTTTCCAGCCGTTCGGCTTGCCGTCGAGGAAGGGCGAGTTCGCGAACAGCGCATTCGCCACCGGCTGCAGGGCCAGCGCCACGCGCAGCTTCTTCACCATGTCGGCTTCGCTGGCGAAGTCGAGATTCACCTGCACCGTGCAGGTGCGATACATCATCTGCGTGCCCAGCGTGCCGACCCGGCCCATGTAATCGGTCATCAGCCGATAGCGACCTTTCGGCATCATCGGCATCTGGTCCTGGGTCCAGATCGGCGCCGCGCCCAGGCCGATGAAGCCCGCGCCCAGCCTGTCGGCGATCTCGCGCACCTCGGCCAGATGGCTGTTCACCTCGTCGCAGGTCTGGTGGATGGTCTCCAGCGGCGCGCCGGAAAGCTCCAGCTGCCCGCCCGGCTCCAGGCTGACATTGGCGCCGTCGCGCTCCAGCCCGATGATATGGCCGGCCTCCAGCACCGGGGTCCAGCCGAAGCGGTCGCGCAACCCCTCCAGCATGGCCTTGACCGAGGGCTGGCCCGCGGGCGCGTCATAGGGCAGGGGCATCAGGTCGGCATGGCGATAGCCGAATTTCTCGTGCTCGGTGCCGATGCGCCAGGCGTCGCGCGGCTTCTCGCCGGAGGCGAGATATTCGGCCAGCTGTTCGGGACGCTCGATCGGGCCGCCGCCCTGTTGGGGAATGGACATCGGTGGCCTTTCTTCTGCCTTGCTCGCCACAGGTGGCAAGGCCCGGGGCTCAAGTCAAGGCGGCGCGCGCGGGCCTGGTCCAAACGGTCTGGATCGTCGGCGCGCCGGGCGCCAGCGCGGCGGCGACGCGGCCCATGTCGATGCCGGGCAGGGTGGCAAAGGCGCCGGCCAGGAATTCCGCGCCGCGCGCATCGACGGGAACCAGCAGCGCCTCGCCCGCGATGCTTTTCAGCCGCCAGTGGCTGCGGCCGTTGAGGCGCATCAGCCGGATCTCGGTCAGCTCGCGCAGGCCGATCTCGCCGCCCAGCAGCCGGTTCGGCGACAGGTAGCGAATCGCGCCCTCGTCCAGTTCGACCATGCCGGGACCCAGGCCGTCGTGGCGAAAGCGCATGCGCCGGCGCGCATCCAGCGCCCAGGCGGCCGAGGCGGCGGCGATCAGCCCGCCCAGCGGCCAGAACAGCCAGCCGCCCAGCGAGAACACCCAGAGCCCGAAGCCCACCGCGGCCAGTGCCGCGCCGGTCTCGGCCCAGGGGCGCAGCTTTTCGGCCAGCTCCGGGCGGATCATCAGAATTCCAGCGCCATGTCGCGATGCGGGATGCCGGCGTCGTCATATTCCGGGCCATAGGCGACGAAGCCCAGCTTTTCATAGAAACCGATGGCATGGGTCTGCGCGCCCAGCTTGGCGCGGCTGATGCCGGGCGTGGCGCGCAGCCGCGCGAGCGCCGCGCGGATCAGCGCCGCGCCCGCCCCGGTGCCGCGCGCGGCTTGCAGCACGGCGACGCGGCCGATCTTGCCGGTCTGCCCTTCGGTCAGGATGCGGGCGGTGCCGATAGCCGCGCCGGCTGCGTCGCGGGCCAGCAGGTGGATCGCCTCGCCGTCGCGGCCGTCCCATTCCTCGGCCTCGGGCACGGCCTGCTCGACGATGAAGACCGCGCGGCGGATGGCGCGGCAGGTTTCCAGGTCGGTGGTCTCTTCGATCATGCGAAATACTGCTCCAGGATGCGGCGATAGATGCGCGCCAGCTGGCGCACCTGCTCGGCCGGGACGCGCTCGTCGACCTGATGCATGAAATGGCCGACCAGGCCGAATTCAAGCACCGGGCAGTGATCCTTGACGAAACGCGCATCCGAGGTGCCGCCCGAGGTCGAGAGCACCGGGTCGAGCCCGGTTTCCGCGCGCACCACGCCCGCGACCAGTTCGACGAAGGGGCCGGGCGCGGTCAGGAAGCTTTCGCCCGAGACATCGGTCGCGATGCCGAAGCCGACGCCGGTCGCTTGGGCGATCGCCTCGGCCTTGGCGCGGATCATCGCATCGAGGCTGGCCGCGCTATGCGCATCGTTGAAGCGGATGTTGATCGTCGCCCGGGCCTTTTCCGGGATCACGTTCGAGGCCGGGTTGCCGACGTCGATGGTCGTCACTTGCAGGCCCGAGGGGTCGAAATGCGCCGTGCCCTGGTCCAGCGGCTGGCTGGTCAGGTCGTAGAGCAGCCCGAGCAGGGCGTGGACCGGGTTCCTGGCGCGATGCGGATAGGCGGCATGGCCCTGCACGCCCCGGGCCTCGATCTGCAAGGTCATTGAGCCGCGCCGGCCGATCTTGATCATCTCGCCCATGCGGTCGGGGTTCGAGGGCTCGCCGACGATGCAGACATCCATGCGCTCGCCGTTGGCGGCCATCCAGTCGAGTAGCGCCAGCGTGCCGTCGCGGCCGGGGCCTTCCTCGTCGCCGGTGATGGCCAGGATCACGGCGCCGTCCGGCGGTGTCTCGGTCACGAAGCCGATGGCGGCGGCGGCAAAGGCCGCGACCCCGGATTTCATGTCGGTGGCGCCGCGGCCCCAGATCCAGCCGTCGATCTCGGCCCCGGAAAACGGCGGATGCGTCCAGCTGGCCGGGTCGCCCGGCGGCACCACGTCGGTATGGCCGTTGAAGCCGAAGGTCCGGGCGCCCCTGGCCCCCCAGCGCGCGAACAGGTTCGGCACGCCGTTGCGATCGACGCGGCGGCATTCGAAACCCGCCTCGGCCAGCACGCGCGCCAGCAACTCCAGCGCGCCGCCCTCCTCGGGCGTGACCGAGGGGCAGCGGATCAGTTCGGCGGTCAGTCGGGCGGGGTCTGGCGTCATCGGCACTCTCCTGTCTTGGCGGCAGGGTTACACCGGCGGCCCCAGCAGTTCCAGCGCCCGGCGGATCAGGTTCAGCCCGGTCAGAACCAGCAGCAAGAGCGTCCAGCGCCGGAACTGCGCCACGTCCAGCCGGTCATGCGCCAGATAGCCCAGTCCCATGCCGATGATCGCCGGAATGACCAGCGCGGCGGAAAAGGGCAGCGTCTGCGCGTTCAGCAGCCCCGATTGCAGATGCGCCGCCGTCAGCACCACGGCGCCGATGAAGAACACCACGCCTTGCACCCGCATCTGTTCGGCCTTGGGCGCATGCAGCGACAGCAGGAGCACGATCAGCGGCGGCCCCCAGATGCCCGAGATGCCGCCGATCAGCCCGCCGATGATGCCGGTGGCGATCTCGGCCCGGCGGCGGTGGTGGATCGGCAGCGCCAGGCTGCGGCCGGCCAGCTGCCAGCCCGCGTAAAGCGTGATCGGCACGCCGATCAGCGCATACATCAGCCATTGCGGCACCCGGGTCGCGAAAAAGGCGCTGACCGGGATGAACAGCACCACCATGCCGATATGCCAGCGATAAGCCCAGCTCGCCCGCGCGGCCGGCCGCCAGCCCTGGCGCAGCGCCTGGCGGATGTTGGTCAGCAGCACCGGCAGGATCACCGCCGCCACCGCCTGCTGCGCCGGCAGGAACGATCCCAGCGCGGAAAGCATGATCATCGGCATGGCAAAGCCGATCGCGCCCTTCACGAAGCCGGAAAACAGCGTGATGGCGATGGCGAGTGCCAGGTGGAAAGGGTCCAGTCCGAACATGAGGCAGCCATAATGCAGGGGGCGGCGGATGCAAGCGGGTCGGGGGCTCTGCCCCCACGCCTGCGGCGTTCCCCCGGGATATTTGGGCAAGAAAGAAAGGCCGAGTTCGGTGGGTCATTTTCGTTCGCTGAGATGCCGCCCCGCGCATGATAGTTGCGCTGCGGCCGCGAAACGGCTAGTCATGCTGCGACGCCGCAAAAGGATTCCGCCATGAAGGACATGCCCGCGATGCCAGCCGACACGCCCGCCGCCCTGCTGGAGCTTGCCGCCAAGACCGTGCCCGAGCTTCAGGCCCTGCAATCCCGCGCGACCGAGGCCCTGCGCGCGCTGGTCGCCCCCGCCGGCAAGCCGCAGGCGGAGCTGCTGGAGGAACACCAGCACGCCGCCCATACGCTGTCCTGGCTGACCACCTATGTCGAATCGATCCGCCAGCTGGCCGGCTGGGCCGGCCGTCTGTCCGAGACCGGCACGCTCGGCCGGGCCGAGGCGCTGATCCTGCAGATCGGCCTGGGCGAATACCTGACCCAGATCGCCGGCGGCATCCCGATGAGCCAGACCGAATTCGCCCGGCTTTCGGACCTCGGCCTCGACTGGACACCGGGGGACGCGGCGCGGGCGCTGATGCGCGGCAATACCCCTGCCGCCCGGGCCGAGCTGGTGCGGCTGATGCAGGACAACCACGGCCGTGCCACCTTCGGCGCCTCGGGCCTGGACGAGGATCTGGAGATGATCCGCGACCAGTTCCGCCGCTATGCCGAGGATCGCGTCATCCCGAACGCCCATGAATGGCACCTGAAGGATGAGCTGATCCCGATGGAGATCATCGAGGAGCTGGCGGAGCTCGGCGTCTTCGGCCTGACCATCCCCGAGGAATTCGGCGGGCTCGGCCTGTCCAAGGCCTCGATGGTGGTGGTGACCGAAGAGCTGTCGCGCGGCTATATCGGCGTCGGCTCGCTGGGCACGCGCAGCGAGATCGCGGCCGAGCTGATTCTCTGCGGCGGCACCGATGCGCAGAAGGCGAAATGGCTGCCGAAGCTCGCCTCGGGAGAAATCCTGTCCACGGCGGTCTTCACCGAGCCGAACACCGGCAGCGACCTCGGGTCGCTGCGCACCCGCGCGGCGAAGGACGGCGACGATTGGGTCGTCACCGGCAACAAGACCTGGATCACCCATGCGCAGCGCACCCATGTGATGACGCTGCTGGCGCGCACCGATCCGAACAGCACCGACTGGCGCGGGTTGTCGATGTTCCTGGCGGAAAAGATTCCGGGCACCGACGACGACCCCTTCCCGACCCCCGGCATGACCGGCGGCGAGATCGAGGTGCTGGGCTATCGCGGCATGAAGGAATACGAGCTGGGCTTCGACGGCTTCCGCGTGAAGGGCGAGAACCTGCTGGGCGGCGAGCCGGGGCGCGGCTTCAAGCAGCTGATGGAAACCTTTGAATCGGCACGGATTCAGACCGCGGCCCGCGCCGTCGGCGTGGCGCAATGCGCGGCCGAGATCGGCCTGCGCTATGCCATCGACCGCAAGCAGTTCGGCAAGTCGCTGATCGAGTTCCCCCGCGTCGCCGACAAGCTGGCGATGATGGCGGTCGAGATCATGATCGCCCGCCAGCTGACCTATTTCAGCGCCTGGGAAAAGGACCACGGCCGCCGCTGCGACCTGGAAGCCGGCATGGCCAAGCTCTTGGGCGCCCGCGTCGCCTGGGCGGCCGCCGACAACGCCTTGCAGATCCATGGCGGCAACGGTTTCGCGCTGGAATACACCATCAGCCGGGTGCTGTGCGACGCGCGCATCCTCAACATCTTCGAGGGCGCGGCCGAGATCCAGGCCCAGGTTATTGCACGCAGGTTACTGGACTAGGATGAAATTCCGGCCCCTGCTGGACAGCGGGGGCCGTTCAGGCATTATGGCGGCAACAACAGAACCGGAGCTGCCAATGACCCGCATCCCCCTGATTTCCGCGGCGATTGCCGCCACGCTGGGCCTTGCCGCCTGCGAGCCGAACGCGCCCTCGACCCCCGGCTCGAACGTGCCGACCGGCCCCTATGTGCTGGTCGGCATCGGCTCGGACACCGTGCCGCAGCGCAATGTCGGCATGACCATCGAGGCCGACGGCTCGATCTCGGGCCAGGCGCCCTGCAACCACTATTCCGCGCCGCAGACCGCCGAGCCGCCGGGCTTTGCCCTGGGCGCGCTGACCAGGACGGAAGCGGCCTGTTCGGGCAAGGCCGGCCAGCTGGAATCGCGCTACTTCCAGGCGCTCTCGGGCGCCAATGGCATCAGCTACGAAGGCGGCGTGCTGACCATCAAGGGGCCGACCTACCTGACCTATGAGCCGGGCTATCGCAAGGAGAAATGACCAGGGGCGCGCCCTCGCAAAGGAGCGGACGATGCGGAAAATCCTGCTCGCCCTGCCGCTGGCCCTGGCGGCCTGCGTGACGGAAGCCGAAACCGATGCGGCCATCCCCGGCGATTACGCGCTGATCGCGGTCGAGGGGGTCGCGGTCTCGGGGGAGCCGAGGCTGCGCATTGCCGAGGACGGCGCGGTTTCGGGGCAGGGCCCCTGCAACAGTTTCACCGGCCGCAACCGGGCCACGCTGCCGGCGCTGGACCTGGGCGCGCTGGCGACCACCCGGCGCGCCTGCCTGCAGGAGGGCGGCGAGCACGCCTTTTTCCAGGCGCTCGCCGCGGTGCGCGAGGCGCGGCGCGAAGGCGACGCCCTGGTCATGACCGGACCCGATGTCACCATTCGCTGGAAGGTTGTGACCCCGTAAGCCGCGCCACCAGCCGGGCGCGGGCGGCGGGCAGCGGCCTGCCGGCATGGATCTCGGCCAGCCGGGCATGCAGGAAATGCCCGGTCAGCGCCAGGGCATCCGCCAGCCCGCCATTGCCGCGCCCGCCCAGCATCGCCGGCAGCGGCAACAGCCGCGGCGCCCAGTCCCCCGCCGCCTGTGCCGACACCGCCCGGCCCGAGCGCGGGCTGACATAGGCCAGCCCCTCGCGCGTGCCGGTGACGGCACAACGGGTCAGGTCCAGGCCGAATCCCAATTCGTCGAGCAGCCGCATTTCCCAGCGCAGATAGGCCTCGGACCAGTCGGCGCCGGCATCCATCAGGTCCAGCAGCACCTCGGTCGCGTCCGCAAGCCGCGGATGCGGGTCGCGCTCGGGCAGGGCCCAGGCCAGCAGCGCCGTCACCGCATTGACCCCGGCCAGCGCATCCGCCCCGGCGATGAGCCCGGGCCGCGCCCGGCCCGGCTCGACCACAAAGGTGCCCAGCTGATCCTCGAGCCGCGCCCGCCAGCGCAGGCTGACCCTGTTGCCGGGTTGCAGCATGGCCGCGCGCCTGGCGCTGGCGCCGCCGGGCACCAGCCCGCGCATCAGTCCTGCCTCGCGCGTCAGCACGGTCAGGATCACGGCATTCTCGCCATGCCTCGCGCCGGTCATCACGCTGGCCTCGCCGCTCCATTCCATCACGCCGCCTTTCCTTCCGCGCCACCCTGCCGCAATCTGGGGGCCAGGAACAAGGAGACAGCGATGCTGAAGCAATGGACGGAATCCCAGCCGCGCCTGGTCGAGGTGGCGGCCGGCCGCGCCCCGGCCGATCTGGTGATCCGGGGCGGGCAATGGGTGAACGTCCACACGCGCGAGGTGATCCCCGGCATCGACGTGGCGGTGGCCGACGGCCGCGTCGCCTATGTCGGCCCCGATGCCGGCCCCGCGATCGGCCCTGACACGCAGCTGGTCGAGGCGGCGGGCCGCTTCATGGTCCCGGGGCTGATCGATGCGCATATGCATGTCGAATCGGGGATGCTGACGCCGGCCGGCTTCGCGGCGGCGGTGATCCCGCATGGCACCACGACGATCTTCCACGACCCGCACGAGATCGCCAATGTGCTGGGTCTGGAAGGCGTGCGGCTGATGCGCGACGAATCGCTGATCCAGCCGATCAGCATGTTCACCCAGATGCCCAGCTGCGCGCCCTCGGCCCCTGGCCTGGAAACCACCGGCGCGCCGATCACCGAGGGCGAGGTCGCCCAGGCCATGGGCTGGGAGGGCATCGTGGCCTTGGGCGAGATGATGAACTTCCCCGGCGTCGCCGCGGGCGACCGCCAGATGCTGGCCGAGATCGCCGCGACCCGCGCGGCGGGCAAGACCGTCGGCGGCCATTACGCCAGCCTCGACTTGGGCCGCCCCTTTCACGCCTATGTCGCCGGCGGCGCCAATGACGACCACGAGACGACGACCGAGGCGCAGGGCATCGCCCGCGTCCGCCAGGGCATGGGCTGCATGATGCGGCTGGGCTCGGCCTGGTATGACGTGGCAAGCCAGATCACCGCGATCACCGAAAAGGGGCTCGACCCGCGCTTCTTCATCCTCTGCACCGACGACAGCCATTCCGGCACGCTGGTCCATGACGGCCACATGAACCGGGTGGTGCGCCACGCCATCGCCTGCGGCTGCGATCCGCTGGTGGCGATCCAGATGGCGACGATCAATACCGCGAGCCACTTCGGCCTGGAACGCGAACTGGGCAGCATCACCCCGGGGCGCCGTGCCGACCTGATCCTGAGCAGCGACCTCACGATCCTGCCCATCGAGACGGTGATCGCCCAAGGCGCTGTGGTGGCGGAAGGCGGCAAGCTGCTGGTCGATTGCCCGCGCATCGCCTGGCCCGAGGCGGCGCGCAACTCCGTGCATCTGGGCAAGACCCTCACCGCCGGCGACTTCGAAATCCGCGCCGCCGGCGACAGCGCCCGCGTCCGCGTCATCGGCGTGGTCGAGAACCAGGCTCCGACCCGGGCGCTGGAGGCCAGCTTGCCGATCCGCGACGGCGTGATCGAGGGCCAGGGCGAGACCTGCCAGATCGCGCTGGTCGAACGCCACCGCGGCACGGGCGGCGTGGTCAACGGCTTCGTCTCGGGCTTCGGTTACCGGGGCCGAATGGCGGTCGCCTCGACCGTCGCGCATGACAGCCACCACATGATCGTCGTCGGCACCGACCGCCAGACCATGGCCGCGGCCGCGAACCACCTTGGTGCGCTCGGTGGCGGCGTCACCGTCTTCCGGGACGGGGAAGAGCTCGCCAGCGTCGCCCTGCCCATCGCCGGGCTGATGTCCGACCGTCCCGCCACCGAAGTCGCCGAGGCCGCCCAGGCCATCGTCCAGGCGATGCAGGATTGCGGCTGCACGCTCAACAACGCCTATATGCAGCATTCGCTGCTGGCGCTGGTGGTGATCCCGGAACTGCGGATCTCGGACCTGGGCCTGGTCGATGTCACCCGCTTCGAACGGGTGGAACTGATGCTCGACCCCTGAGCTTCACCGTTTCCCAAATACCCGAATCGATGCGAAGCCGGCTTCTTTGCTCCTCAAATACCCATGGCGAGGCTCGACGTCTCGCCCTGCCGCTCGACCGCCAGGAACTGCGCCCGGCCCCGCAGGGCCTCGAACAGATCGGGCCCGGTGCCGGTCAGCAGGCTCTGCGCGCCCAAGCCGCAGATCTCGTCGTAAAGCGCGGCGCGGCGGTCCGCATCCAGATGCGCCGCCACCTCATCGAGCAGCAGCACCACGCTTTCCCCCGCCAGCGCCCGGGCATTGGCGAGGATCAGCGACAGCAGCAGCGCCTTCTGCTCGCCGGTCGAGGACAGCGCGGCGGGCATCGCCTGCGGCCCCCAATGCGCGCCCAGGTCGGCGCGATGCGGGCCGGTCAGCGTGCGTCCGGCGGCCATGTCGCGGCTGCGGCCCTCGGCCAGCCGGGCGGCGATGCGCGCGGCGTCGGGATCATCCGCGAAACCCTCGCCCGGCAGCAGCGCCAGGCTGGCCGAGGGGAAGGCGGTCCCGGCCCCGTCCTGCGCCGCGGTGATTCGGGCGATGGCGTCCAGCCGGTTGCGCGTGATCGCCGCGCCCATCTCGGCCATCTGCGCCTCCAGCGCCCGATACCAGCCGGGGTCGCGGATATCGTCCCTCAGCAGCCGGTTGCGCTCGCGCATCGCCTTTTCGTAACCCAACGCATCCTCGGCATGGCTCGGCGTGAAGCTCAGCGTCACCCGGTCCAGGAAGCGCCGCCGCTGTTCCGGCGCGTCGGTCCACAGCCGGTCCATGGCCGGGGTCAGCCAGATCACCCGCATCAGCCGGCCAAGCGCGATCTGCGTCGCGGGCTTGTCGTCGATCGCCACCTCGCGCGGCTGGCCGGGCAGGGCGCGGGTCGCGACCTCATGCTCGCCGATCCGGGCGCGGATCTGCCAGCCGACCTCCGGCCCCTTGCGGGCCTGGTCGCCGGGCGCCGCGCCGCGCATGCCGCGGCCGGGCGACAGCATCGAGATCGCTTCCAGGATATTGGTCTTGCCCGCGCCGTTCGGCCCATGGATGGCGACGGGCCGGTCGTCCAATTCGATGTCGAGCCGGGCCCAGCTGCGGAACTGGACCAGGTGCAGCCGGGAAAGCGTCACACGCGCATCGGCATCACGACATAGACCGCGCTGGTGTCGCCGCCCTCGCGGATCAGCGCCGCGTCGCCCGAGCCGTTGAACAGGAAGACCGCGTTCTCGCGCTCGATCTGGCTGGCGATCTCGTGCAGGTATTTGGCGTTGAAGCCGATCTCCAGCGGCTCGTCGGCATAGGCCACGGGCAGTTCCTCATCGGCCGCGCCGGCATCGGGGGCATTCACCGACAGGACCAGCCGATCCTCGTCGAGCGACAGCTTGACGGCGCGCGAGCGTTCGCTGCTGACCGTCGCCACCCGGTCCACCGCCTTGGCGAAATCGCCGGCGTCCACCTCCAGCTTGCGGGCATTGCCCGAGGGGATCACGCGGCTGTAATCCGGGAAGGTGCCGTCGATCACCTTCGAGGTGAGCGTGATGGTCGGCGTCGCGAAACGCACCTTGGTCTCGCTGACCGAAACCGCGATCTCGGCCTCGTCGTCGTCCAGAAGCTTCTTCAGCTCACCCACGGTCTTGCGCGGCACGATCACGCCGGGCATGGCCTCGGCCCCCTTGGGCAGGGGCGCGTCGATGCGGGCCAGCCGGTGGCCGTCGGTCGCGACGCAGCGCAGGCTGGGGCCGTCCTCGCCTTCGGCCACATGCATATAGACGCCGTTCAGGTAATAGCGGGTCTCTTCGTTCGAGATGGCGAATTTCGACTTGTCGAACAGCCGGCGCAGCACCGCCGCCGGAGCCGAGAAATTCGCCGAATATTCTGACGAGGACATGACCGGGAAATCCTCGCGCGGCAGGGTCGCGAGGCTGAAGTTCGACCGCCCCGCCTGCACCGAAAGCCGCTGCGAGGCCGCGTCCAGGCTGAGCTGCACCAGCGCGCCGTCCGGCAGCTTGCGGGCAATGTCGTTCAGCATCGAGGCCGAGACCGTGGTCGCGCCCGGCCGCTCGACCTGCGCCTGCGCGCGGTCCACGATCTCGGTGTCCAGGTCGGTGGCGCGCAGGCTGACGCCTTCCGGCGTGGCCTCGATCAGCACGTTGGCCAGGATCGGGATGGTGTTGCGACGCTCGACGACGGACTGGGCCTGAGAGACCGCCTTCACCAGATCGGCACGTTCAATCGAAAATTTCATGGTCGGTCCTCAAGTCGATCTTGCGCGGCGGCGCGGGGCGCCAATTTGGCACAATTCCGCACAAGGTCAAGCGGATGGATCAGGCTTCCAGCAGGCGGCGCAGCAGGTCGATGTCCTCGGCCAGGCTGCGGTCCGCGCCGCGCAATTCCTCGATCTTCTTCACGCCATGCATGATGGTGGTGTGATCCCGCCCGCCGAAGCGGCGCCCGATCTCGGGCAGGCTGCGCGAGGTCATCTGCTTGGACAGATACATGGCGATCTGCCGCGGCCGGGCGACGGTGCGCACGCGCTTCGGCCCGATCATGTCGGCCAGGCGGATGTTGTAATGCTCGGCCACCTTGCGCTGGATCTCCTCGATGGACACCTTGCGGTCGTTGGCGCGCAGGATGTCGGCCAGGCATTCCTGGGTCATGTCCAGGGTGATCTCGCGGCCCATCAGGCTGGCAAAGGCGAACAGCCGCTGCAACGCGCCTTCCAGCACCCGGACATTCGAGGTGATGCGATGCGCGAGGAACTCCAGCACGCCCGGCGCGATCAGCAACCCGGGATATTGCGCGCGGAAGCTGTCGGTCTTGCTTTGCAGGATGCCCAGGCGCAGCTCGTAATCGGTCGGGTGCAGGTCCACGACCAACCCGCATTGCAGGCGCGACTTGATGCGCTCTTCCATGTCCTTGATCTCGCCCGGCGCGCGGTCGGCCGAGATGACGATCTGCTTGCCCTGATCGACCAGGGTGTTGAAGGTGTGGAAGAATTCCTCTTGCGTGCTGTCCTTGCCGGCGATGAACTGCACGTCATCGACCATCAGCACCGAGACGGTGCGGAACAGCTCCTTGAAATCCATCACGGTGCGGTCGCGCAGCGCCTGGACAAAGCGATACATGAACTGCTCGGCGGACAGATACAGCACCCGCGCCTCGGGCTGGCGGATCTGGATCTCGCGCGCGATGGCATGCATCAGGTGGGTCTTGCCCAGGCCGACGCCGCCGTAAAGGAACAGCGGGTTGAAGGTCACCGGCCCGCCCTCGGCCACCCGGCGCGCGGCGGCATGGGCCAGCTCGTTCGGCTTGCCGACGACGAAATTCTCGAAGGTGAAGCGGCTGTCCAGCGGCGCGGCCAGATCCTCGTCCACCGCGGCGCGGGGCGCCGGGCGCTTCACCGCGGGGGCGGCGGCCGGCGGGCGGGCCGAGGCGCTGCGGGTCTCGAAGCTCAGCCGCTGCACCGGGCCGCCGACGCGGTCCAGCACCTTCAGGATGTCGTCGCTGTAATGGCGCGAGACCCAGTCGGACAGGAAGCGCGTCGGGCAGGCGATGGTCGCGGTGCCCTCGGCGACGCCGGTCAGGCGCAGCGGTTCGATCCAGGTCGAGAAACTGTCGGCTCCGACGATCTTCTGAAGTTCCGCACGCGCCTGTCCCCAAACTGTGTCCATTGTCTCGCCCAAGTCCGTCTCTTGTCCCCGATCTCTGCCGGATTCCCGGCATGAGGCGCCTTGCACCGGCCCGACGGACAAATTTCGGCAACAGGACATCCGGCGCCGCCGAAGCGTCGCGCAGAGCCGTCCTGCGGCCGAAACGTTCAGACACGAAACGCAGGCCGGTGGCAGCCGGCTTGCGCGTCATCGGTAGCGGATCCAAAAATTGATCCTGCTGCCGCTTCAGCGGGTGGCGGTCGTGCTGACCGCTGAAGCATGTCCCCCAGGCGCGATGGTGAATCGCAGGGACGAAGCTAGCAAGAACCGCCGCCGCCCAGCAACCGATCTTCGCGCTTGACAGTCACTTTGCCGCATCGAATCTGGCCGGCGCCGCGGCTGCACCGCGCGATCCTGCAAATCCCTGATTTTCCTGGGGAAAGCTGGTGCCTCTTCATGCGAAAGGGCGCGCTCCAGAGGAGTGCGCCCCTAAATCTTGCACCCGACAGTTGCGCAAATGCCGCATCCGCCGGGTGGTCCGGTGGCCGATCAGGCCGTGGCCAGCGCCTTTACCCGGGCCGCCAGGCGCGAGATCTTGCGCGAGGCGGTGTTCTTGTGGACGACGCCCTTGGTGACACCGCGCATCAGTTCCGGCTGGGCGCTTTTCAGGGCTTCGGCGGCCGCGGCGGCATCGCCCGAGGCCAGCGCCTCTTCGACCTTGCGCAGATAGGTGCGGATGCGCGAGCGGCGCGCCTTGTTGACGGCGGTGACCCGCTCGATCTGGCGGGCGCGTTTCTTGGATTGGGGCGTGTTGGCCATGGGTTCTGTCTTTCTCTCGTAATCTCTGTCACGCAAAAGCCCCACGGCACCGTCCCCGAAAAGGACGGTCATGATTCTTGCCTTAAGCGGGCCCACGCGCATGTAAGCCCGGGCCTATACAGCGCCCCGGGCCGAAAGCCAAGCCAAATCAGCGGTCGCGGAACTGCGGCTCGCGCTTTTCCAGGAAGGCGGCCATGCCCTCCTTCTGGTCCTCGGTCGAAAACAGCGCCTGGAAGCTGCGGCGCTCGAACAGCACGCCCTCGCGCAGCGTGGTCTCATAGCTGCGGTTCACGGCCTCCTTGGCGGCGACGGTGGCGATCTGCGACTTCTCGGCGATCTTCTTGGCCACCGCCATCACCTCGGCCAACAGCTTCGCGGCCGGCACCACGCGGCTGACCAGGCCCGAGCGTTCCGCCTCGGCCGCATCCATGAAGCGGCCGGTCAGGTGCATGTCCATCGACTTCGACTTGCCGACAAAGCGGGTCAGGCGCTGGGTGCCGCCGATGCCGGCGATAACGCCCAGGTTGATCTCGGGCTGGCCGAATTTCGCATTGTCGGCGCAGATGATGAAGTCGCAGGCCATGGCCAGCTCGCAGCCGCCCCCCAGCGCATAGCCCGACACCGCGGCGATGATCGGCTTGCGGGCCGCGGTGATGCGGTCGATCTCGTCGCCGAAGATATTGCCGGTATAGACGTCGACGAAGCTCTTGCCGGACATCTCCTTGATGTCGGCGCCGGCGGCGAAGGCCTTCTCGCTGCCGGTCAGCACGATGCAGCGCACCTTTTCGTTGCGGTCGGCCTCGGTCACGGCATCGGCCAGCTCGCCCATCAGCTGCGAGTTCAGCGCGTTCAGCGCCTCGGGCCGGTTCAGCCGGATCAGGGCCACATAGTCGTCGATCTCGACGGTCAGGGTCTGGTAAGCCATCATCTCATCGCCTTTCGAACCAAATTGGCCGCGACTCGTAACAAAAGCGCGACCGCAAGGCCAGCGCGCTTCTTTGCTCGGAAAATACCCCCGCCGGAGGCAGGCGGGCCGGGCTCAGCGCTGGCAATGCGGGCAGAAATAGCTCGACCGGCCGGATTGCACGATGCGTTCGACGGTGCCGCCGCAGCCATTGGGGCAGGGCGCGCCCTCGCGGCCATAGACGCGGAAGGAATGCTGGAAATAGCCCAACTCGCCCGTCGCCTGCCGGTGGTCGCGCAAGGACGAGCCGCCGGCGGCGATGGCTTCCTCGAGCACGGCGCGGATATGGCCGACCAGCGCCGCGAGGTCCGCGGCCGTGACCTGCCCCGCCAGCCGGCGCGGGTCGATGCCGGCGCGAAACAGCGCCTCGGAGACATAGATATTGCCCAGGCCCGCGACGATGCGCTGGTCCAGCAGCGCCGCCTTGACCGGGGTGCGCCGCCCGGCGAAGGCCGCCGCCAGGACCGCGGGGGTGAATTCCGGCGACAGCGGCTCGGGGCCCAGCTGCGCCAGCAGCGGATGCGCGGCGCCGGGCGCGACCAGGTCCACCATGCCGAATCGGCGCGCGTCGTTGAAGGTGATGCGGGTGCCCTGGTCGGTCCAGAACACCACATGGTCGTGGCGCGGCAGGATCGCCGGGTCGCGGTGGAAATCGCCCTGCGACTCGCCCTCGATCAGCATCCTGCCCGACATGCCCAGATGCAGCAGCAGGCTGCCGCGATCCTGAAGGTCGGCAAGGATATACTTCGACCGCCGCCGCAGCCCCGTCACCCGCGCGCCCGTCAGCACCTGCACCAGGTCCGGCGGCAGCGGCCAGCGCAGGTCGGGGCGGCGCGCCTCGGCCCGGGCGATGACATGGCCCTCGAGATGCGGGGCAAGGCCACGGCGGACGGTTTCGACCTCGGGCAGTTCTGGCATTTCTTTTCCATTCGTCGCATGGTGCGCCGCGCGCTTTCGGACTATCTGGGCGCGAAACGACGGATGGACAAGCGCGATGACCGACGACCCCAGCAAGCAGACCCATTTCGGCTTTCGCACCGTGGCCGAAAAGGACAAGGCCGGGCTGGTCCATGGCGTCTTCTCGCGCGTGGCCTCGCGCTATGACGTGATGAACGACCTGATGAGCATGGGGATCCACCGCGTCTGGAAAACCGCGATGATGGACTGGCTGGCGCCGCGCGACGGCCAGCACCTGCTGGACGTGGCCGGCGGCACCGGCGACATCGCCTTCCGCTTCCTGGAACGCGCCCGGGACGCCCGCGTCACGGTCTGCGACATGACCGAGTCGATGCTGGTCGAGGGCAGGAAGCGCGCCAAGGCCGGCAAGCTGGCGGACCGCCTGGCCTGGGTCACCGGCGACGCGATGGCGCTGCCCTTCGCCGACGACAGCTTCGACCGCTACACGATCAGCTTCGGCATCCGCAACGTCACCCGCATCCCCGATGCGCTGGCCGAGGCGCGCCGCGTGCTCAAGCCCGGCGGCCGGCTGATGGTGCTGGAGTTCAGCCAGATCCCGGTGCCGATGCTGCAATGGGCCTATGACCGCTATTCCTTCAACGTCATCCCGGTGATGGGCCAGGTCGTCGCGAACGACCGCGACAGCTATCAATACCTGGTCGAATCGATCCGCAAATTCCCCGATCAGGAGACCTTTGCCGAGATGATCCGCGCCGCCGGCTTCGGCCGGGTGCAATGGCGCAACCTGTCCATGGGCATCGCCGCGCTGCATTCCGGCTGGAAGCTGTAACGATGCGCGGCCCGCACAACATCTGGCGGCTGGTCCGCACCGGCGCCACGTTCGAGCGCACCGGCGCGATGAAGGTGGCGCTGGACGCGGCCGAGGCTCCGGCCCGCCTCCGCGTCGCCGCGCGCATCCTGGGCTGGCCCTTCGCCTGGCTGGGCTACAAGGGCGATCCGTCCCTGCCGCCCGTGACCCGCGCCATCACTGCGCTGGGGCCGGCCTATATCAAGTTCGGCCAGATCCTTTCCACCCGCCCGGACGTGGTCGGGCCCGAGCTTGCCGACCAGCTCGCTATGCTGCAGGACCGGCTGCCGCCCTTTCCGCAGGACCAGGCCCGGCGCATGGTCGAGGCCGACCTCGGCCGTCCGATCGAGGCGCTGTTCAGCGAATTCGCCGAGCCGGTTGCGGCGGCCTCGATCGCGCAGGTCCATCGCGGCCGCCGCGCCGACACCGGGCGCGAGGTCGCGGTCAAGGTGCTGCGCCCGGGCATCGAGGGCGCCTTCCGCCGCGACATCGACGCCTTCCACTTCGCCGCCGGCATGATCGAGCGGCTGTCGCCCGCGACCCGCCGCCTGCGCCCGCGCGACGTGGTGGCGCATTTCGAATCCGTGGTCATGGGCGAACTGGACCTGCGGCTCGAGGCCGCCTCGGCCTCGGAATTCGCCGAGAATACCGCGGGCGACGCCGGCATGCAGGTGCCGAAGCCGCATTGGCATCTCTCGGCGCGGCGCGTGCTGACCAGCGACTGGGCCGAGGGCCTGCCGATGGGCGACGTCGAGGGGCTGCGCGCCGCCGGCCACGACCTGCCGACCATCGCCGCCCGGGTGCTGCAACTGTTCCTGCAGCACGCGCTGCGCGACGGCTATTTCCACGCCGACATGCACCAGGGCAACCTGAAGGTCGCGGCGAATGGCGATGTCATCATCTATGATTTCGGCATCATGGGCGAGATCGACGAATACACCCGCCGCGTCTATGCCGAGATCCTGATGGGCTTCATCCGCCGCGATTACGAGCGCGTGGCGCGGGTGCATTTCGAGGCGGGTTATGTCCCGCGCGACCGAGACATCAAGGAATTTTCCCGCGCGCTGCGTGCGGTGGGCGAGCCGATCTTCGGCGCCGACGCCAGCCAGATCTCCATGGCGAATCTTCTGGCCTATCTCTTCGAGGTCACGGAACGATTCGGCATGGCGACGCGGACCGAGCTGATCCTGCTGCAGCGCACCATGGTGGTGGTCGAGGGCGTGGCGCGCAGCCTCGACCCGCAGATCAACATCTGGCAGGTCGCGCGGCCGGTGGTCGAAAGCTATATCCGCGACAACCTCGGTCCCAAGGCCGCGGCGCGCGACCTGGGCCGCGCCGTCCAGGTGCTGGGCCGCTTCGCGCCGCTGCTGCCGGAATTCCTGGAACGCCGCATGCCCGAACTGCTGCGCGAGCCGCAGATCGTCGCGGTGCCGGTCCGCCGGGGCAGGGGGATGGCCCTTGGCGTGGTCCTGGGGGCTGTGCTGGCGCTTTCGGGCGTAGCGCTGGGGCTGTGGCTGGGCTGAAGCGGCGAACCGGGGTTGAGCGTCCCGGGGCTTTGGCCTAACGCTGTCTCATGCGAATCCTCTACCTCGGTGATGTTGTGGGGCGCGCCGGTCGGCGCGCCATTTCGGAAGGGCTCGAACCGCTGAAGCAGCGGCTGGGGGTCGATTTCACCATCGTGAACGGCGAGAACGCCAGCGGCGGCATGGGCCTGACGGGGGGGCACGCCAAGCTCATACTCGATTCGGGTGCCGATTGCGTGACACTGGGCGACCATGCCTTCGACCAGAAGGAAATGCTGTCCTTCATCGAGACCGAGCCGCGCATCATCCGGCCGCTGAACTATTCCAAGGTGGCGCCCGGCCGCGGCGCGCGGGTGTTCGAGGCGACGCGCGGCCGCAAGGTGCTGGTGGCGCAGGCGCTGGGCCAGGTCTTCATGAAGCGACCCTTCGACGACCCGTTCTCGGCGCTCGACACGGTGCTGAAGACGCATCCGCTGGGCGGGCTGGTGCAGGCGACGGTGGTCGACATCCATGCCGAGGCCACCAGCGAGAAGATGGCCGTCGGGCATTTCTGCGACGGCCGCGCCAGCCTGGTCATCGGCACCCATACCCATGTGCCGACCGCGGACACGATGATCCTGAACCGCGGCACCGCCTATCAGTCCGACGCCGGCATGTGCGGCGACTATGACAGCGTCATCGGCATGGAAAAGACCGAGCCGCTGCGCCGCTTCCTGACCGGCATGTCCAGCGAGCGCTTCACCCCGGCCGAGGGCGAGGCGACGCTCTGCGGCGTGCTGGTGACCACCGACGACCACACCGGCAAGGCCAGCGCTGTGCAGGCGTTGCGCATGGGCGGCCGGCTGGATCCCGCGCCCGCCGGTGCCTGAGCGGGAAAGCCATGCTGTTTCGCTTGCGGCGGTGGAGAAAATAATTCTAATACCCCACCGAAAGGGCCGTGATTAACAGCGCCTCTGGACAGGATCTTCATGCTGGGTTTCGAACTGACCGGGACGAATGCGGCCATCGCCATGCTGGCCATCATCGTCGTGATGTTCATCGAATTCGTCCGCGAGCGGAACCCGCCCGAGGTGGTGGCGATCGGCACCGCGGCGGTGCTGATGCTGCTGGGCCTGCTGCCGGTCAAGGACGCGGCCTCGGTGCTGTCGAACGCGGCGCCCTGGACCATCGCCTTCATGTTCCTGATCATGGGCGGCCTCTTGCGCACCGGCGCGCTGGAAATGATGTCGCAGCTTGTCACGGCCCATGCGGGCGACCATCCCCGGTTGACGCTGGCCGGGCTGTTCGGCTTCGTCATCCTGGCCTCGGCGATCATGAACAACACGCCGGTGGTGGCGGTGATGATCCCGATCTTCATCCAACTGGCGCTGCGGCTGGGCACCTCGCCGTCGAAATTCCTGATGCCGCTCAGCTATTTCACCATCCTGGGCGGCATGATGACGCTGATCGGCACCTCGACCAACCTGCTGGTCGACGGGGTGGCGCGCGAGGCGGGCATGGTGCCGTTCTCCATCTTCGAGATCGCGCCGGTCGGCATCGCCATCACCCTGGCCGGCATCGCCTATTTCGCGCTGATCGGCTGGAGGCTCTTGCCCGAGCGCACCTCGCTGGCCGGTTTCCTCGGCACTCGGCGCGGCATGAAATATTTCACCGAGGTCGCCGTGCCCGCCGATTCCAGCCTGGTCGGCATGAACGTGAACGAGGTGCCGCTGTTCAAGCGCGACGCCGTGCGGGTGATCGACGTGCTGCGCGGCGACCTGTCGCTGCGCCGCAACCTGGCCGAGGTGGTGCTGGAGCCGGGCGACCGCGTGGTGCTGCGCTCGGAAATGGCGGAACTGCTCGAGATGCAGGCCAACAAGAACTTCCAGATGGTCGACAAGCTGAGCTCGGTTGCGACCGAGACGGTCGAGGTGCTGATCTCGCCCGGCGCGCGGCTGGTGGGCCGGCGGCTGGGCGACATGCGCCTGCGCCGCCGCTATGGCGTCTATGTCCTGGCCGCGCATCGCCGCAGCCAGAACATCGGCCGCCAGCTCGACGACCTGGTGGTGCAGGTCGGCGACACGCTGCTGCTCGAAGGCGCGCCCGAGGACATCGGCCGCCTTGCCGCCGACATGGAGCTGGTCGATGTCTCGCGGCCCTCGGCGCGGCCCTACCGCCGCTCCAAGGCGCCGATCGCGGTGCTCTGCCTTTTGGCGGTGGTGTCGCTGGCGGCGCTGGACGTGGCGCCGATCATGGCGCTGTCCTTCGTCGCGGCGGCGATCATCCTGATCACGCGCTGCGTCGATGCCGAGGAGGCCTTCGAATTCGTCGATGCCCGGCTGATGGCGATGATCTTCGCCATGCTGGCGGTGGGCGAGGCGCTGGAACATACCGGCACGGTGACCCTGGTGGTGGATTTCGTCGCGCCCTGGCTGCGCGGCCTGCCGCCCTTCGCCACGCTGATCGCGGTCTATTTCCTGGGCCTGGTGATGACCGAGATCCTGTCGAACAATGCCGTCGCGGTGCTGCTGACGCCGGTGGCCATCGCGCTGGCCAAGTCGCTGGGCCACGATCCGCGCGCCTATGTCGTGGCGGTGATGTTCTCGGCCACCGTCGCCTTCGCGACGCCCATCGGCTACCAGACGCATCTGATGGTCTATGGCCCCGGCGGCTACCGGTTCAGCGATTTCGTCAAGGTCGGCGTGCCCCTGGACATCATCTGCGGCATCGTCGCCTGCCTGACCATCCCGCTGTTCTGGCCGCTCTAGGCGGCAACGCGGTCGGGGCGTCGCGGCTGCTGGGGTATTTGAGAAACAAAGAAGGCGATCCTCTGGCTTCCCCGGGATGCGTGCTTCCTTGTGGCCTTCTTTGTTTTGCAAATACCCCGACAACGGCGCCACCGGCGCGGCGCGTCAATCCTGGCCGAAACCTTGCCGCACCGCCGCTTCCGCCTTGGCGGACAGCGTCTTGCGGGTTTCTTTCGCCACCGGGACCGGCGGCAGCAGCCGCACCGTGACCGAGCCCTGGCGCGGCTCGGCCAGGACCGCCAGCAGATGCGGACCCAGCGCCATGCTGCCCCACCAGCCATAGAAGCGCGGGTCGCGGCCCGGGGGGGCGTGGTAATGCGCGCTCATCGGCTGGATCGCGAGGCCCTGGGGCAGGGCGGGGTCGAGGAAGCCCTGGAACAGGGTCGGCTTGAAGGGCAGCACGCGGCGCCCGTCGCTGCTGGTGCCCTCGGGAAAGAACAGCAGCCGGTGGCCGGCGCGGGTGCGGGCGGCGAATTCCTCGGCCTGCCGGCGCGCGAGGCGCGGATCACGGGTGACGAAATGCGTGTCGGTCACGCGGGTCAGGATATTGATGCCGGGCCAGCCGGCCACTTCGGATTTCGACACGAAGAACACCGGCATCGCCGCGTTCAGCACGAAGATGTCGAGCCAGCTCGAATGATTCGCGACCACGGCGCCCGGGCCGCGCAGCGGCGTGCCCTCGCAGCGCCAGCGCAGGCCCAGGATCCACAGGCAGAGCCGGCAGACCAGCTGGACATGCGGCCCGGTGACCGGACGGCGCGGCCCGGCGAAAAGCCGCTCGATCCAGCGCATCGGCAGGATCAGGATCACGCCGATCAGCAGCACCGAGACGATGCCCACGCCCCGCGTCGCCACCAGCAGCCAGCCCAGGGCCGAGGGGCGGGGGATGGCGGGCGGCGTGGCCTCGCCGTGCCAGGTGCCCGGGGACGACTCGCTCATTGGCCCTGCCGGGTCTCGTAGAACTTGCGGTGCTTTTGCGACATGGCCCGGGTGTCGACCATCAGGAAGACGTCGGTGGTGTTGAAGGGGCGGTCGAGATAGGCGCCTTCGCCGACCAGCCCGCCCAGCCGCAGATAGGCCTTGATCAGCGCCGGCATGCCGGTCATGGCCGCGCGGCGATCGAGCTCGGCCTCCGGGATCAGGTCCATCGCCTGGAAACCCTCGGGCCGGGCGCGGGGCCGCAGCGTGGCGGGGGCCAGGTGGTAATGGTGCAGCCAGCTCAGCGGCTGCGCCAGGGCCTGCGCGTCGGTGCCGTGGAACGAGGCGACGCCGAACAGGATCTCGATCTGGCGGCTCAGCACGTATTCCGCCAGCGCGCTCCACATCAGGAACATGCCCGAGCCGCCGCGAAACGCCGGGTCGACGCAGGACCGGCCCAGTTCCAGCAGCGAGCGGCCGGCGGCGCGCAGCGCCGTCAGGTCATATTCGCTGTCGCAATAGAAGCGGCCGAAACGCTCGGCCCGGTCGCCCGGCAGCAGCCGGTAGACGCCCACGACATGATCCAGCGCCTGGCGCGAGCGGCGGTTGTCCACCAGCACCAGGTGATCGACCACCGGGTCGAATTCGTCGCGCTCCAGCCGGTCGGCGTGATCGACCAGGGCGCCGTCGCCGCCCAGTTCCTCGACGAAGACGCGATAGCGCAGGCGCTGCGCCGCCAGAAGGTCGGTCTCATCCGTGGCGAGACGGGTTTCGAAGAAGGAGGTTTCGGGCGTCATCGTCCGGGCATGGCCTGCCTGTTGGGGATCCGGCCCCGTGTCTAGGCGCGGCCGGACGACATTGCAACCGCGTCCGCACCAAGGGCGCCAAGACCGATTGACTCGCCCAAAAGTTGAATTACTCTGCCCGATGCGTCAGAAAGGATCGCCTGTGACCAGTTCAAGACTGACATGTCTGCCGTCGACCACCTGCTTTCCGGCATGGGTGAAATTGACGGTGATGCGATCCCCGATGCGCGACTGGACCTGGCCGGTGCCCCATTCCGGCGCGCCCGGGTGGCGCACGATCATGCCCGGCTCCAGGATCTCATTCATCTCACGCCCTTTCCTTCGGCGCTTTGCAGGCTAATTCCTCATGGACGATCTGACAATCCATCGCGACCCCCGGCTGCCCTTCGGAACCGAGCCAGAGCGGCTGGCGGCGCTGGTCAGCTCGCGACTGTGCCACGATCTCGTCTCGCCGCTTGGCGCCATCGGCAACGGGTTGGAGCTGCTGGACCTGTCGGGCGAGTTTCCCGGCATCGCCCGCAGCCCCGAGATGCAGCTGATCGCCGAAAGCGTCGAGGCGGCGCGGGCGCGGATCCGCTGGTTCCGCGTCGCCTTCGGCCATGCCTCGGCCGACCAGCGGCTGAGCCTTCCCGAGCTCTCGGCGCTGCTGGCCGATGTCGAGAAGGGCGGCCGCGTCAAGCTGCGGCTCGAGGCCGAGGGCGACCTGCCGCGGGCCGAGGCGCGGATGATCCTCTTGGCGCTGATGTGCTTGGAAACCGCCTTGCCCTGGGGCGGGCGGGTCCTGGTCTGCCGCGGCGCCTCGGGCTGGCGGCTGGTGGCGGAATCCAGCCGCACCAAGCCCGACCCGGCGCTGTGGTCCTGGCTCGACCCGGACGCGACCCGGGCCCGGCCCGAGCCGGCCTCTTCCGAGGTGCATTTCCTGCTGCTGGCCGGCTTCGCCCGCGCCGCCGGGCGGCGGCTGAGCTGGGAGCTGGACGAGAGCGGCGGCGAGATCGCGTTCTAGGCGGTGTCGAGCGCGCGCGTGAGCCGGCGCAGCAGGCGGGGCGGCAGATCAGGCTCTTCGGCCAGCCGCGCGGCAAGCAGGGCCTCGGCGCGTCCATCGCCCTGTTCCAAGAGCAAAAGCGCCGCCTCGATGGCCGGCCCGGGCGGGGCCTCGGCGGCCAGCGCGCGCAACTCTTGCACGGCGCGCCGCGGGTGGCGGGGCAGGGCAGCCTCGGCCAGGCGCAGCCGATAGGCGGGGCTGCCGCGCCGCGCCGCGCGATGCAGCTCGCGGATGGCCTGCGGGTCGACGCGGTCCCGAACCAGCATCTCGGCGACCTGGCCGGTGCCGCCGGCAATCACCCCGGTCGCCGGATGGCCGCCATGCGGCAGCGCCACGACGGTCAGCCCGGGAAAACCCGCCCGGACCAGCGTCGCATGGGCACGGTCGGCGGCGATGGAGGGATCATAGAGCAGCAGCCCGCCGATGCCGGTGTCGCCCTGCGCTTCCGGCCGCGGCATGGGCCGGCCGATGCGGGCGAATTTTTCGTGCCGTCCGGGATCGAAGGGCGCGACCGCCGGGTCGATCGAATATTGCGGCGAGACCGCCATCACCCGCCGCGCCCGGCAGGCGGCGGAATAAAGCAGCGCCGCATAGCCGCCCATCGAAAAGCCGGTGGCGGTGACCTCGGTATAGGCTTCGGTGGCAAGGGACAGCGCCTCGGCCAGCGCGGCGCTTTGCGGCGACAGGAACCAATCGCGCCGCGCGGTCTGCACCACCAGCGCGTCGATGCCCAGCCGCCGGGCAAAGCGCGGGCAAGACGGTGGGGTGAAGCCACGCATCGCCTGGTCGCGGCCGTGTTCGAAGGTGACGACGGCCCGCCGGCCCTCGCCCGCGCCGCGATAGAGCGTGATGCGATGGCGCCTGTCCTGGTGCAGCCTTTCGGGCCGCATCAGGGCCGGATGGTCCCGTCTCCGGTGACCAGATACTTGAAGCTGGTCAGTTGCTCGGCGCCGACCGGGCCGCGGGCGTGCATCTTGCCGGTGGCGATGCCGATCTCGCCGCCCATGCCGAACTCGCCGCCATCGGCAAACTGGGTCGAGGCGTTGCGCATCAGGATGGCGCTGTCGAGGCCCTTGAAGAAGCGTTCGGCGGTGGCGTCATTCTCGGTCAGGATCGATTCGGTATGGCCCGAGCCGTAGCGGCGGATATGCGCGATCGCCTCCTCGACGCCATCGACCAGCCTGACGGCGATGATCCTGTCCAGGAACTCCTGCCCGAAATCCGAGGGCTCGGCCGGCACCGTGCCGGGGATCCTGGCCAATTCGCCCTCGGCCCGCACCTCGACGCCCGCATCCAGCAGGTCCTGCACCAGCACTGCGCCGTGCTTCGTGTAGAACTGCCAGTCGATCAGCAGGCATTCGGCGGCACCGCAGATGCCGGTGCGCCGGGTCTTGGCGTTCAGCACCACGCGGCGCGCCTTCTTCAGATCGGCGTCGCGGTCGGCATAGACGTGGCAGATGCCTTCCAGATGGGCAAAGACCGGCACGCGGGCCTCCCTCTGCACCAGCCCGACCAGGCCCTTGCCGCCGCGCGGCACGATCACGTCGATGAACTCCTGCGCCCGCAGCATGGCGGCCACCGCCTCGCGGTCGCGGGTCGGCACCATCTGGATCGCCGCCTCGGGCAGCCCGGCCTGCTTCAGCCCCGCCACCAGCGCCTCATGGATGGCGGTCGAGCTTTCCAGGCTTTCCGAGCCGCCGCGCAGGATCACCGCATTGCCGGCCTTCAGCGCCAGCGCCGCGGCATCGGCGGTGACATTGGGCCGGCTTTCGTAGATCACGCCGATGACGCCCAAGGGCGTGGCCACGCGCCGGATGTTGAGCCCGTTCGGCCGGTCCCATTCCGCCAGCACCTTGCCCACCGGATCCGCCTGGGCCGCGACCGAGCGCAGCCCCTCGGCCATGGCGCGGATGCGCGCCGGGTCCAGCTTCAGCCGGTCGAGCATGGCCGGGCTCAGGCCCTTTTCCTCGGCATGGTGCATGTCGAGGACATTGGCGTCGAGGATCGCATCCTCGGCCTTGCGGATCGCCTCGGCGGCACCGATCAGCGCGGCATGTTTGCGCTCGGCCGTGGTCTCGGCCAGCACGGCCGCGGCCTCGCGCGCCTTGCGGCCCATCTCGGCAATCAGCGCATCGGCCTCGGAAGTGGTCAGGTCTTTCATGGCGGCATTCCCTTGCATCGGCCCGAGATAGGACGCTGCGCCACGGATTTCCAGAAGAAAGGGAAGGTGCAGGATTTCATCGGAAACAGGTCATCCGCTTGAGGCGGAAGCGAAACTGTTTTCCAAGGACTTGCGCGAAAAGCAGGGGCAAAGCCAGAACACCGGACCCAGCTGTAAAACGCTGACGCTGGCCGATCACCTGGCCGCGCGCAAAGGCGGCTGGTTCCATATCGAGCGGATCGACGGGCGCACGGTCGTCACGGTTCATCGCCCCGGCGCCCCGACGGAAGTCATCTTCTGCCTGTCGCCGGGCCACGCAAATCAGGTGCGGCAGGCGCTCACCGACGCTGGCTTGGCCGGGCTGGTGGAGGGCTCGTTATGAGCGTGGTTTCCATTTCTGCGGCAAGCCGTAATTCCTTCTCGGATGAAATTGCGGCAAGCCGTAAAACGCGACCGCGCGGCTACATCGACGACTATCGGCCGCAGGCCAGCACCCGGAAGCTGCTGGATCAGGTCGAAGCGGTCCTGAACGAATATCGGCAGTATTGGCCGCTGACCTGCCGCCAGATCTTCTATCGGCTGGTCGGCGCGCACGGCTATGACAAGACGGAAGCGGCCTATGGGCGGCTGTGTCATCACCTTGCAAATGCCCGGCGCGCACGTTGGATTCCGTTCCATGCCATCCGCGACGACGGCGTCACCACATGGAGCTTGGACCATTTCGATGACCGGGACGCGTTCATGCGGCACATTCGGGAATTGGGCCAGTCCTATACCCGGAACAAGCTGACCGGGCAGAGCTATCACATAGAAGTCTGGTGCGAGGCCGCAGGGATGCTGCCGCAGCTCTACAGCGTTGCCGAGCCCTATTCGGTGCCGGTCTACTCGTCGGGGGGCTTCGACAGCCTGACAGCCAAGAAGCGGCTGTCGGCGCGTATCTGCGACATTGGGAAGCCCGCCATCATCCTGCATCTTGGCGACTACGACCCGAGCGGCGTTTCCATCTTCGACAGCGTGGCCGAGGATGTCGAGGCTTTCGTCATGGCTGACAGACCTCATGGTTATGTCGACGTGACCTTCGAGCGTGTCGCGCTGACCGGGGAACAGGTGCAGGCATACAGCCTGCCGACCGCACCACCGAAGGCCACCGACAGCCGTTCCAGGGGCTGGGAGGGCGGGACATGCCAACTAGAGGCGCTGCCGCCCGACGTCATTGCATCAATCCTCGACAAAGCCATCGACCGGCGTTTCGACTATGACCAGCTTGCCGTGGACCGGGGCGAAGAAGAGGACGAACGGCAGGCTATCCAGCGGCTCTTGCTGCCTTCGCCGGGGAGGTCGTAATGGGACGCGACAGGAAGGCCGAAAAGCGGGGCGAGCACTTCGCCCCCATGATCCGCACGACGATGGACACGCCCGCGTGGCGCGCGCTGTCGTCGGCTGCGCAGGCGCTGTATCCTTGGCTCAGGCTGGAATGGCATGGGCCGAAATTCAACAATAACGGCAGGCTTCAATTCTCGGTCCGGCAGGCGGCACTGGCCATGGGCGTCACCAAGGACACGGCAAACAAGGCTTTTATCGACCTGCAACGGAAGGGCTTTGTCGTCGTCACGCAGGAGGCGCGGCTGGGCGTCGGCGGGGCTGCGCGGTCATCGTCTTATGAATTGACCGAGGTCGCGCTGGTTGGCGAGACGGAAGGCCGCAAGCTCTACCGCCAATGGGAAGACGGTAAAGACTTCGCCGTGCGCAAGGTCATGGCGAACAACCCGAGCGGCACCAATGGAAAAACGAAACCCTGTCATAAAAATCAGGACGACACTGTCATAAATTTTAGGACGAAGCCGAAGGGCACGTCATAATTCCTATGACAGCACGTCATAAAAACTAGGACGAACAGCACCATTCAGACCCGTTGTTCGTCATAACTTCTATGACATCCTTAATATACCACCTACCTACTGTTTTCTTGCGCAGCCTCTACCGGCGTTTTCCGGCTCGAAATGACGGCGAAAACATGGCGAGGTCATCGGCGGTCGTCGTCAGCATCAGCGCCATCGCGGGACGTAATACGACAATGTTGCTGACCTAAACGGCGTCTGGTATATTCATCCTGCCCGCTGTGAAGCGCGCCTAGCCCATGGATGGACCCCGATGCCCTTGCCTTCTCTTGGCGACCTCAAGCTGTTCGCGCGTGTCGATTTCGACGACGAGGACTTCACGCTTGCCACGCTGCTGAATGCGGCATCCGAGTATGTCCAAACCGCAACCGGGCAGGACTACACCGAGGACGCACCCGAGCGGGCTTGCGTGGCCATCATCGCGCTTGCGACCCATTGGTATCAGAACAGGGAACTGACCAGCGGCGGCGACCGCGTTGTCCCGTTCCATGTGCGCAGTCTCATTCATCAGCTGCGGGACTGGAAAGACCCCGAGGTCGCGGAAGCCGAGGACATCGACGAGTCGTGACCCGGTTCTATGACACAAGCCGGTGGCAGAAGTGCAGGCGGACGAAGCTGTCGCGCGATCCCATCTGTCAGGCATGTGACAAGCGACCGGCCGAGCATGTCGACCATATCGTCCCGGTGAAGCGTGGCGGGCTGGTGTGGAGCCCGTCCAACTGGATGTCGGTTTGCCAACCCTGTCACAATCAAAAGACCCATGCGGAACGGCAGGGCAAGGCATGGGTGCTGCCCAAGCATCGGGGCTGCGACGCCGACGGGCTGCCGCTCGACCCGGACCACCCATGGCACCCGGGGGGCGTTCAATCACTGGCATCTGGGCCGTCACACCCGCGTCCCCCATCGGAAAAGGATTAGTTGCATGGGTTTGCGTGGTCCTGGGGCAAAAAAACGCAAGGGCGTCGAGCCTGCGCCCAAGCGTCGCCTGCCTTGGAACAGGCGCGGGCTGTCCCGTGTCGACCGCGTCCTGGCGTTCATGGAATTCCTGCCGATCACCAAGGGCATCTTGGCCGGGAGGAAGATGAAGCTGCTGCCGAACCAGCGCGAATTCATCGAGGCGATTTATGGCAATGTCGACGACGACGGCAGGCGGGTCATCAGGACCGCCATCAAGTCGGAGCCGCGTGGGAACGGCAAGACCGGGCTCATTGCCGGGCTGTGCTTGTGCCACCTGATCGGCCCCGAGGCGGAACAGCGGGGCGAGATCTATTCGGCGGCGGTCGACAAGAAGCAGGCGTCGCTGCTGTTCAATGAGATGTCCGCGATCATCGAGGCGGTTCCCGAATTCGACGAGCGGTGCAACATCCAGCGGTTTCACAAGATTATCGAGGTGCTGGACGGCGACGGCAAAGGCTCGACCTATGAGGCGCTTTCGGCTGATGTGCGGCGCGGTCACGGTCTGGCCCCGTCGCTGTGGGTCTATGACGAATATGCGCAGGTCCGCACCGACGAACTCTTCGACAACCTGCAAACGGCTCAGGGCAAACGCAAGGAGTCGCTGGGCATCGTCATCTCGACGCAGGCGGCGACCGATCAGCACCCGCTGTCGATCCTGATCGACGACGCGAAGAAGGGCGAAGATCCGACGGTGTATCTGCAAATGACGGCGGCGCCCGAGGATGCGGACCCCTTCGACGAATTTCTCTGGCAGGCCGTAAATCCTGCATGGGGCATCTTCCTCGACGAGAAGGAATTCCGCAGTCAGGCCGAGCGGGCCAAGCGGGCGCCGTCGTTTCTGCCGCGCTTCATGAACCTGCGGCTGAACATGCGCGTGGAGTCGGAAGCCCGATTCCTGGCGGCGACAGACTGGCGGGCCTGCGCGGCGGACATCGACATCGAGGCATTGAAAGGGCGGCGCTGTTATCTGGGGCTCGACCTGTCTTCGACCGTCGACCTGACGGCGCTGGCGGCGTTCTTCCCCGATACTGGCGATCTGCTGGCTTGGTTCTGGAAGCCGAAGGACGGGCTCGACGAGGCCGAGCGCATGGACCATGTGCCCTATAAGACCTGGGTGCGGCAGGGCTTCATTGAGGCGACGCCGGGCCGGGCCATCGACAAGGGTTTCGTCGTCTGCCGTCTGGCCGAGATTGCGGCGCTGTATGACGTGCAGGGCGTGGCGTTCGACCGCTGGGGCATGAAGGAGGTCGAACGGATCATGGCCGACGAGGGCGTCAAGCTGCCTATGGAAGCATGGGGGCAGGGCTTTCAGGACATGGCCCCGGCGCTGGATGCTGTCGAGAAGCTGGTGCTGCAAGGCGAACTCCGGCACCCGAATAATCCGGTGCTGACCATGTGCGTCGCCAATGCCATCGCCACCATGAATCCGGCAGGCGGTCGCAAGCTGGACAAGGCCAAGGCGACCGGGCGCATCGACGGATTGCAGGCGGCAGCAATGGCTATTGGGCTGGCCGCGCGGACCCCGGCGCCGAAGCGTTCAGTCTATGCGCAACGCGGTGTATTTGTGGCGTGAAAACGGTTGATAGGTCAGTTACACTGACGTATTATTGAACCGTTCGAACAGGCCCGTCGTGAGACGCGCCATGCCCTTAGAAGGACACGACATGAAGCTTCATGAACTGCAAGAGCAGCGCAGTCAGGCGGTCGCGGAAATGCGTCGTCTGGCTGACGCTGTTGAAACCCGTGGCGATGATTACACCGCCGACGAGGAAAAGCGTCACGCTGACCTCAAGAAAGACATTACCAGCCTTGATGCGAAGATCCAGCGCGCCAAGGATATTGCCGAGATGGAGCGCAGCGCGCCTGCTGTCGTCTCGGGCCGTGGCGATGGGGTCTATGAAGACCGCGCCCGCGAATTCAGCCTGACCACCGCCATCCGCGCCGCAATGGGCGAGCGTGTCGACGACGGCCGGGAGCGGGAACTGTCGGCTGAACTGCAACGCCGGTCGGGCCGCGCCTTCACCGGCATCGCGGTCCCCGACGAGGTTTTCCTCGAAAAGCGCACCCTGCTGACCTCTGGCGCCGCCGCCGATCTGGTCCCGAACGTGCATCGCGGCGACCTGTTCATCGACATGCGCCGCAGCGCCATCATGACCGCCCGCTTGGGCGCGACCGTGCTGGACGGGCTGGTCGGCACCATCGACATTCCCAAGCAGACGGCATCGTCGGCAGCGCAATGGCTGGCCGAGGATGCGGCGCTGACCGAGACGGACGCCAATTTCACCGATGTGAACCTGTCGCCCAAGACCGTCGGCGCCCTGACCAGCTATTCGCGCCGGACCATGATTAACGCGGTCCCGGCTGTCGAGCAGCTGGTGCGCCGCGATCTGGCTGCGGTCGTGGCCCGTGCCATCGACTACCAGGCGATCTTCGGCACCGGCGCCGGCAACACCCCGGTGGGCGTGGTGAACGCGACCGGCGTGGCTTCCTCGACGCTGGCGACGCCCAGCTGGTCGGAAGTGCTGGCGATGATTGCCGACATCCAGAACGAGGATGCAGACATCGGTTCCCTGAATTGGGCGATGAACCCGGCCGCTGTCGCCACCCTGCGCGGCACGAACAAGGTTGCTGCATCTGCTGAGCATGGCTTCCTGATGACCGAGCCGGGCAGTCTGGCCGGTTATGGCGTCGGCACGTCCACCGCGATGACCGACGGGACCGTCATCTTCGGCGCATGGTCGCAACTGCTGATCGGCCGCTGGTCGGGGCTGGATCTTCTGGTCAACCCGTATGGCGATAGCGCCTATGCGCGGGGCCGGGTGCAGGTCCGGGCGATGCAGGACGTCGATGTCGCCGTCCGCCATGGCGAAAGCTTCGCGGTCGCAACCGATCTGGGCGCGGGCAGCTGAGATGGAGCGCCGGGCGTCGATTGAACTTCGGGCTGCTGGTCGGAAGCTGGAAGGCTATGCCGCCGTCTTCGGTCAGGACACCCGCATCAGGGACTTCACGGAAGTCATCATCCCCGGCGCGTTCAAGGCCACGCTGGCAGAGGGCAGGGACATCCTTGCCCTTGCCGACCATGACCAGCGTGCTGTTCTGGCCCGCACCCGCTCAGGGACGCTGCGGCTGGCCGAGGACACGCGCGGTCTGCACTTCGAGCTGGACGTGCCGAATACCAGCATCGGCCGCGACATCCTCGAACTGGCGGAACGTGGCGACGTGGGCGGCGCATCCTTCGGCTTCACGGTCAAGGATGAACGCTGGCACGACACGCGCCGCGAGCTTCGTAGCATCAACCTTCACGAAATCAGCATTGTCTCGGCGTTCCCTGCCTACGACGGGACAATAGTGCAGGCGAGGCGGCGACTGGCCGCGTCTGGCAAATTGGTCGCCGCCCGCCGCTTTCTGGATACCTGCCTATGAGCATTATCGACCGCATCTTCGGCCGGAAGCCCGAGACCCGCGCATCGTCCTGGGACTTGCTGGCGACCATGGGCTTGCCATCGCTGGCCGGGGGCTACATCGCGCCCGCCGTCATCGAGGGCAATGCCGCTGCCTTCAATGCGATCACGGTCATCTCTGAGGCCGTGGCGGCGCTGCCGGTCAGCGTCTACCGCACCGAGGGCGAGGGCGTCCGCAAGGCCGAGACATCGCACCCCGTGGCCCGGCTGTTCAAGAGCCCGAACGATTTGCAGACTGCGACGGAAATGGTCGCCATGATGCAGGCGAACTGCCTCATTCACGGCGCCGCCTACGCCGAGATCGAGCGTGACGGCAATGGGCGTCCCGTGGCGCTGTGGCCGATCCATCCGGGGCAGATCACCATCGAGCGTATCCCCGGCACCCGCCGCATCCGCTATCAGGTCAGCGACGAGGTCGGCACCAGGCGCCTGCTGCCCGACGAGGTTTTCACGATCCGCGACCGCTGGGACGATCCCTTCACGCCCCGGTCACGGCTGGACCGTTGCCGCGAGGCGCTGGGCGGCGCGGTGGCGACCGAACGCTTCGCGCAATCCATCTGGCGCAACGGCGCCCGCCTCAGCGGCTTTGTGAAGCATCCCGAGCAGATCGGCCCTGACGCTGCCCGCACCCTGCGCGACAGCCTGAATGCGCTGTATGGCGGTGCAGAGAACGCGGGCAAGATCGGTGTTCTGGAAGAGGGCAGCGATTGGGTGCCGGTATCCTCGACCGCCCACGATGCTGAACTTTCGGAAGCCCGTCGGCTGGCGGTGCTGGAAGTTGCCCGGATCTTCAACGTCCCGCCGCCGCTGCTGCAAGAACTGTCGGGGGCGAACTATTCGAACGTCGTCGAACTGCGCCGCCAATTCGCGGCCGGGACCGTGCAGCCGTGGCTGGTGCGCTGGGAAGAGGCCATCATGCGCGACCTTTTCAGCGATGCCGGGCGCCGCAGCCATGAGGTCGAATTCGACACCGATCTTCTTGTCCGGGCTGACTTTCTGACCCGCCTGCAAGGCTATCGGATCGGCCGGGAAACAGGGCTTTACAGTGCCAATGACCTGCGCCGCTTCGAGCATCTGAACCTGCGTTCCGATCCTGATGCCGACGTCTTCCTCAGTCCCATGAACATGCAGTCCGAACAGAAGGCCGCACCCAAAGAGGAATAAGCCCGTGTTGCAGATGCCCGCCCATCTCATCAACCGGAAAGAGCGGCGGGCACGGGATGCTCGACGCGGGCGTCTTGGTGAGGGGCGCTATAACCTGTTGGTCCGCGAACTGGCCCGCGTCATCCGCATGGCGTTCGAGGCTGGCGACACCGGCAGCCTCTTCGGCTTGGAAGGCCCCCTTCGCGCTGGCATCCGGTCTGACCTGTGTCGGCAGGGCTGGGGCTGGCTGACCGCCGATCTTTGTGCCCGTGACCTGCTGGACGACGCTTTCCGCGTGGTGCGAGCCGTGCGGCCGACATGGGACCAGGGTCAGCCGGAATGGACCATCGAGGCCGGGACGCTGATCGAGCGGACGCATTGTGTCAGGTGCCGAAAGCCTTTGCCGGAAGGATATTTCCGGTTTTGCAGCGCCCTATGTCGAGGCGCGCATCACAAGATGGTCACAGCGATCCGTGAGGCAAACGAGGCGGATGCTTATGACAAGGTCGTCAATTTTGGCGGTGGAGTCGGCGGCTATGAACATTGACCTGAATGATTATTGCCGGTTCTGCGGCGGCGTCATACCGGTGACGAAGATGATAAACATCCGCAAGTATTGCAGCCCAAAATGTTGCGGTGCGGATGAATACCGGCTTAGGCGGGCGGCGGCGCTGGAAGCCCGTGCCGGTCGGGGCTGTGACTGGTGTCGTAAGCCGATCCCGCCCGAGGTTCACGGGCTGGTGCGATATTGCACCCCGCGATGTGCGGCACTGATGGAAAACCGACGGAAACGCGAGCGACGCAAGAGGAAGTCAGATGCAGGCCAGTGACCTGAAAAGCCGGGCGCGGTTTTATGAGCCCTACGAGGCCGTCGACGAGGACGGGCAGGTCGTGCAGGACTGCCTGTTGCGCTTCGCCTGCGCGGCGCATGTCCGCTATCTGCGCGGGTCTGAGGCGGTGATGCAGGCCCGGCTACAGTCTAAGGCCCCGGCCGTCGTCACCATCCGCGACAGCGCCGATGCCCGGCAGGTGACATCCGAATGGCGCGTCCATGTCGACGGCCGGATGTTCGAACTAGGTCATGTTGACAAATGGCGGAGCCAGAGCCTGATGCAGGCGACGTCGACGAAGCCAAGGAAGCTTTCGGCGGTTTTGTCGTAGCGGGTTGCAAGGCGGCGGCTATTTTTCAGCTTGTTGAAGCAGCGCTCGACCATGTTGCGCAGGGTGTAGATGGTCATGTCGACAGCCTTGCGCACCCTTCGGTTCCTTCGCATCGGTATCATGGGCAGGGCGTTGCGGCTCTCGATGTCTTCCCGAATTTTATCAGAGTCATAGCCCCTGTCGGCGACCAGAACTGCTGGTTGCGGCAGGTTGTCGGCCATCACCATATCATAGCCGGTGTAGTCGGAATCCTGCCCCGGCGTGATCTCGGTCCTCATCGGGAGGCCTGCGCCGTTGACGCGGAGATGGATCTTGGTCGAGAAGCCGCCTCTCGAACGGCCAAGAGCCTCTTTCGGAGTCCCCCTTTTGCGCCCGCCGCATGATGATGGGCGCGGATCACAGTGCTATCAACCATCTGGAGCTTGTCTGGCGCGATCCCAGCGTGGTTCAGCGCATCCAGGATATCCTCCCACAGTCCCGCCAAAGTCCAGCGGCGGAACTGACGGTAGACCGAGGACCACTTGCCAAACTCTTCGGGCAGATCGCGCCATGGCGCACCAGTCCTTGCGATCCAGAATATACCATTCAGAACAAGACGATGGTCCGCAGGTTTCCGCCCGTTAGGGTGCCGGACGGCACGAATGAAGCCCTCGAAGAAGGTCCACTCATCGTCGGATATCAGGTTGCGTGCCAAGTTCATCTCCCACGTAGAGATGAGCTTGAATCATAGGACGACTGCCAGAGGAATCCCTTTTGTCAACACGACCTAGAAAGATTCCTCACCCCCATTCCCAAGGCCGGGTGAATTGCCCCAGGCAATCCGACAGCGCCTTTTCGTCCACCGTGCCCTTGCGCTTCAGCCTTGCCACCAGCCCGCGCTTCTTGTCCTCGACCACCTCGGCCACCGTGACCGGCAGCCCGGCCTCGGCCATGGCCTCGTCATAAACGCGCTTGATCGCCAGCTTGCGCAGGTCGGGCTTGAAGATCTTGCCCACCGCCGTCTTCGGCAACTCGGGCAGCACCTCGATATATTTCGGCACCGCCGCGCGTTCGGGAATGTGCTCGCGGGCATGCTCCATCAGCGCCTCGACCGAGACCTCGGCGCCCGCGACCAGCTCGACATAGGCGCAGGGCAGTTCGCCCGCGAAGGCGTCGGGCTGGCCGATGGCGCCGGCGAAGGCGACGGCCGGATGCGACAGCAGCGCATCCTCGATCATCGCCGGGTCGATGTTGTGGCCGCCGCGGATGACCAGGTCCTTGGCCCGGCCGGTGATCCACAGATAGCCGTCCGCGTCCAGCCGGCCCAGGTCGCCGGTGCGCAGGAAGCGGTCCTCGGCGAAAAGGTCGTGGTTCTTGTCGGCCTCGGTATAGGTCGAGCCCTCGTAGACGCCGGGGTTGGCGACGCAGATCTCGCCGATCTCGTCCACGGCGCATTCCTGGAAGGTGCCGTCGACGCGGCGCAGGATGCGGACATGGGTATAGGGCAGCGGGATGCCGACCGAGCCGACCTTCTTCAGCCCGTCCACCGGGTTCACCGACACCAGGCAGGTCGCTTCGGTCAGGCCGTAGCCCTCGGCGATCTCGACGCCGGTGGCCGAGCGGAAGCGGTTGTAAAGCTCCATCGGCAGCGGCGCCGAGCCCGAGATCGCCGTGCGCAGCGAGGAGACATCCGCATCGACCGGCCGCTGCATCAGCGCGGCGATGGCGGTCGGGACGGTGATCAGGAAGGTGGCCTGCCAGCGCTCGATCAGCTTCCAGAAATTGTCGAAGACGCCCTCGCCGCGATAGCCGGCGGGGGTCGGCATGACCAGCTGCGCCCCCGACATCAGGCAGGACATCAGGATCGGGTAGGCGGCGAAGACGTGGAACATCGGCAGCGGGCACATCAGCACGTCGCGTTCGTTGAACAGCAATTCGGCGCCCAGCCAGCCGTTGTAGATCATGCCCGACAGCTTGTGCTGCGCCACTTTGGGCGTGCCGGTGGTGCCGCCGGTGTGGAAATAGGCGGCGACGCGGTCTTCGGGCGCCGGGTCGAACAGCAGCCGGTCGTGGCGCTGGGCGCTGGCGGCGGCCTCGAAATCCAGCACCCGGGCGTGGTGGCGGGTCGGCACCTTGGGCCGCATCAGCGGCACCAGCAGGCGCTTCACCCCGGTCAGGTAGCCGCGCAGGTCGACCTCGAGCACGGTCTGGACGCCGGGGGCCTGCGACACGGCCGCCGCGGCCTTTTGCGCGATATCGGTCTTCGGGAAACTCTTCAGCGTCACCAGAACCTTGGCGCCGGTTTCGCGCAGGATGGCCGCAATCTGCTCGGGGTCGAGAAGCGGGTTGATCGGGTTCACAATGCCGGCGGTGGCGCCCGCCAGCAGCACGATCGGCGCCTCGAGGCAGTTCGGCAGCAGATAGGCCACGACATCGCGCGGGCCGATGCCCAGGCTGTGGAACAGGTTCGCAGTCTCGGTCACCCGCTCGTGCAGGTCGGACCAGGTCAGGCTGCGCGCCGGCGCCCTGGGGTCCGAGAAAAGCTGGAAGCTGATCGCCGGGCGCTGGGGATGGCGGTCGCGGGTCAGCGTCAGGGCCTGATGGATCGTCGCGGGCAGCTGCCGCTGCGCATAGGGCATTTCCGCCTCGACCGCGTTGCGGTCTGCGACGTTCGCGAACCTGACCATTGAATCCTCCCAGAAATTCCCTCCGGGGCGCGCCTTGGCCCCGCCTTGGAAAGAATGGTCCGAAAAGCGGCGCCGGGGCAAGTCGGGCCTTGCCCGCGGCGCGTGGAAACGCAGCGTCAGAGACGCCGCGTCAGGCCTGCGGAATGCGCAGCGTCTGGCCGGGATAGATCTTGTCCGGGTCGGTCAGCATCGGCTTGTTGGCCTCGAAGATTTCCTGGTAACGGCCGGCCTTGCCAAGATATTTCTGCGCAATGGCGGAAAGCGTCTCGCCCTTTTGCACGGTATGGAACACGGGCTTGGCGCCGGCGGGCGCGGGGGTTTCGGTGCTGGCGCCCTCCAGCTCGACATGGGCGATGCCCTTGATGTTGCCGACGGCGAGGATCAGCTTTTCCAGCGTTTCCTGGTCGCGGGCCTGGCCCGAGATCACCACGGTATCGCCGCGCAGCTTCAGGTGGACATCCTTGCCGGTCAGGCCAAGCGTCTTCAGCTCGGCCTTGAGCGCGGCGACCTTACGGTCGGTGTCGCTTTCCGCGGCCTGCGCCGCGGGCTGCCCTGCCGGTTGTGCCGGAGCCTCTTTCGCCTCGGCCTCGCTGCCGAACAGCGATTTTCCGGCGTCCTTCACGAAATCCCAAATGGCCATGACCACTCCTTTGGCTCGGATTGCATCACAACGGCAACGATCCGCGCAAGCGGCGGTTCCATACAATTTTCAGCAATCGGAAGTTGTGAAACTGAACCGTCCTTCCTATTTTCCCCATGAAACAAGGGGTTCTCATGCTGAACAAATTGGCCAAATCATTGGTTTTCATGGCCTTAATGGGCCTGCTCGCCTCGCCGGCCCTGGCCGAGATCCAGGTGCGAGTCTCGACCAAATCCGTCGCCTTCAACCTGGCGCGGCAGGGCGCGGTTTCCTGCTACCAGACGTCGGTGCGCGAAAACAAGGCAGCCACCGCCGCCACCAATGCCACGCGCCAGGCGCGTGGGCTGGCGCCGCTGCGCGCCAATGCCGAGCTGGCCGAGGTCGCCGCCCGCCATGCCTGCGACATGGCCCGGCGCGGGGTGATGTCCCATAGCGGCAGCAGCACGAAGGGGCCGATGCAGCGGCTGAAGAAGGAAGGCTATCGGCCCAGCATCGCGGCCGAGAACATCGCCGCCGGCCCCTTCACGCAAGAGCGGGTGCTGCAGGAATGGAGCCGCTCCAGCGGGCATCTGGCGAATATCCTGATCCCGCAGGTCCGCCATTACGGCATCGGCAAGGCCGTCGGCAGCGACGGCAAGACGGTGTTCTGGGCGGCAGTCTACAGCGCGCCGCGCTGAACCGGCGCTGCCGCCAGGGGGCGCTCAGCCCTGCGGCGGCAGCGGGGGCGGCTCTTCGGCGCCTTCGGTGAATTGCAGCCGCGCCAGCCGGGCGTAAAGCCCGCCCTGCGCGACCAGCGTGTCGTGCCGGCCCTGCGCCACGATCCGGCCATGGTCGAAGACGACGATGCGGTCAGCCTTCTTCACCGTCGCCAGCCGGTGCGCGATGATGATCGTGGTGCGGGTGCGCGCCAGTTCATCCACCGCCTGCTGCACCAGCCGTTCGGATTCGGCGTCGAGCGCGCTGGTCGCCTCGTCCAGAAGCAGGATGGGCGCGTCGCGCAGGATGGCGCGGGCGATGGCGATGCGCTGCTTCTGCCCGCCGGACAGCATCACCCCGCGCTCGCCGACATAACTGTCATATCCGTCGGGCAGGAGCGCCAGGAATTCGTCGGCATGGGCGGCGCGGGCGGCGGCCTCGACCTCGGCGTCGCTGGCCTCGGGACGGCCGAAGCGGATGTTCTCGCGCGCGGTGGCGGCAAAGATCACCGGGTCCTGCGGCACCAGCGCGATGGCCTGGCGGAAATCGGCGCGCGCCATGTCGCGCAGGTCGATGCCGTCGATGCTGACCGTGCCGGCGTCGGGATCCCAGAAGCGCAGCAGCAGCTGGATCACCGTGGTCTTGCCGGCGCCCGAGGGACCGACCAGCGCCACCGTCTCGCCCGGCGCAATGTCGAGCGTGATGCCCTCGAGCGCCGAGCGGTCCGGGCGCGAGGGGTAGTGGAAGGTCACGTCGTCAAAGCCGATGGCGCCCTTGACCGGACGGGGCAGGGCCACCGGCGCGACGGGATCGGTCAGGCTGTCCTGGGCGGTCAGCAGCTCGGTCAGCCGCTCGGTCGCGCCGGCGGCGCGCTGCAATTCGCCCCAGATTTCCGACAGCGCGCCGACGGCGCCGGCGACCATCACCGCGTAGATGACGAATTGCACCAGCTGGCCCACGGTCATCACGTCCGTCCGCACGTCGCGCGCGCCGATCCACAGCACGCCCAGCACACCCGAGAAGATCAGGAAGATCACGATCACCGTCATCACCGTGCGGGTCCGCACCCGGTCCAGCGCCGAGACATAGGAGCGTTCGGTCACCTCGTCGAAGCGCGCCCGGGTCGGGCCTTCGTGGGTGAAGGCCTGCACCGTCTGGGCCGAGAGCAGGCTTTCCGAGGCCGCGCCCGAGGACAGCGCGATCCAGTCCTGGTTCTCGCGCGAGAGCTTGCGCAGCCGCCGGCCCAGCACGACGATCGGCACCACCACCAGCGGCACCAGAAGCAGGACCAGCCCCGAGAGCTTGGGCGAGGTCCAGACCAGAAGCGCCATGCCGCCGACCAGGATCATGAAATTGCGCAGCGCGATCGAGACCGAGGAGCCGATCACCGACTGGATCAGCGTGGTGTCGGTGGTGATGCGGCTGATGATCTCGCCGGTCAGCACGCGCTCGTAGAAGGCCGGGCTCATGGCGATGACGCGGTCGAACACCGCCTTGCGGATGTCGGCCACGACGCGCTCGCCCAGCCGGGTGACGAAGTAATAGCGCAGCCCGGTCCCCAGCGCGAGCAGCCCGACGATGGCCAGCGCCGCGCCGAAATACTGGTCCAGCAGATGCGCGCCGGCGTCGAAGCCATCGACCACGCGGCGCACCGCCAGCGGCAGGACCAGGCTGATCCCGGCCGTCGCCACCAGCGCCAGCACCGCCACTGCCAGGAGACCGCGATAGGGCCGGATGAAGGGCCAGAGCGCGCCGAGCGCGCCGATGCGTTTCGTGGTCGGACGGTCCACGATGACTTTCGGTCCGCGTGCCATGTCACCCCTCCTGGGCTTTTGCGCCTTGGTGCGTTGCGGGATTGCCGGACGGGCCGGTCACAGCGGCTGCGGGCCGCCCGCCAGCTCCAGGATCACGTCCCATTCCGCATCAGAGACCGGCTGCACCGACAGCCGCGAATTGTTGACCAGGATCATGTCCTTCAGCCGCGGCTCGGCCTTGGCCTCGTCCAGCGTCACCGGCCGCCGGACGCGGGCCACCGCCTTCACGTCCACGCATTCCCATTTCGGGTCGTCGGCGGTCGAGTCGGGATGGGCCAGCGCCACCACCTCGCAGATGCCCACGACCTCCTTGCCGATGTTCGAGTGATAGAAGAAGCCGCGCTCGCCCAGCTTCATGGCGCGCATGTTGTTGCGGGCCTGGTAGTTGCGCACGCCGTCCCATTGCTCGCCCCGCTCGCCCCTGGCGATCAGGTCGTCGAAGCTGAAGACGTCGGGCTCGGACTTGAACAGCCAATGCGCCATCAGCCGATCACCTTGCGCCATTCCACCACCTCGACCGCGCCGAAGACGCCGGCCTCGGCATAGGGGTCGTGCGCGGCCCAGTCGCGCACCTCGTCGAGGCTTTCGCCCTCGACCACGACCAGCGAGCCGCAGGGCTGGCCGTTCTCGATGAAGGGGCCGGCCAGTTGCACACCGGGGCGCTGGCCCAGCCAGTCCAGGTGCTGCGGGCGCACGGCAAGGCGGGTTTCCAGCATGCCAGGGGCATCGCGGCAGATCAGGGCGAACAGGGGCATCATTCCTCCTTCAGCGGGCGGTTCAGCAAGATATCCAGCGCATGTTCCATGGCGACGCGGCCCTCGGCAAGCCCCGCGACCAGTTGCGAGACCGGCAGCTCGACCCCCAGCTTCGGGGCCAGGGCGGCGACGGCGCGGGCGGTGGCGGCGCCCTCGACCGTGGTGCCGGCGGCGAAATCGCGGCCCGCCCCCAGCGCCAGGCCATAGCGGAAATTGCGCGACTGTTCCGAGGTGCAGGTCAGCACCAGATCGCCCAGACCCGAGAGGCCGGCCAGCGTTTCCGGCCGCGCGCCAAGAGCCGCGGCCAGCCGCGTCATCTCGGCAAAGCCGCGTGTCACCACGCTGGCGCGGGCGCTGTCGCCATAGCCCGCGCCGATGGCGGCGCCGGCGGCGATGGCGATGACGTTCTTCAGCGCCCCGCCCAGCTCGGCGCCGGTGACATCGGTGGTGCGATAGAGCCGCAGCGCGCCGGTGGAAAGCTGGCGTTGCAGCGCCTCGGCCGCGCCCGGGTCGGCGCAGGCGAGCGTCAGCGCGGTCGGCAGGCCGCGGGCGATGTCGGCGGCGAAGCTGGGCCCGGTCAGCACCGCGACGGTGGCCCGCGGACAGGCCGCCGCGATCAGCGCCGAGGGGCCGGTCAGGGTGGCGAGGTCGATGCCCTTGGCGCAGCTGACCAGGCGGCGGCCGTCGAGGCGCGGCGCCTCGGCGGCCAGGAAGCCGCCCAGCACCTGCGCGGGCAGGGCCAGCAGCACGGTTTCGGCGGTGCAATCCGCCAGCCGGTCGGTCAGGCGCAGGCTGTCGGGCAGGGCGATTCCGGGCAGGCGCGGGTTCTCGCGCGCGCTCCAGGCCACGTCGCGGCCCCAGAGCGTGACCGGCCCCTTGGCGGCCAGCACCACCGCCAGCGCCGTGCCGAAGGCGCCCGCGCCGATCACCGCGACGCTCATGCCTTGGCCCCCCGCTTGCCGGCGCCGAGCATCGGCGCGGCGGCCCGGTCCAGCGGCCAGCGCGGCCTTGCGGCCAGCTCCATGCCGTCGCGCTGGCCGGCGTCATGCGCCTCGATCCCCGCCCAGGCGATCATCGCGGCATTGTCGGTGCAAAGCCGCAGCGGCGGGGCCAGGAAGCGCGCGCCCGCCTCTGCCGCCACGGCCTGCAATGCCGCCCGCAGGGTCTGGTTCGCGGCAACGCCGCCTGCCACTGCCAGCACCGGCGCGGGCGAGACCGCCAGCGCCCGGCGGGTCTTTTCGGCCAGCACATCGGCCACGGCGGCTTGAAAGCCGGCGCAGATGTCGGCGCGGTCCTGTTCGTGCAACCCGCCTTGCGCCGCGACCAGGGTGTCGCGCTGGCGCAGCACGGCGGTCTTCAGCCCCGAGAAGCTGAGGTCGCAGCCGGGCCGGTCCAGCAGCGGCCGCGGAAAGGCAAAGCGGCGCGGGTCGCCCTGGGTGGCGGCGGCCTCGACCGCCGGGCCGCCCGGCTGCGGCAGGCCCAGGAGCTTCGCCACCTTGTCGAAAGCCTCGCCCGGGGCGTCGTCGATGGTGCCGCCGAGCCGGGTGAAATCCTGCGGCCCGTCCACGCACAGGAACTGGCAATGCCCGCCCGAGACCAGCAGCATGAGGTAAGGATAGGCGATGCCGTCGGTCAGCCGCGGCGTCAGCGCATGGCCGGCAAGGTGGTTCACCCCGATCAGCGGCAGGCCCGAACCCGCCGCCAGCCCCTTGGCCAGCATCACCCCGGCAAGCACGCCGCCGATCAGCCCCGGCCCGGCGGTGACGGCGATGCCGTCCAGCTGGTCGAGCCGCAGCCCGGCCTGCGCCAGCGCCTGTTCGACGCAGCCGTCCAGCTTTTCGGCATGGGCGCGGGCGGCGATCTCGGGCACCACGCCGCCGAAATCGGCATGAAGCGCCGTCTGGCCGGCGACCACCGAGGCCAGGATGGTGCGGTCGTCGCGCACCACGGCGGCGGCGGTGTCGTCGCAGCTGCTTTCGATGCCGAGAAAGATCCGTGCCATGCTTGTCCTTGTTCCTGCGCCGCCCGGGGCATAGGCAAGGGGGGACGTAACATCTTGCCCGGCCGAATGCCATGTCCCTTGCCGCCCCTGCCATACCGCCGCCCACGCTGCTTCTGACCCGGCCCGAGCCGGCGGCGCGGCGTTTTGCCGCAGCCGCCGCGCCGCTGGGGTTGCCGGTGCTGATCTCGCCGGTGCTGCGCATCGTTCCGGTGCCGCATGATGCCGGCCGGCTGGCGGCGGCCAGGGGGCTGGTCTTCACCTCGGTCCATGCGGTGCCGGCGGCGGGGGCCGGGCGCGGGCGACCGGCGATCTGCGTCGGGCCGGCCACCGCCCGGGCGGCGCGGGAGGCGGGCTTCGCCGTGACCGAGGGGCCGGGCGATGCCGCGCGCATGCTGCCGATGCTTCAGGGGCTCGGCCCGGGCTGGCTGCATCCGCATGGCGCCCATGTCGCCAAGGTTTTGCCGGTGCCGGGCGTCGTGGTCTATGACCAGCTGCCGCAGGAGCTGAGCCCGGCGGCGCGGGCCTTGCTGGCGGGTCCGGGGCCGGTGATCCTGCCGCTGTTCTCGCCCCGCTCGGCGCGGCTGCTGGCGGGGCAGGCGGGCGAGGCGCGGGCGGCGCTGTGGCTGGTGCCGATCAGCGCGGCGGCTGCGGCGGCCTGGCGCGGGCCCTTTGCGCGGGTTGCGGTGGCGGCCGATCCGGATGCCGGGGGCGTGCTTGCGGCCATCGAAACCCTGCTCGGCGCGGAACAAAGCATGTGAGGGCGGGTTGAGGCGCCACGCGCTGCCCACTAGACTTGTGGCGGGAGCCAGTGATGATAGCGGGTCCGGGCAGCGTCGCTTGCCCGTGTTCCGGCGCAGAAGGGAACGGGGAAGATCGTGAAACAGCCAGATGCCAATTCCAGCGAAAACAAGGCGAGCCCCGACAAGGACTTGAAGAAAAAGGCCGTTTCCGGCCCGGTGATCGACAGCCACCCGGTCAGCGCCGGCGAGGCCACAGCCGCCGCCAAGCCCGAGCCGAAGCCGGCCGTCGAATCGAAGCTGGTCGGCTCGGGCGAGGGGCCGGGGGGCGCCGCGCCGAAGCCCCGCCCGGCCGAGGCTGCGCCTGCCGCGGCCGCCCCCGCGGCGACCAAGCCCGCGCCCGCCAGGCCCGAAATCGCGAAACCCGAGCCGGCCCGCGTCGAGACCCGCGTGGTCGAGGTGCGCAAGGCCGGCTTCATGCCCACGCTTCTGGGCGGGGTGATCGCCGCCGGGCTGGGCGCCGCCGCGACCTGGTCGGCGATCCCGCATCTGCCCGAAGCCTGGCGTTCCCCGGCCGGGCAGGCCCCGAACGAGGCCGCGCTGGCCGCCGCCCGCGATGCCGCGACCGAAGCTGCGCGCAGCGAGATCCAGGCCCAGGCCGACGCCTTTGCCAAGCGCGCCGGTGAGGCCGGGGCCGATGCCGCCCGCCAGGCCCTGGCCGATGCCGGCCCCGATCCCGAGGCGTTGAAGGCGCAGGCCGAGAAGCTCGCGGCGCTGGAAAAGACCGTCTCGGAGCTGGAGGCGCGTCCCGCCGTGGCCCCGGTGGTCTCGGGCGAGGACAGCGCCGGCTTGCAGCAATTGCTCGACGACGTGAACGGCCGGCTGGCCGCGCAGCAGGCCCGCATCGACGAACTGGCCGCGCGCAGCGCCGTCGACCCGGCCTTGGCCGAGCGCATGCAGGGCTTTGCCGCCCAGGCCGAGGCGCTGCAGGGCCAGATCGCCAGCGCCGCCGCCGAGGCCGAAAAGCGCATCAGCGCCGCGCAATCCCAGGCCAGCGCCTTGCAGGAAAGCGCCGACGCCGCCAATCGCCGCGCCCAGGCCGCCACCGCTGCCGCCGCCTTGCAGGCCGCCATCGAAACCGGCGGGCCCCGCGACCAGGCGCTGGCCGATCTGCAGGCCGCCGGCATCGAAGCCCCGGCCGTGCTGACCGGCGACGTGCCGACGCTGGAACAGCTGCGCGCCGATTTCCCGGCCGCCGCGCGCGAGGGTCTGGCCGCCTCGATCAAGCAGGTGCCGCAGGATGGCGGCGCGCTGGGGGCGATCGGGGACTTCCTGCGCGTGCAGACCGGCGCCCGCTCGGTCGAGCCGCGCGCCGGCGACGATCCCGACGCCATCCTGTCGCGTGCCGATGCCGCGGTGAAGGCCGGCGACGTCAAGGGCGCGCTGGCCGAGATCGCCGCGCTGCCGCAGGCCGGGCAGGAGGCCATGTCGGCCTGGACCGCCAAGGCGCAGGTCTGGGTCGAAGCCAATGCCGCGCTGGCCGCCCTGGCCGCCGGCAGCTTGTAAGGAGTCCCTGGCATGCTGCTGTCGGCGCTGAAAATACTGATCTTCTTCGCCATCATCCTGGCGATCACCCTGGGCGCGATCCAGCTTTCGGAAAGCGGCCAGGGTCTGAGCATGGTCTATGGCGGCACCGAATACACGCTGGGCCCGGTCCAGTTGCTGATCGCGGTGCTGGTCGTGGTCGTGCTGGGCTGGCTCGCGGTCAAGATCCTGGGCATGTTCCTGGCCTTCGTGCGGTTCCTGCTGGGCGACGAGACGGCGATCAACCGCTATTTCGCCCGCTCGCGCCAGCGCAAGGGCTATGAGGCGCTGTCCGAGGGCATGCTGGCCGTCGCCTCGGGCGAGGGGCGGCTGGCGCAGGACAAGGCCGCCAAGGCCGCGAAGCTGCTGGACCAGCCGCATGTCACCGACCTGCTGGCCGCGCAGGCGGCCGAGGTCGCCGGCGACGATGCCAAGGCGGCCGAGATCTATCGCCGCCTGCTGTCGGACCAGCGCACCCGCTTCGTCGGCGTGCGCGGGCTGATGCGGCAGAAGCTGGCCGAGGGCGACACCGCCACCGCGCTGAAGCTGGCCGAGAAGGCCTATGCGCTGAAGCCGAAACATGCCGAGGTGCAGGACACGCTGCTGCAGCTGCAGACCCGCGAGGGCGACTGGAAGGGCGCGCGCGCCGTGCTGAAGGACAAGCGCCAGCAGGGGCAGCTGCCCAAGGACGTGCATCTGCGCCGCGACGCGGTGCTGGCGCTGAAGGAGGCGTCCGAGGTGCTGGCCGAGGGCAATTCGATCAGCGCGCGCGAGGCCGCGATCTCGGCCAACCGGGCCAGCCCCGACCTGATCCCGGCCGCGGTGCTGGCTGCGCGCAGCTATATCGCGCAGAACGACGCCCGAAACGCCAGCCGCGTGCTGCAAAAGACCTGGAGCGTACGGCCGCATCCCTCGATCGCCGCCGCCTTTGCCGAGATCGTGCCGGACGAAAAGCCCTCGGCCCGGCTGCGCCGCTTCGAGGAGCTGATGCGGCAGAACCCGGATCACGAGGAAACCCGGCTCTTGCGTGCCGAGCTGCTGCTGGCGGCCGAGGACTTTCCCGGTGCCCGCCGGGCGCTGGGCGACCTGGCGACGAAGCACCCGACGGTGCGTTCGCTGTCGATCCTGGCCGCGGTCGAGCGCGGCGAGGGCTCGGACGACGCCGTGGTGCGCGGCATCCTGGCCCGGGCGCTGGTCGCCAGCCGCGGGCCGCAATGGGTCTGCGACAAGTGCCATAATGTCATGGCGGAATGGTCGCCGACCTGCGACAGCTGCGGCGGTTTCGACACGCTGACCTGGCGCGAGCCGGACAGCGCAGTCTGGACGGCGCCTGCCGCCGGCGGGGCCGAGATGCTGCCGCTGCTGGTCGGCGGCAAGGCGTCCGAGGCGCCGGTGCCGACGCCAGCCATCGTGCCGACGCCCGCGCCGGCCGCTGCGCCGGGCATGGTCGATGCCGCGCCCGCAGCCGATCCCGGCCGGTCGGTCGTGGTCGAGCCGCCGCCCGAAGTCGCCGATGTCCAGCCCGGCATGGTGCCGCGCGAATCGGACTATCGCCGCCCGCCGCTGGTCGCGGCCGGGGCCGAGCCCGCGATGACCGTCACCGATCCCGAGCCGGAACCCGAGCCCGCGGCGCCGCCGATCCCCTTGCACCGCCCCGAACCCGAGGCGCCGCGCAAGCCGGTGATCGCGAGCCAGGGCGACATCCTGCCCGTCAGGCCGGATGTCGAGCCGCCCGAGGAGAATATCGCGCAGGTGGCCGGGAAAAAACTCTGATCCCCCCTTTTCGCCTGCGACGGAACCTGCTATCCGGCGCGGCACAAAGATGCCGGTGTAGCTCAGCTGGTAGAGCACGTCATTCGTAATGATGGGGTCGGGGGTTCGAGTCCCTTCACCGGCACCATAGATCCAGCCAAAAGCCCCGCGACCCGAACCGGTCGCGGGGCTTTTGCATGACACGTTGCGGAGATCCCGCGCTTGCTAGTTCGGACGAAACTGTATCGTTTAGGTTGTGGCGTGGGGCGAAGCTCTCTGCTAAGGCTTAAGAGGATTTTCAGCTGATGAGCGAGTGATGCGGGAACAGGATATCGCGATCCTTGGTGTGTGTCGGTTTTCCATGCTCGGGCGCGGTGACTGGAAAGCCTATCGCAACAAGAGCGACGACGAGCTCGAGGCGATCTATGAGGATAAGGCCGCCGAGCTGTTTGCCGCCGAGCGGATGGAGGCGCGGCTGGCGACCTTCGAGCATCTCACGCTGGCCTCGATGCGGGCGCAGTCCGATCCGAACTTCCGCTTCCTGGTGCTGTCCTCGGACCGCATGCCCGAGGCTTATCGGACCCGGCTCGAGCAGATCTGCGCCGTGGCGCCGCAGGTCGAGCTGCGCTTCGTCGCGCCGATGCATGTCTCGGAGGCGATCACCATGCTGGCGCCGGAACTGGCGCTGAACCTGCCCGACACGGTGCAGTTCCGCTTGGACGACGACGATTGCGTGTCCAAGGATTTCATTCGCCGGTTGCGTCGCCATGCCGCCTGCCTGTGGCGCAACGCGCATTTCGCGGTCAGCTTCTCGTCGCTGTATTATTGCGTCACCGATGGACCGACCGAGGGCATCTACAACTGGTACAGCCCCTTCTTCAGCGCCGGCGCGGCGGTGCGGCACAGCACGCGCACGGTCTTCGACTATGGGCATTACAAGATTCCGCAGCACCTAGTTTCGGTGACGGATCCGCATTTCCCCTGCATCGTCACCCATCGCGGCGACAACGACACCCCCCGGCATGAGGCGCAGACGCTGCGCAAGCGCGGCATGACGCGGGCCTCGGAGGACGATGTGCGCCGGGTGCGCGAGCGGCATTTCGGCTATCTGAGCGCCGAGGGCATGGCGCTGTGCACCTTTGACAAATTCGTCGATACGGCGACGGGCTTTGCCGAATTCGTGACACCCGACGAGCAGGAGGCGGACGAGGCCCAGCAGGCTCGCACCAGGACCAGGCGCCGGGCCTAGGCCAGCAGCCCGGCGGCGGCCAGCTGGCGCTGCACGGCCGGGACAGGCACCAGCAGCTTGTTGCCCGAGGCGCTGCCCTCGGCCAGCAGGCGGCGCAGTTCGTCGGTGCGGCTTTCGCCCAGAAGCGCGCTCGCCAGCATGCTGAAGGCCTGTTTCGACGGTTTGATCTCCAGGCTGGCGCGCAGGTGGCGGATCGCCCGGTCGCGGTCGGCGCGCATCTGCTTGCGGGCGTTCTCGACATGCCAGACCGAGTGGCGGGGGCTGGGCGGGTCGAAGGCGATGATCTCGTCGCGCTCGACGATGCCCTTGATGAGGGGCTTGAGACAGCGCAGCTCGGCCAGCGTCATCAGCACGGTATGGCCGGCGAAGGGGATGCGGACCAGCCGCGCCTGCGGATAGGCCGGCTGCACCATATGCGTGACCAGGAACTGGTCGGGGACGCGCTCGGGGTCGAAGATCACCACCGGGGCGCGGCTGGCGCGCGGCGTCTCGGACAGCGGTTGGTGGGCGACGGCCAGGTCGGCATAGCGGCGGATCTTCAAGGGCTTCCAGGCCGGCAGCATCGGCGCCGCGGCCAGGATCCGGGCGTCGATGGCCCCGCCATAATAGAGCGCGCAATAGCCGCCCAGGCTGGCGCCATAGGTCACGCAATCACGGCCCGTAACCACCGGCAGCACGGCGTCGCGAAAGGCCTCGAGCGGCAGGCCCTGGTATTGCGTGCCGTGCCTTTGCGCGACGAAGACATTGTCCCAACCATTCTCCAGCGCGAACCTGCTGCCGAAACCCACGTCCGACAGGTCCGAGGGCTGGCCGCCGAAACTGACGATCACCCGCTGGGCCGGCCGGTCGCCGGCTTGCAGCAAGGTGATGCGATAATCGGCGTGATCGACCAGAATCTGCTTCTTGCTCATGCGGCCCTCGCAGCGTGCTCGCGTTAAGGTTGTGTCAACGGCAGACTGCTAGGGTATTTATACAAATGCAATCTATAATTGCATTATGACTGTATCGCTCGCGCGAAGGATGGGCGCCCCGGCTTCGGCTGCGGCGGGGGCGTTGCTTTGCCCGGCCCGGCAACTGCCGCAAAAGGCCCGGATAATGGCCGCGCCTTTCGGAATGAGCAGAGGACCAACATGCCGAACAAAGCCACAGTCAGGGGTGTCCTGATGGATGCCACCCTCGCCCCGATTTCCCAGGGCAAGATCGTCGCCACGCTGAGCGGATCGGACGTGTTCGGGGCCACGCGAATCGTCACGCAGCGGGTCGAGGCGACCACGAATGCGCAGGGCGAATGGTCGCTGGCGCTGCTGGTCAATGCCGAGGGCGACACCGCCGGCACCAGCTGGACGGTCGAGGGTTACAACCAATATGTCTCGAAGGTGTTCGAGGTGAAGGGCCTGTTCATCGCCTCGGCCCAGGACATCACGCTGGGCGATCTGGAGCGGACCAGCGCGCAGAACATGAAGGCGGCGAAGGAGGGCGGCGTGACCCGGCTGATCGTCGCGCAGGATTTCGCGGGCTATGAGGCGCTGCCCTTTGGCCAGAAGCGCGACAGCGACCTGGTGCTGGTCGATGCGCGCGATACGCCGCTGGCGATCCACAACGGGCTGAACGGCGCGCTGTTCCGCGGCGTGCAGCGGATCTATCTGGCCGACCGCGCGGTGCCGCTGCTGGATGCGCGCGGCGCCACGCTGGTCGAGGGGCAGGGGGCGAGCGTGGCGCCCGCCGTGACGCGCCCGCCGTCGATGCTGCCGGCCGAGGCGGTGCTGGGCGCCACGGTGACGCTGGACATCGGTGCGGGTTCGGGCACGCCGGTGCCGGTGGCGGAATGGGACGTGACGCTGAACGGCAGCAGCGTCAAGGCGCAGGTCGACGCGCAGATGCGGCTGCAACTGGCCGAGGCCGGGGAATATGCGCTGAGCGTGCGCTGGGTGAACGAGGCCGGCGCGGCCGAGGCCACGACCGCCTCGCTGATCGTGACGCCTCCGGTGCAGGTGGTGCCGGACATGACGCTGGCGGCGGGCTATTTCGACGCGGGTTCGACCGTGACCGGGACCGCGGCGGCGGTGACCGGGCTCGCCAACAAGGGGAACGGCGGCTGGGCGCTGGCCGCCACCGCCTCGGGCACGGCGGTCGCCATGGCGGCCGAGGGCATCGTCTTTGCCGACGGCCGCAGCCTGCAGGCGACCAATCTCAGCAATCCGAACATCGACGGGGTGTTCATCGTCGTGCGGGCGGTGCTGGACGCCTATGGCTCGGGCGTGGCGCAGATCCTGGCGGCGAACCCCTCGGGCGGGACCATCGCGATTCAGAACAACAACGGCGCCTTGCAGGCGCGCTATCACGACGGGGTGGCGCGCAGCATCGCCCTGGGCAGCGTGACCTATGGCCAGGAATTCGTCGTCGGGCTGGAGATCGACAATGCTGCGCGGAGCGTGCGCGCCTTCACGCTGGCCGGCACGATGCTGTCCGAAACCCCGGTCGGCACGCCGGGCGTGAACTATGCCCAGGTGCGCACCGGCCAATATGTGCGCGGCACGGTCAAGCAGATCGCGGTCTGCGCCAAGCCGGTCGGCGGGGTCTTCCCGCTGGACTTCGAGGAGGTGATCGCGCATTTTCGGGCGGCGTAACGGCGCCCGTCAATACCGTCGATCTGATGATGGCGCGCGGCCAGTCGCTGTCGCTGGGCGCGAATTTCGGGGCCGAGCTGGCGCCCGACGGGCGGCGCTGGCGCGATGTCTTCGGCGGCGCGGCCAATCCCGGCGCGCTGATGCTGACCGGGCTGAAGCGCGTGGACGGGGTGACGGTGGCCAATGTCGCCAACCCCTTGCTGAACGGCTATGATACCTCGGTCCAGGCCAGCGGCGCCGGGCCGATGGTGGTGCAGACCTCGATCCCCGAGGGCGCGGTCCTGGCCTGCGGGCTGTTGCGCGAGGGACTGGCCCCGCAGGGCGTTGCCTTCCAGTTCCACGATGCCGGCGGGCAGTCGATCGAGAACCTGGACGACGACGGTGTGACCGGCAGCTCGGGGCTGCTGGCGCCCTGGCAGAACGGCGAATGGTGGCTGTCCGAGGCCGCACGGGTCTTTGCCGCCCAGGGCAGCGCGGTGCGGGTGCCGCGCCTGTTCCTGAACCAGGGCGAGGCCGATGTGGCCCGGCCGCGCGGCTGGTGGCTGGCCGCCGCCCGCGCCACGCTGGCCGATTGGCACGGGCAGATCCAGCGGCTGACCGGGCAGGCGGCAGCACCGAAGCTGTTCCTGCAACAGACCGGCGGCTATATGCACGGCGCGGACAGCAACCTGCACGATTGCAAGCTGGACCAGCTGGACCTGGTGCGCGAGCAGGGCGGCGTGCTGATCGGGCCGCTCTATCCCTACAAGATCGACAATGCCGATGGCAAAGGCGTGCACAAGCTGTGGTCGGACTATGTCCGCGCCTATGAGGTCGGGGTCTGGGCCGCGGCCGAGGATGCCGCCGGCCGGGCCTGGAACCTGCTGCCGGGCACGCCGGTGCGGGAGGGCGACCGGATCACCATCCCGGTCTCGGTCCGCGGCGACGAAAGCCTGACCACGGTCGGCGGCCTTTATGCCGGTTATGGCGGCGATCCGGCGAACCTGGGGCTCGAGGCAGTCGGCGGCGGTGCGATCACGGCGGCCTCGGTGTCGGGCGGCGAGATCGTCGTCGATGTGACGGGCACGGTGACGGGGCTGCGCTATGCCATGCAGCGCAGCGCCACCGATTACCGGACGCTGACCGATGCCTCGGGCTGCGGCTATGGTGCGCATCGCGGGCTGATCCGCAGCACGCTGACCCGCAGCGTGACCTGGGGCGGGCAGGACTTCGTCCTGGAACGCTGGCTGCCCAGTTTCGAGGTGGCGCTGGCCTGACCGGCCGGTCGCAGGGGCCGCCTGTCGGGGCGGCCCTTTTTTCGTGCCGGAACGGCGGTTTGGACTGGACATGGCGGCGATGGTCGCAAGACTGCGCCTGACGCATCAGCGAAAGGCGAGCCATGCAACTGACCATCGACGAGGCCTTGGCGCAAGGCGGCGCCGGCCGCTTCCAGCAGCGATTGCTGGCCATCTTCGGCCTGGTCTGGGCGGCGGATGCGATGCAGGTCATCGCCATCGGCTTCACCGCCGCCGGGATTGCGGCGAGCTTCGGGCTGACGGTGCCCGAGGCCTTGCAGACCGGCACGCTGTTCTTCCTGGGCATGTTCGTCGGCGCGACGCTGTTCGGCCGCATCGCCGACCGCATCGGGCGGCGCAACGTGCTGCTGCTGACGGTCAGCTGCGATGCGGTCTTCGGCATCGCCTCGGTCTTTGCGCCGGATTTCTGGTCGCTTCTGGCGCTGCGCTTCCTGACCGGCATGGCGGTGGGCGGCACGCTGCCGGTCGATTACGCGATGATGGCCGAGTTCCTGCCGCCGCGCAATCGCGGCCGCTGGCTGGTCTGGCTGGAGGGGTTCTGGGCGCTTGGCACCATCGTCATCGCGCTGACCGCCTGGATCGCGCATCTGGCCGGCGCGGACGAGCCCTGGCGCTGGATCTTTGCGATCGCGGCGATCCCGGCGCTGATCGGCATCTGGCTGCGGCTCTGGGTGCCGGAATCGCCGATGTATCTGCTGCGCCGGGGCGACGAGGCTGGCGCGCACAAGGTGGTCGACCGCGTGCTGACCGCCAATGGCGCCCGCGCGCTGCCGCCCGATGTGGCGCTGACCGCGCCCGTGGCCGAGGGCGCGGGGCAGGGGCTGTTCGGTCCCGAGCTGCGCGACCGCAGCCTGGGCATCTTCGCCGCCTGGTTCCTGGTCTCGCTGTCCTATTACGGCGTCTTCGTCTGGCTGCCGGCGGAACTGGCCAAGGGCGGTTTCGGCTTCGTGCGCGGCTATGGCTTCCTGGTGCTGATGGCGCTGGCGCAGCTGCCGGGCTATGCCCTTGCCGCGCATGGCGTCGAGGCCTGGGGCCGCAAGCCGACGCTGCAGGTGTTCCTGCTGCTCAGCGCCGCCGGCTGCTTCCTGTTCACCATCGCCGCCAGCCCCTGGCTGGTCGCGGGGTCGCTGCTGATGATGAGCTTTGCGCTGCTGGGCACCTGGGGGGCGCTTTATGCCTTCACGCCCGAGCTTTACCCGACCGGACTGCGCGGCACCGGCATGGGCACGGCCAGCGCGGTGGCGCGGCTGGGCGGGCTGCTGGCGCCTTCGCTGATGGGCTATGTGGTGGCGCGCGGCTTCGGCTTGGCCATCGGGGTCTTTGCGGCGCTGCTGCTGCTGGCCGCCCTCGCCACGCTCTTCATTCGCACCGAGACGCGCAACCGCGCCATCGGCTGAAGCGGCCGGGGCGCGAAAGCGGTTGCGCATTGGAAAACATGGCTTAATCTGCGCCGCAACCACGGGGTGAATCGCCTTGTGGTGATACCCGTCCGCCACGCCCCGCAGCAGGAGGCCCGATTCGTCCAATCTCGACCCGGGTTCCGCGTCTGCGTGGCGGCGGATGCACGACTCTCTCAGTTCCTAACGAGGATCCATCATGTTGAAACCCGCCCTTCTGGCGCTGGGTCTGGCGCTTGGCCTGGCCGGCTGCGCCGGCCAGACCTGGGAAACCAGATACGACCAGCTTGACCGCGCCCAGACCGCGACCTGGCGCGTCGCCTCGGTCGAAGTCGCCGTGCCCGAGACGCTGACCACCAGCGAGGAGAACAGCTACACCCCCGATTTCGACATCGTCTGGCATGGCGAGCCGGCCGGCGACCGCCGCGCCCAGGCCGCGGCCATCGCCCGGGAGGGCATCCAGAAGGGCGCGGCCGGGCTGCATGGCAAGACCCGGGTGCGGATCGTCGCGACGCTGAGCCAGTTCCACGCCATCACCCCCAAGGTGCGCGAGAGGCTGCAGAATGCCGGCGTGCACAATATCCAGTATACCGTGCAGGTCTTCGACGCCCGCAGCGGCGCTGCCTTGACCGAGCCGCAGACCATCAAGGCGGAATTCCCGGCCCTGGTCGGCAAGGCCGGGGACGAGGCCGACGCCAAGGGCCTGACCCAGCGGGTGCAGATCGTGAACCAGATCGCGGCGGTGACGCAGAACTGGCTGGGCAATGGCGCCGATCCGCGCGGCAGCTTCACCCGCCTCGGCCGCTGATCCCGCCGAAAAACGTCGGGAATGATGGAGCCGGCCCTTGCGGGCCGGTTCTTTCTTTGGCAGGGGGCGAATATGGCAAACGTATCCGAACTCTACGAGGCCCGGGTGGCCGCGGGGCAATTGCAGCCCGATGCCGCGCAGCGCGGCGTGTTGCCGGTGCTGGACCGGCTGGTGCGCGAGCTGGGCGCCGTCCCGGCCCCCGCGCCGCAACGGAACGGCTGGCTGTCGCGGCTGCGCGGCGCCGCGCCGGCGGCGGCGCCTGCGGTCAAGGGGCTTTACCTTTGGGGCGGCGTCGGGCGCGGCAAGTCCATGCTGATGGATCTGGTCATGGAGGCGGCGCCGACGCCCGCCAAGCGCCGGGTGCATTTCCACGAGTTCATGCAAGAGATCCAGGCGGGTCTCGAGGCGGTGCGCAAGACCGGCCAGCAGGATGCCGTGCGCCCGGTCGCGTTGGAGGTGGCGCGGCAGGTGCGACTGCTGTGCTTCGACGAGATGCAGATCACCGACATCGCCGATGCGATGATCGTCGGCCGGCTGTTCCAGATCCTGTTCGAGGAGGGGGTGACGGTGGTCACCACCTCGAACCGGGTGCCCGAGGATCTGTACAAGAACGGGCTGAACCGCCAGCTTTTCCTGCCCTTCATCGCGCTTCTGCGCGAACGGCTGGAGGTTGTTGAGTTGGTCAGCGCCACCGACCACCGCCAGAACCGCGACGAGGGCGGGCAGGTCTGGTTCGTCCCCGCCGATGCCGAGGCGCATGCGCGCATGGACGCGCTGTGGCAGGCCGAGACGGGCGGGCGGCCGTCCCCGGCGCTGGTGCTGGAGATCAAGGGCCGCAAGGTCGAGATCCCGCAGCATGTCGGCCGCATCGGCCGCGCCAGCTTCTGGGAGCTCTGCGGCCGGCCGCTGGGCCCGGGCGACTACCTGGCCATCGCCGAGGCGCTGGATATGCTCTTCATCGATGGGGTCCCGCGGCTGTCGCAGTCGAACTACAACGAGGCCAAGCGCTTCGTCACCCTGATCGACGCGCTTTACGAGGCCAGGGTGCGGCTGATCGCCAGCGCGGCGGACGAGCCGGAACGGCTTTACGCGGAAGGCGAGGGCGCCTTCGAATTCGAGCGCACGGCCAGCCGGCTGCGCGAGATGCGCGACGCGGATTGGGGACGGGGGTAAGCGGGCTCTGCCCCGGTGACGGGGGCAGAAGGTTTGATTTTTCGGGCGTGTGAAAATCAACGGGTTTGATACTTTCGGCGCGAGGCTACGCGGAAACCGGCCATCAGGAAAAATCAAAGGGTGTGGCGCTACGGACCAGCACGATTGGAACTGGCCAGCGTATAACGAAGCGACTTCGACCAGATCTGCCCCAACAGGAGATCGCGAGCGTCACCGCCGGCGGCGCATTCGACACGCACGCGTGCCATGATGCCATCTTCGCCCGCAGTGCCGTTCCACCGCGCGAGAACGCCAACCCTGGAAACCTGACACCGCCGCGGCAATCGCCCGCAATGAAATCCTGCGCATGTCGAAGCGCGTCGACCGGCCCCTCTGGCGAATGACGGAGCGGGTATCACCGTTTTGCAGAAACCAAGATGCGCTGTGTGAAACGGCCCGGCCAGGGACTGTCCGCGCGGGACTTCGACCCTCAGGCCGCGAAGTTCCAGGTCCGCGTCGCCATGCTGAACGGTTTCACCGTGCCCGGCACACCAATCACTGAGGCCGCAGGATAGCTCAGCCACTGTCCAACCCAGAGTCCGTGCCGGGGACAATAGCAGACGGATACCGCATTGCGCGTCGTCAGCTTCCTGGTCGCGGATGCAGCCGAGCGGGCCGACCGCATCGAACAGCTGGATTTTGCGCCCGAGCATTACACGCTGTTGCCGCGGAAGGGGCGAGTTGCCCTTCTCCGGCTTGCGATTGCCTTTCAAGACGCGACGAAAGGGCCCGCGGGGATCGCAATCATCGGTTCAGGCTGACCCGAGCGCGAAGCCGCGTCAGCCGTTTTCGCGCAGCACCTGGCCCGCGAGATAGAGCGAGCCGCAGATCAGGATGCGCGCGCCGGGGTGGGCGGCGGCAAGGTCGCGCACCGCTGCAAGCGCATCGGCGGCGGTGCGGGCCGGGAGGCCGACGGATTGCGCGGCGGCGGCGGTTTCCTCGGCCGGCAGCGTGTTCGGCTCGCCCGGGATGGCCACGGCGGTCAGGCTTTGCGCGGCGCCGGCCAGCGGGCGCATGTAGCCGGCCACGTCCTTGGTGTTCAGCATGCCGCAAACCAGATGCGTGGGCTTCTTTGCCATGGCCGAGAGCGTCGCCGCCACCGCCTCGCCGCCGGCGGGGTTGTGGCCGCCGTCGAGCCAGAGCTCGCAAGTCCCGGCCGCCTCGACCAGCGGGCCGTGCGCCAGGCGCTGCATGCGGGCCGGCCATTCGGCCTCGGTCACCGCGGCGCGGGCCTCGATGCGGCCGAAGCCCAGCTCGCGCAGCGCGGCGATGGCGGTGCCGGCGTTCACGATCTGATGCGGCCCCGGCAGCACCGGCAGCGGCAGGTCCATCAGCCCGTGGTCGTCCTGGTAGATCAGCGCATCGCCCTCGCGCCGGCTGTCCCAGTCCTGGCGGGCGATGCGCAGCGGCGCGAAAAGCCGCTCGGCCTTCTGCTCGATCACGGCGCGGGCGGCGGGTTCCTGCGGCGCGACGATGCAGGGCACGCGGCGCTTGAGGATGCCGGCCTTTTCGCCGGCGATCAGCTCCAGCGTCTCGCCCAGGTATTGCGTATGGTCGATGCTGATCGGGGTGATGACGGTCAGGGCCGGGCTGTCGATCACGTTGGTCGCGTCCAGCCGGCCGCCGAGGCCGACTTCCAGCAGCGTGTAGTCGGCGGGCGTGCGCGAAAAGGCCAGGAAGGCCGCCGCGGTGGTGATCTCGAAGAAGGTGATCGGCGCGCCGCCGTTCGCGGCCTCGCATTCCTCGAGCACTGCCGCCAGCTCGGCCTCGGGGATCAGCTCGCCCGCCAGCCGGATGCGTTCGTGGAACTGCGCCAGATGCGGCGAGGTATAGGCGTGGACGCGCAGGCCCGCCGATTCCAGCCCGGCGCGGATCATCGCCTGGGTCGAGCCCTTGCCATTGGTGCCGGCGATGTGGATCGCGGGCGGGATGCGGCGTTCCGGGTTGCCGAGCGCCGCCAGGATGCGGTGCATCCGGTCCAGCGACAGGTCGATGACCTTGGGGTGCAGCTGCATCAGCCGCGCGAGGATGGCGTCCGAACCGGTCATGGCGCCGCGCTCAGGCCGGAGTCGCGGCGGGGGCGGGCTTTTCGGCATGCGCGGTCGCGATCTGGCCCGGGGCGGGCAGGTCGCCCACCACCGGCGCCGGCAAGCCGCCCAGCATGCGCAGGATCGAGATCAGTTCCTCGCGCAGCTTCTTGCGATGTGTCACCCGGTCCAGCATGCCGTGCTCCAGCAGGTATTCGGCGCGCTGGAAGCCCTCGGGCAGCTTTTCGCGGATGGTCTGCTCGATCACCCGGGGCCCGGCGAAGCAGATCAGCGCGTTCGGCTCGGCGATCTGGATGTCGCCCAACATGGCATAGCTGGCGGTGACGCCGCCGGTCGTGGGATGGGTCAGCACGACGACATAGGGCAGCTTCGCCTCTTTCAGCATCTCGACCGCGACGGTGGTGCGCGGCATCTGCATCAGCGACAGGATGCCCTCTTGCATCCGCGCGCCGCCGGCGGCCGAGAACAGCACCAAGGGCCGCTTCAGCTTCACGGCGCGTTCGGCGGCGGCGATGATGGCATTGCCGACATACATGCCCATCGAGCCGCCCATGAAGGAAAAGTCCTGCGCGGCGGCGACGATCGGGGTGCGGCCCATCTCGCCCTCGGCGACCAGCATCGCCTCTTTTTCGCCGGTTGATTTCTGCGCCGCCTTCATGCGCTCGGGGTATTTCTTCTGGTCGCGGAATTGCAGCGGGTCGGCGATGGGTTCGGGGACCTTGACCTCGTTGAAGACGCCGCCGTCGAACAGCGCGGCGAAGCGCGCGCGCGGGCTGATCGCCAGGTGGTGGTCGCAATTCGTGCAGACGTTCAGGTTGTCGGCCAGTTCGCGGTGAAACAGCATGGTGCCGCATTCCGGGCACTTGGTCCAAAGATTCTCGGGCACTTCGCGGCGCGAGAACAGCGAATTGATGCGCGGACGCACATAATTGGTGATCCAGTTCATCGGCGGCCCCCTTGGTGCTGCGGTCTGGGGCTGACTTAGGCAAAACCGGGCGGAATTGCAATTCCGCGCAGGCCGGGGTTTCATGCGCCGCATGTGGACGCAGTTCGCCGTGTTTCTTCATTACGCAGTCGCGCTGGCGGTGTCGGTGCGGGTGCTTCTGCGCCCCCGGCTGGAGCCGACGGTGCGCCTGTCCTGGATCCTGGTGATCGAGCTGGTGCCCCTGGTCGGCATCGTCGCCTATATCCTGTTTGGCGAGATCCGCCTGCGCGGCGCCGAGGTCGAGACCATGGCCAGCGTGCGCTCGCGCCTGTCGGGCCTGTGGCAGCCCAGTCCCGAGGCGGTGCGCCAGCCGCCGAAATTCGCCGCGCCGGTGATCGCGGCGAATCGCGCCACCACCGGCTTCGGCGCCGTCGCCGGCAACCGCGCCACGCTGCTGGCCGAGGACGACAGCGCCATCGCCGATCTGGTCGCGGCCATCGACGGCGCGCGCGAGCATCTGCACATGCTGTTCTACATCTGGCTCGACGATGCCGCCGGCCGCTCGGTGGCCGAGGCGGCGATCCGCGCCGCCGGGCGCGGCGTCAAGGTGCGCGCGGTGATCGACGCCTTCGGCTCGCGCGCCTTCGGCCGGTCCGAGGCCTGGGCGGCGATGCGGGCGGCGGGCTGCGAATGCGTCGAGGCGCTGCCCATGGGCCTGCCGCTGCTTGGCGCGCTGTTCCAGCGCATGGACCTGCGCAACCACCGCAAGATCGTGGTCATCGACCACCTGCTGGGCTTTACCGGCAGCCGCAACTGCTCGGACAGGGCCTTTGCCATCAAGCCGCGATTCGCGCCCTGGATCGACGTGTTCCTGCGCATCGAGGGGCCGGTGGTGCGCCAGATGCAGGCGGTCTTCCTGCAGGACTGGATGAGCTATACCGGCGAGGACCTGGGCGACATGCTGCGCATGGTGCCGCCGGTGATGGCGCCGGGCGTGATCGGCCAGGTGGTGGCGACCGGACCGGACGACCGCCAGGGCTCGCTGTCGGATTGCATGGCGACGATGATCTATGCCGCGCGCAAGCGGCTGGTCATCACCACGCCCTATTACGTGCCCGATGCCTCGCTTGATTCGGCAATCCGCACGGCGGCGCGGCGCGGGGTGGACGTGACCATGATCGTGCCGGCGATCAACGATTCGCTGGTGGTGCAGGCCACCTCGGAAGGGTTCTATTACGGCCTGGTGTCGGCCGGGGTGAAGCTGATGCTGTTCCAGGGCGGGCTTCTGCATGCCAAGATCATCACCGCCGACGGCGAGATGGCGATGATCGGCAGCGCCAACATGGACCGCCGCAGCTTCCAGCTGAACTATGAGATGAACATGCTGCTGGTCGGCCCCGAGGTGACCGGGATGCTGGACGAGCGCCAGGAAAGCTATATCGCCCGCGCCACGCCGATCACCCTGGCCGAGATCCGCGCCTGGCCGCTGCGTCGGCGGCTGCGCAACAACCTGCTGGCGCTGGCCGCGCCGATCCTGTGAGGAGGATGCCATGACCGCACTGGCCGAGGGAAAGATCGTCGACGGCGCCCCGGCGCTGCCGCAGGCGGAGCTGCGCGCGGCGCTGGCCGGGTTGCCCGGCTGGGTGCTGGCCGAGGACGGGCGCTCGATTCGCCGCGAATGGCGCTTCAAGTCGTTCAAGGCGGCGGCGCAGCTTGCCAACCTGGCCGCCTGGCAGGCCGAGGCGGCCAACCACCACCCCGACATCGCCTTCGGCTGGGGCTTTGCCAGCGTCAGCTTCTCGACCCATTCGGCGGGGGGCGTGACCATGAACGACCTGGTCATGGCGGCGCGGCTGGACGCGGTGGCGGGCTGATCCGCAACCGCCGCGTGTTTCGTCCGCAGCCGGCCTTGCCCCCGCCGCGGTCCGGCCCTATCCAGTTCCTGCGGCGCCAAGGGGCGCGGGCGGGCAACAGGGACACGGCATGGCGATGCGTCCTCGCAAGTGGATCGAACGGAAAACCCGCGAGGGTGCCCTGCGGCAATGGACGGCGCTGGCCGACCAGGCCGAGAACCTGGGCCCGAGCCGGCTGCGCAACCTGCGCGACGAGGCGCTGGGCCTGCGCGCCAGCCTCGACCGTTTCCTGATCCGCGCCGACCGCCGCGCGGCGCGCTCGCGCGCGGCGCTGGATGCGCTGCACCTGCCGGGCGGCACCGACTGGCGCTGGCGCCCCGCCTTCATGGCCGGGCAGATCTCGCCCCGCGGCGTCGCCGGCCCCGAGCCGGGCGGCATGCTGGGCGAGGGTGCCGCGCTGTGGCACGATTGCGCCGAGCGGGCGCTGATCCTCGAGCAGGTCGGCAATGCCGCCGCGACCGACCTGTCGCCCTTCGGCATCAGGCTCGAGGTCTTCGGCTTTTCCGGCAGCTTCCTGTCGCTGTCGATCGACCTGCCGACCAGCGCGCTCTCCGGCCTGACCCGCAGCCATGTGCTGCGCTTGGAAACCGGCATCCTGGCCGAGCGCGCGATCAATGTCTATGCCCGGCTCAACATCGGCCATGGCCCGAACATCGACGAGATGACCCTGGCGCTGCAGGGCTTCCAGCCCGGCCAGCCCAGCCAGCAGGTGACGGAATTCGACCTGGCCTATACCCAGATGAACGAGAAGCGGCTGGAAAAGATCTGGCTCGACCTGATCTTCGAGCAGCCGCGCATGAACGCGGTCCAGATCCGCGAGCTGTTCCTGTCGCGCCACCTGCGGGCAGAGCTGTGATGCAAGGAAGCAAGATGAGCGATTTCGAATCCCTGGGCCTGCGCAGCGGCATCTGGCAGGGCGTGCTGCGCCGCGACGCGGCTCCCGGACGGCTGGTGCTGGTGCATATGGGCAACCGCCTGGCCGAGGCCCATGCCACCGAGGAGCCGGGCGGCGGCTGGCGCATCGCCGCCGCCATCCCGCCCGAGCGCCTGTCGGACGGGGTGCAAAGCTTCCTGCTGGTCGAGGATCAGGGCGCCGAGGGCGAGGCCCCGCAGCCCGGCGCAGAACGCCTGGGCAGCCTGACGCTGATCGCCGGCGACTTGCTGGACGACGACCTGCACGCCGAGCTGGCCCTGATGCGGGCCGAACTGGAGCTGGTCAAGAAAGAGCTGCGCCGGCTCGCCGCCGCGGTGGCGGGCTGAGGGTTCAGTCCCGGCTCCAATAGCCGTAGCCGCCCAGTTCGGCGAAACCCAGCCGGTCGTAAAGCGCGCAGGCTGGGGTGTTCGCGCGGCTGACCGCCAGGGCCAGCCGGGTCGCGCCCTGCGCCTGCGCCCATTCCGCCGCCCGCCCGATCAGCCAGCCCGCGACGCCCTGGCGGCGCAGCGCCGGCACCACCTCGATGGCATGGATCATGGCGACCGCCCCGTCCGCGGCCACGAAGGCGGCGCCGGCGGCGCGGTCCTGCACCCGGCCCAGAAGCGCGGTATGGGGCAGGGTGACGCGCCGCATGGCCGCCTGCCGGCTTTCCGGGATGGCGCCGGCGGCCCAGATGTCGGCCTGAATCGCCAGCGGCGGCCAGATGTCGAAGGAACTCAGTCGCGGCCGCGCCGCCTGGGCCAGCACGGCGCAATCGGCGGCCATGACCGCGGTGGGGTTGCCGTGGCGAAAGCCCTCGGCCGCCAGCGCCTGCTCCAGCGCCGCATCGCCGTCGGTGACGCGGAACAGCGGCCGCTCGCCCCAGCCGCGTTGAAGATCGGCGATGCGGGCGATGGCGGATGCGTCCCAACCCGGTCCCAGCGCCCGGGCCGAGCTGACCCGGCCGCCGCCGCCCTGGCCGCGCCCGACGCGAAAGCCGCCGGCCTCGGCATATTCGGCGGCGGGCCAACTCGTCTCGAAGACGCGGGCGATCTCGGTATCGGCGATCACAGCGCGAGCCTTTCGCGCAGTGCGGTCATGGCATCGGTGACGCGCTTGCCGTCCAGCCCGCGGATCACCAGGCTGGTGCCGTAACGCTGGCCGCGCTGGAACGGATAGGAGCCCAGCGACAGGTCCGGAAAGGACTCGGCCACCTCGCGTAGCCCGTCGGCCACGTCGGATTCCGGCCGCAGCACCTCCAGCGCCTCGCTGACCGAGGGGCGGCCGGTCGGCAGCCCGTCCACGATGGCCTCGACCATGGCGCGAAACACCTCGGGGACGCCGGCCATGACATAGGTATTGCCGATGTGGAAGCCGGGCGCGGCGGAATGGGCGTTGGGGATCAGCGCCGCGCCCAGCGGGATGCGGGCCATGCGCAGCCGGTTGCCGGTGACCTCGACGCCGCGCGCCTCCCAGCGCTCGACCATGACGCGGCGCGCCTCCTCGTTGATCTCGATGCCCACGCCAAAGGCGTCGGCCACCGCGTCGGCGGTGATGTCGTCATGCGTCGGGCCGATGCCGCCACTGGTGAAGAGCATGTCCCAGGCCCCGCCCAGCGACTTGTCCAGCGCGCGGATCGAGGCCACGATCTGGCCGTGGTCGTCGCCGACGATGCGCACCTCGCGCAGGTCGACGCCGATGCTGTTCAGCACTTGCGACAGATGATGGGCATTGCCCTCGCGCGTGCGGCCGGACAGGATCTCGTCCCCGATGACCAGGATGGCGGCGGTGGGATTGTCGGATTGCATCGGCGCTCCTCGCGTTTTCGGCTGTCGGCCAATGTATAGGTCCGCGCACGGGGCTGGAACAAGTGGCGCCATGGGACTATCTGTGGGAGACAGGAACACGAGGACGCCATGAACGACGCACGCCAGACCCGCGAGGGGATCCGCATCCACGACCCGCAGGACTTTGCCGGCATGCGCGCGGCGGGCCGGATCGCGGCGCAGATCCTCGACGAGGTCGGCCCGCTGGTCCAGCCCGGCACCACCACCGGGGCACTGGACGATTTCATCCGCAACCGCGTGACCGAGCTCGGCACCATCAGCGCCACCATCGGCTATCGCGGCTACCAGCACGCCAGCTGCATCAGCGTGAACCACGTCGTCTGCCATGGCATCCCCGGCGACAAGATCCTGGCCGATGGCGACATCCTGAACATCGACGTGACGGTGATCCTGGACGGCTGGTACGGCGACAGCTCGCGCATGTATGTCGCGGGCAAGCCCAGCGTGAAGGCCAAGCGCCTGATCCAGGTCACCCATGACAGCCTGATGAAGGGCATCGAGGCGGTCCGCCCCGGCGCCACCTTCGGCGACATCGGCTGGGCGATCCAGAGCTATGTCGAATCGAACCGCATGTCGGTGGTGCGCGACTTCTGCGGCCACGGTCTGGGCCGCACCTTCCACGCGCCGCCGAACGTGCTGCACTTCGGCCGCCCCGGCAAGGGCCCGGTGCTGGAAGAGGGCATGTTCTTCACCATCGAGCCCATGGTGAACCTGGGTCGGCCCGAGACCAAGATCCTGGCCGACGACTGGACCGCGGTCACCCGCGACAAGTCGCTCTCGGCCCAGTTCGAGCATTCCATCGGCGTCACCGCCATCGGGGCCGAGATCTTTACCCTGTCCCCGGGCGAACTGTTCTTCCCCAGCTTCGACTAAGGCGAAGCGGCGGCGTTGCCCGGCCCGGGCTTCTTTGCTCCTCAAATACCCATGCGGCAGCGCAACCGTCGCTGTCGCATGGGTATTTGCAAAACAGTGAAGGCGCAGCACATCGCGCCGCATCCAGGCCGGTGCCCGTTTTCACCGTTTTCCAAATACCCCGGCAAGGCGGCGCGGGCAGCAGCCTCAACGCTTGCGGATGGTCTCGCCCGGCATGATCGTCGGCGCCAGGGCGATGACACCGCTCTCGGGCGCCGGTTCCTTGCCCGCGACGATGCGCGCCGCGCGCCGGCCGATGTCGATGCGCCGGGCATCGGTGGTGGTCAACCGCATCGGCAGCCCGTCCAGCAGCTCGACGCCGTTGAAACCCGCGAGCCCCAGCTTGCCCGGGATGTCGTAACCCTTCTCCATGCACCACAAGAGCCCGCCGGCCCCGATCATGTCATTGGAGAAATACAGGAAATCCAGGTCGGGTTCGCGCGCCAGGATGCGCTCGGTCAGCTCGCGGCCCTTGTGCAGCGACGAGCCACCCTGGTAATATTCCCGCGCTGCCAGCTGCAGCCCCTCTTCGGCCAGCCGGGCCTCGAAGCCGGCCAGGCGTTTGCGGGCGCGGTGATCCTCGGGCATATGCGTGCCGATGAAGCCGATGCGGCGATAGCCGGCGGCGAGGATCTCCTCGGCCATCTCGGCGCCGGCGCGGCGATGGCTGATGCCGACCGCGGTGTCGATCGGATCGCCGTCCACGTCCATGATCTCGACCACCGGCAGGCCGGCATTGTCCAGCATCGCCCGCGCCGCCTTGCTATGCTCGAGCCCGGCCAGGATCACCCCCGAGGGCCGCCAGCTCAGCATGTCGTAAAGCACCGCATCCTCGCGCGAGGGGCTGTAGTTCGTCACCCCCACCACCGGCTGCAGCCCGGTATCGTCGAGTTCGGCCGAGATCCCGCCCAGGACATCGGGAAACACCATGTTCGACAGCGAGGGGATGATGACCGCGACCAGGTTCACCCGCTGGCTGGCCAGCCCGCCGGCGATCTTGTTCGGGACATAGCCCAAGGTGCGCGCGGCGGTCAGCACCTTCTCGCGCGTCGCGGCCGAGACGTCGCCGCGGTTGCGCAGCACGCGGCTGACGGTCATCTCGGACACGCCCGAGGCTTCCGAAACGTCGCGCAGGGTCAGGGGGCGGCGGGGTCTTTTCGTATTCATGACAACTACCGGAACGCAATCATGTTACCGTTATCGCGTCCGGCGCATGACGGCAACCTTGCCATTTCCGAGATCTGCGGGCAAAAGAGGCGGCGGCGGCCCCGTGGCTCAACTGGATAGAGCAGCCCCCTCCTAAGGGGCAGGTTGCAGGTTCAAATCCTGCCGGGGTCACCAGAAAACCATGCAAATGCTGGGGAAAGCGACGCTGCGGCCTTCGGGCTTTGCGACGCTATGCAGAAAAATGCGGGCGATTACGCGGAACATCGCCGGAACGCCCGTACAAATCCCGTACACGCGCTGTCCGCAAGTTCCACTGACGTTCCTGACGAAAAAGAAAATCCCGGCGCGCTGGCGGGCGCAACCGGGACCGATCTGAAAAGCTTTTGGAGCTGGTTTGACCATAACCTGAAACGGCAGATCGCGGCAAGCGAACTTGTGTCGGCGCTGCTGAATTGCGCGCCGGAGGATCGCGTTCCGTTCCTCGAACTCCTGCTGGACCATCTGCGCCCCGGCTGGCCGCAGTCCTTGCTGATCGACCTCATGCGGGAGGCGCGCTGGTGGGTGACGAATGCCAGCCGGGCCGAGCGCAAGGCATATTGCCTCGCATGCTATGAGAGCATGACCGAGGACGACAAGCGATCCTTCGTGGCCTACATCACGGGGGCGCGCCATGGCTGACGACAACACCCCTTGGGACGAAATGTCGAATGCACCGGGTGGCCCGCCGAAGGAAGGGCCGACCGTGGTGAACTTCGCGGCCGAGAAGGCCAAGCGCGCCGATCCGAAAGCCCGCAAGAGCCAATTCTTCACCGCGACCATGCTGGACGGCAAGGACGTGCCCGTGCGCAACTGGCTGGTGGCTGGCCTCATCCCCTCGGGCACGGTCACGTTGATGACCGGCGACGGCGGCACCGGCAAATCGCTGCTGGCGTTGCAACTCGCCACCGCCTGCGCCCTCGGCAAGCGGTGGCTCGGCAAGACCGTGGCCGGGGGCCGTGCGCTGTTCGTCTCGGCCGAGGATGATGAGGACGAGTTGCACCGTCGCTTGGCCGATGTGCTGGACGCCGAGGGCGCGGGCTTTGACGACCTCGACCAGCTTGCCCTGCGCAGTCTGGCAGGCGAGGACGCGCTGCTGACGGAACTGGACACCCGCACCGGGAAACAGAAGGCCACCGACCTGTTCAGTGAACTCGACGCCTTCCTGACCGATCTGGCGCCCGCGCTGGTGGTGCTGGATACGCTGGCCGACCTGTTCCCCGGCAACGAGAACGACCGGGCGCAGGCGCGGCAGTTCATCGGCATGCTGCGCGGGCTTGCGATCCGGCACGATTGTGCCGTGGTGCTGCTGGCGCATCCGTCCCTGTCAGGCATCCAGAACGGCACGGGCATGTCGGGCAGCACCGGCTGGCACAATTCGGTGCGGTCACGGCTGTATCTGGAACGGGTGATCCAGGGCGACGACGAACCGAACCCCGATGCGCGGGTGCTGCGCACCATGAAGGCGAACTACGGCCCCACGGGCGCGGAAATCGCCCTGACGTGGCGCAATGGCGTCTTTGTGGCGGACGAGCCGGAAACCGGGCTGGACCGGGGCGCCCGGCGATCCAAGGCCATGCGCAAGTTCATGGAGCTGCTGCGGCTGTTCACTGAACAGGGCCGCGACGTGAACAGCCGCGCCGGGCGCTATTACGCCCCGACCATCTTTGCCGCGCATCCCGAGGCCGAGGGTATCACGAAGAACGCCTTCGCCGACGCCATGGAATGCCTGTTCTCACAGGGCGCGATCCGCGATGCAGAAGTTGACCGTCATCGCCGGAAAACGACCATCATTCAGGAGGTGGAATGATGTGCGCAAACCCCCGCGATCTCCCCGCGAACTCCAAAAATCGGCTGTGTAAACCCCCGCGATCTCCCCGCACAAACCTCGCACAAACCCCCGCGATCTCGGCTGCGCAAACCCCCTCCCTTCCTAAAGGAAGGGAATATAGCGTGCCGCCCTCGGGCGAGCGGCACACGCCTATGCCGGTCTCCGCCCAGATCGAGGCGCTGGCGTCTCGGGTGCTTCGTCTGACGGTCTCGCGCCGTGACCCGGAACAGTTCTTCGTCGAGCGCAGCGACATTGCTGGGGAGATGCGCGGGCTGGCCCGCCGTCTTCGCTGATCTTCACACTTCACCGAAAGGAAACATCATGACGGAACCGACACGCCAGGACATTGCCGATGAAGCGGCCGAGATTGTCCGCGATGCGCTGATCGCCATCCAGGATGCGACCGGCACCCCAACAGACCTGCTGCTGGCGGGCGCTATGGCTCAAGTCACGGCGATGATGGCGGCGCATCTGGGCGGGCCTTTCACCGCCGCGCACCTGACCCACATCGCCAGCTGCATCCGCGACAAGCCGTCGCTGCGCGCCTGTTCCCTCGCCCATGCCGTCCCGGCAGGTCAGGCCTGATCCCCTCGGGGGTCCTTCCGGCAGGGGGCCGGGTGGGGGTCATTCGCGCCCCGACATATCAGGCTGTGAAGAAATAAAATCAAAGGGTTAAAATCGTGAAGGTGACGGAAGAACTGGAATTGAACGGCAGGAAGGTGACCCGCATCGGCGGGGCGGACCTTTGCGAGTTGCTGGACATTTCCCCCGCTGCGCTGACCGATCTGAAGAAACGCGGCATCGCGGTTCACCTGACCCATGACAGCTACGACATGGGCGCGACCGTCCGGGCCTATACCGGCCATCTTCGTGGCATGGCGGCGCGCTGGGGCAGCGAGGGCGAGGCCGAGGGGCTGACTGCCGCCCGCGCCCGCCTGGCGCGCGAGAAAGCCGACGAAGCCGCCCGCCGCAACGCCGTGGCGCGCGGAGAGCTTGTTCTGGCGGCCGATGTGCTTCGCGGGTGGTCGGATACCCTGAGGGGTCTTCGTGCCCGCCTGCTGGCCGTCCCATCGCGGCTGCGGGCCTCTTTGCCGCACCTGTCCGCCTCGGACGTGGCGCTGATCGACCGGGAAATCCGAAACACGCTGGAAGGGCTGGCCCATGGCGACGATTGAAACCATCCGGGCCGAGGCCCTGCGCGCGCTGCTGCCGCCACCCCGCCTGCGGCTGTCGGAGTGGATCGAGCGCGAGGTTCACCTGCCCGAGGGCGTCAGCGCCCAGCCGGGCCAGGTGCGGCTCTGGCCGTTCCAGCGCGAGATTGCCGACGCCATCGGGGATCCGTTCCTCGAGCGCGTGACGCTGGTCAAGCCGGTGCGCGTCGGCTTCACCACGCTCTTGACCTCGGCCGTCGCCAGCTTCGTGGCAAACGACCCCGCGCCGATTCTCTGCCTGTTGCCGGCCGAGGCCGACTGCCGGGATTACATGGTTTCGGACGTGGAACCGATCTTCTCGGCCTCGCCCGCCGTCGCGGCCGTGCTGTCGGACGAGCGCGACGAATCGGGCCGCAACACGCTGCTGTCGCGGCGCTTCCCCGGCGGCTCGCTCAAGGTTGTGGCCGCGAAGGCCCCGCGCAACCTGCGTCGCCACAACGTCCGCCTGCTGTTCATAGACGAAGCGGATGGCATGGAGGCCACCGCCGAAGGTTCGCCCATCGTGCTGGCCGAGCGCCGCACCCTGTCCTTCCCGGATCGCAAGATCGTGCTGGGCAGCACCCCGGTTCACGAGGATACAAGCCACGTCCTGCGCGCCTATGCGCAGTCCGATCAGCGCATCTTCGAGGTGCCATGCCCGGCCTGCGGCACGTTCGCGGAAATCACCTGGGACGCGATCACCTGGGACGAGGGCGCGCCGGAAACCGCCCGCTGGCGCTGCCCGCATTGCACCGAGGAGATCGAGGAGCGCCACAAGCCCGCCATGGTCGAGGAAGGCCGCTGGCGGGCGCTGCGCCCCGAGGTGCAGGGCCATGCCGGTTTTCGGCTCAATGCCCTGGTCTCGCTGCATGCCAACGCTGCCTGGTCGAAGCTGGCGACCGAGTTCCTTGCCGCCAAGGACGATCCGACCACCTTGCAGACCTTCGTCAACACCATCCTCGGCCAGGGCTGGCGCAACGACGGCGAGGAACTGGACGAAACCGGCATGCAGGCGCGCGCCGAGCCGTTCAGCCTCGACCTGGTGCCCGCCGAGGTGCTGGCGCTGACGGTGGGCTGCGACGTGCAGCATGACCGCTTGGAGTTGACCTATATCGGCTGGACGGAAAGCGGCTGCATGCTGGTCCTCGGCCATCGCGTGATCTGGGGCGCATGGGACGCAGCCGAGACATGGGCCGAGCTGGACACGATGCTTGCGGAACGCTTCCCCCACGAGTTGGGCGGCAAGATTGCCATCGACGCCACCGCAATCGACGCGGGCGACGGCACATCGATGAACCGGGTGACGGATTTCTGCCGCGCCCGCACCCGGCGCAAGATCGTCGCCATCAAGGGCGCGCCCGGCTTCGCCCGGCCGGTGATCGAGCGGGCCGGATCAAAGACCAAGACCGGCGCGCGGCTGTGGATCGTCGGCGTGGACACGGTGAAGCAACAGATCTTCGCCCGCTTCCCGCGCCCGTCCTCGGCCCGGTTCTCGGCCAGCCTACCGGCGGTCTGGTATGAGCAGGCGACCAGCGAGCGCGCCCAGGTGCGCTATGTGCGCGGCCAGCCATCGCGCCAGTTCATCCGTATCCCCGGCCGGCGAGCAGAGGCGCTGGATTGCACGGTTTACGCGGTGGCGGTGCGCAGCCTGGTCAACATCGTGCCCGAGGTGCGGCGCGCCGAACTGGCGCAGGCCGAGCCGGTCAAGGTCGCGGCGCGGCCGGTGTTGCAGTCGGAGTGGATGGCGCGGCGCTAATATCGCCCAAACTTGAAGAAAGTGCGCAAGCGCCCCACACGAAAAATCCCACGGAAACGCAGAACAAGAGCAGGCCGATCAGCATGTATCGGTCTGACGTCACCAGTTCATAGTCCCTATTTCTTCCTCGTTCCTCGGAGCGATCAACGTGACGAGTTGATAAAAAAGCGATGATCCAAGTTACTGCGCTGGCTGTCACACCGGCCGCCCATAGTTCCAAGCTATTGGCGACATGCTGGCCATACCCTTTTTCCAGAAGATCGGCCGTCTGGGTCAGCAGGGCGATTGCCGCACCCCCATTTAGGACCGCGGCGGCTTTAATACCGCCCTGCGCGTATTGTTGAGAAATTTCTCGATAGTCAGCCATTTTTCTTCAACCTCACGCCCGGCCCTTCTCCGTTCTCATCGATGAAGATCACCCCAGCGGCTTCGAGGGCGGCGCGGATTGCGGCAATGGCGTTGTCGCTTGGATAGGGCTGTCCTGACCCTTCAGCGCGCTTCACGGTCATTGAGGACACCCCCGCAGCCTCGGCCAGCGCAGCTTGTGACATTGCGCACAATGCCCGCGCTGCACGGATTTGGGCTGCCAGTGAAATTTGCTCTTGTTCCAAAATAGAACATTCCTTATGTTCTCTTTTAGAACATTACCATCGTAACGGAGCGATCACAATGCGCCTCAACCCGATTTCCGGGACCGCCCCCGGCTTGCCTGCCGCCCGCCTCTTCGAAATCCACGACTGCCTGACCTTGGCGCTGGACGCGACAGAACGCCCCTCGGGCTATTCGGAGTCCGAGCGCGAGGCGCGCAGCTACGTCCGCGCCGCCCTGCGCCGCGTCGGCAAACTGCTGGAGGGCGTGGCATGAAAAGACGCTTCTTCCTTGGCCTTGCGCCAGACGTCCTTGCCGCTCGTGCCGCCCCAGCTTCTTCTGTCAGCCTGCCCACCATCCAAGAGCGGATCGACCACCACGCCGCCGAAATCCTCGGGATAGTGCGTGAGATGGCGCCCCCGGAACTGGGCGCAGTTTCGGTGAGCCTTTCCGAAAACTGGCATGAACAAGGCACAATCGGCCGATGGTGGCACGGCACGGGCGCCAGCTTCAAATGGCGCGAATATGACCGTGCCGCCGCGATGTGGGTGCAGGATCGGACCTTCTACCTCAACCCGGAGCGCCTGACATGGACGTGACCCCGAAAGAGGACAAATTCCTGAAAATCATCTTCAACGCGTCCCCTGCGGAGGTTCGGGCGATATGCGCGCGGGTGGAAGCCGATCCGGCAGCAACACCAGCCTGCCTCAACCTGGTGCGAGTGCTGCGGGACTATGCCGACAAGTTCCAGGCCGATCTGGAGCGCGCGGGGGTGGACTGCGGAAGATGATAAGGGGTTTGTAAAATCCCTTTTCTATGTTAGTGGTTCATAAAAACCCGATATGGAGAATGAACCATGACCACCGGAACAGTTCGCCTGGAAGGCCTGCATCACGTTACCGGCAGGCCGAAGGAGGCGCTGAAAAACGTGATCAAAACCGGCAATGCCCCATGGGATGACAGCGAGTTTCCCGAGGGGCAGCGTCGTCAGTATTCTACCGTCCACGCCCTGGGGCTGGTCATCGCCGAAGCCCTGATGGCGCAGGGCTGCACCATCCAGCTTGCAGGGGAGTTCGTCCGCGCCCATGCGCTCGCGATCAAGCTGTTCCTGGACGAGGTGAGCGCGGGCCAGAGCATCACGCCCCGCTTCGTGCTGGCGATGCAGCGCGCCGTTTGGGATAGCTGGACCGGTTCGACCTGGGAGCCGGTCATTCTGGTCGGCACGGGCACCGCCCAAGAGGTCGCGGACGCCTATGCCGGCGCGCTGAATGCCGTGGGGTCCGAGCGCGAAACCCGTGGCGGCCGTTCCGACCGTCGCATCATTGGCGGCCCGTGGGCTGCGACGGTTTCCATCCCGGAAATGTATCGCCTGCTGCGCCAGCGCGCCGAGGCGAAAGGCTACATCGTGGACGGCCGGAACATTCATAAGATCGCCGCCGAGGACGGGGACGAGGCCGAGTAATGAGCTTCGTTTCCCGCCTGCTCCACCGCATCACCGCCCCGACCGGCAAGCGCCGGATCGAGGCGGGCGCGGGCGGCCCGCGCTGGCAGGGGGCGGGCCATCTGCATGCGCCGCAGCAAGCCACGCTGGCGGCGCGCGGCCCGGCGCAGCTGCGCGCCTCGGCCAGCTATCTGAACACGCCCCAAGGCAACCGCATCGTGGAAGCCTGGGCGGCGGCGCTGGTCGGCAAGGGCTGGCAGGCCCGCGCCCAGCATCCCGACGCCGAACAACGCAAAGGCCTGTCGCAGGACTTCGAGGCCATGCTGCGTCCGATCCTGCTGCCCCTCGCCCGCGCCCTGGTGCGCGATGGCGAGGCTTTCGTGCATCTGCGCCTCGGCTCCGACGGCGAGTTGCGCCCGAAGCTGATCCCCACCGACCAGGTGGACCCGAGCCTGACCCGCGACCTCGGCAACGGCGCGCGGATCGTCGCCGGCATCGAGTTCGACGCAGCCGACCAGGTGGTGGCCTATCACGTCCTGAAGGAATCGCCCGGCTCGCCCTTCGCCTTCTACGGCGAAGCCGTCCGCGTCCCGGCCGTGGACATGCTGCATGTCTTCGACCAGCTTTTCCCCGGCCAGGTGCGCGGCCTGTCGTGGCTGGCCCCGGTGATGCTGAAGATGCGTGACCGCGACGAGGCATCGGACGCGCTGCTGATGCAGTTGAAAACCGCCTCGCTGCTGACCGGCTTCATCAAGTCGGTGGACGGCGGCGCTGGCGGCTTCGAGGGTGCTACCGAGGGCAACACCCTGAACGTGGCGCTGGAACCGGGTGCGATGCGGCTGCTGCCCGAGGGCACGGAAGTGTCGTTCTCGCAGCCCGGCCAGGGCCATTCCCAGGCGGTGGATTTCCTGCGCGCCCAAGACCGCGAGATTGCCACGGGCGCGGGCCTGACCTTCGAGATGCTGACCGGCGATCTGGGCGAGGCGAACTATTCCAGTGCCCGAGTCGGGCTGATCGACTTCCGCCGTCGCGCGGAAATGCTGCAACTCAACCTGATCGAGGGCCAGTTCCTGCGGCCGCTCTGGCATCGCTGGATCGCGGTGCAGGAGCTGGCGGGCGTCATCCCGGCGGCCGAACTGGCGGATTATCTTCCCGTCCGTTTCGTGCCGCCGGGATGGCAATGGGTCGATCCCCAGAACGAAGTCACCGCCGATGTGGCGGCGATCGAGGCGGGCCTGAAATCCCGCGAGGAAGTCGTGGCCGGTCGCGGCCGCGACATTGACGAACTGGACGAGGAACGCGCCCGCGATGCGGCCCGCGCGCCCGCCCGCCAAGCCGGAGGCAATCAGAAATGACCATCCATCAGCGCGGCTTCACGCCGCGCGTTTCCACTGTGGACCATGAAGCCCGCACGGTCGAAGCCATCGCCTCGACCTTCGCGGACGTGCAGCGCGCGGGCTTCATCGAGCGGCTGGCCCGCGACGGCATGGACCCGGCCCGCCTGGTCGGGGCGCCCGTGCTGGACGGCCACCGCAACGGCTCGACCCGCGACCAGTTGGGCGTGATCGAGGCCGCCGAGATGCGGGCCGAGGGCCTCTGGGTCCGCATCAAGCTGCGCAGCACCGATGCGGCCCGCGCGATCCTTACCGACATTGCCGAGGGCACCCTGCGGGGCCTGTCCATCGGCTATCGCGTGGCCGAGTGGAAGGAAGAGCGCGAAGGCGCCCGCCGCGTCCGCACCGCCGTCAAATGGGAAGCCATCGAGGTTTCCATTGTCCCGATCCCGGCCGACGCCGGGGCACATTTTCGCAACGGAGAACACGACATGCCGGGCACCAACCCCGAGGCGCTGAACCGCGCCACCATCAACGCGGAGATCCGCAGCATCGCCGCGACGGCCGGCCTCGACCAGGGCTGGATCGACGCCCAGATTGACGCCGAGGCGACGGCCAACACCGCCCGCGAGGCGGCTTTCACCGCCATGCGCGAGCGCAGCGCCCAGTCCGGCACCCGCAGCACCCGCGCCGACATCACCATGGATCACAATGACCCCCAGGTGATCGCGACCCGCGCCGGCGAAGCCCTCTATGCACGCTCGCATCCCGAGCATGAAATCAGCGCCCCGGCCCGCGCCTTCGCCTACATGACGCCGATGGACCATGCCCGCGAGGCCCTGCGCCGCAGCGGTATGAGCACGAGCGGCCTGTCGGGCGACACGATCCTGACGCGCGCCCTGCATACGACCTCGGATTTCCCCCTGATCCTGGGCGATGCGGTGAACCGCGAACTGCGCGCCGCCTACAATGCCGCCCCCTCGGGTGCGCGCCAATTGGCCCGCCAGTCCACCGCGCGGGATTTCCGGCTCAAGCGCAAGCTGCAGCTGGGCGACGCCCCCGCGCTGGAAAAGGTCAACGAGGCCGGCGAGTTCAAGCACGGCACGATTGACGAGGCGCAGGAAACCTATCGCATCGCCACCTTCGGCAAGATCATCGGCATCACGCGCCAGGCGCTGATCAACGACGATCTGGGGGCCTTCACCGATCTGCCGCGCAAGATGGGCATCGCGGCCCGCGCCTTCGAGAATGATTTCATCGTCAACATGATCCTGTCGAACCCCGCCATGTCGGACGGCAATGCGGTGTTCTCGGCCGCGCATGCCAATATCACCGCCGCCTATGCCTTCGACACGCTGACGCTCAGCGCGGCCCGCACGGCCATGCGCCGCCAAAAGGGCCTGGGCGGCATGCTGATCGACGTGACGCCCCGCTACCTGCTGGTGCCGCCGGAGCTGGAAACCGCCGGCGAGAAGCTGATCGCGGAGATTACCGCCACCACCACCGACGATGTGAACCCGTTCTCGAAGCTGTCGCTGCTGGTCGAGCCGCGCCTGACCGACGACGAGCAGTTCTACATCGCCGCCGATCCCGCCAGCGTGGACGGGCTGGAATACGCCTACTTGGAAGGCGCGCCCGGCCCGCAGACCGAAACCCGCGCCGGCTTCGAGGTCGACGGGGTGCAGACCAAGATCCGCCTGGACTTCGGCGCCGGCTGGATCGACCACCGCGGCTGGTATCGGGTGGGCTGACATGGCGGTTTCGGTCGATGAGCTGATCGAGATGCGGGACACCCTCATTCGCCAGCGCGCGAAGGGTGCCCGCGTCCTTCAGGTGGCGGGGGAGCGGGTCGAGTTCCAGACCTTCGCCGACATGGACCGGACCCTGGCCGACCTTGAGGCGCGCATCCAGCGCGCCTCGGGCACGTCCCGGCCTGGGGCCGTCCGGTTCAAGAGCAGCAAGGGATTCTGATAGCGATGCCCGCCCTGGCTTCCATCGGCTCAACTGTGCTGGACACTGGCAAGACGCCGGCCCAGTGGGTTGAATTGCTGGCTGCGCGAGGGCTGGCTATTTCCGAACGCACCCTGCGCCAGAGGGCAAATAGGATCGGGGCTTGCTACAAGCTTGGTGGTGCGATGATCCTGACCCCCGAGCATATCGACATGATTTTTATGGAGGGCAAACCGTGCCGCTCGAAATCTATCGACGGGGAAAAATCTGGTGGGTCCGGGGCCGCGTCGAACTGCACGGGGCGCCGATCACCGGCTACTACCGCGAAAGCACTGGATCGACTGACGAAGCTGGCGCGCGGGACTGGATTGCCGCCGAAACAGATCGGCAAAGGCGTCGTCACATCGTTGGCGACGAAGCGGCCCTGACCTTTGCGGATGCCGTGATGCTGTATCCCGCCACACCCAAGGCCGCAAAACAGCTCATCCCGATCACGGAGGAAATCGGGGATCGGTCGCTGTCGGAGATTACGGGGCAAATGCTCAAGGACCTCGGGCCGAAGCTCAAGCCGCTGGCGGCGACGGATACCTGGTGGCGCGAGATTGTCACCCCGGCCCGTGCGGTCATCAACCACGCCCACGAGGTGCGCAAGACGCCCTATCTGCGCGTGAAGCGTTACGACAAGTTTGAGCGGGTCGCACAGGATCAGCGCCGGGGCAAGCCAAGCCGGATCGAGCGCCGGCCGGGGAGCCGCGAGTGGGTTGCGGCGTTCTGCGCTGCGGCCGATCCTTACAACGCCGCCATGGCCCGGTTCATGTTCGAAACGGCGGCGCGGATAGATCAGGCTGTTTCGCTGGAACCTGGCGATCTGGATCTGATGAACAGGCGCGTCATGGTCAAAGCGCAGAAGGGGCATGATGCGACCTGGGTGACCATCTCGCATGAAATGATGATCGAATTGGCGAACCTGCCGCCGAAGCGGCCGAAGAACCGCAAGACGGGCGAGGTAGGCGCGCCGCGCGTGTTCGGGTATGCGACCCCGACCGGCTATCGGAAACGCTGGCGGACAATTTGCAAGCTTGCTGGCATTGCGCCGCTGGGGGCGCATGAGGCCGGGCGGCACGGGTTCTTCACCGAATTGACGGTGCGCCAGGGCGTGGACCCGGTGACGGCTGCCAAGGCCGGCCGCTGGGCGGACGTGACATTGCCGCTGCGGACCTATGGCCATGCCGAGGCGGACGAGGCTGAAATCCGGGCGCGGTTTCGTACAAGTTCAGTACAGCCGCCGGCTAGAATTATTGGCATCAACATGAAAAATAAGGGGAAATAGGAATATGGCCGATACCCTCCTAGGTCATGTTGACAAATGGCGGAGCCAGAGCCTGATGCAGGCGACGTCGACGAAGCCAAGGAAGCTTTCGGCGGTTTTGTCGTAGCGGGTTGCAAGGCGGCGGCTATTTTTCAGCTTGTTGAAGCAGCGCTCGACCATGTTGCGCAGGGTGTAGATGGTCATGTCGACAGCCTTGCGCACCCTTCGGTTCCTTCGCATCGGTATCATGGGCAGGGCGTTGCGGCTCTCGATGTCTTCCCGAATTTTATCAGAGTCATAGCCCCTGTCGGCGACCAGAACTGCTGGTTGCGGCAGGTTGTCGGCCATCACCATATCATAGCCGGTGTAGTCGGAATCCTGCCCCGGCGTGATCTCGGTCCTCATCGGGAGGCCTGCGCCGTTGACGCGGAGATGGATCTTGGTCGAGAAGCCGCCTCTCGAACGGCCAAGAGCCTCTTTCGGAGTCCCCCTTTTGCGCCCGCCGCATGATGATGGGCGCGGATCACAGTGCTATCAACCATCTGGAGCTTGTCTGGCGCGATCCCAGCGTGGTTCAGCGCATCCAGGATATCCTCCCACAGTCCCGCCAAAGTCCAGCGGCGGAACTGACGGTAGACCGAGGACCACTTGCCAAACTCTTCGGGCAGATCGCGCCATGGCGCACCAGTCCTTGCGATCCAGAATATACCATTCAGAACAAGACGATGGTCCGCAGGTTTCCGCCCGTTAGGGTGCCGGACGGCACGAATGAAGCCCTCGAAGAAGGTCCACTCATCGTCGGATATCAGGTTGCGTGCCAAGTTCATCTCCCACGTAGAGATGAGCTTGAATCATAGGACGACTGCCAGAGGAATCCCTTTTGTCAACACGACCTAAGGGGCAGGTTACAGGTTCAAATCCTGTCGGGGTCACCATTCACAAGAATCTGAAAATGAACTATAAAGTTCCCTGATGATGCGGCCTTTTCTGGCGTCTGACATACAGCATTTGGGCGCTGTTTTGGGCGCAGCCATCAAACGACGCTCAGGAGGGCGGGGGCGCCATAAGACACGGCCACGAACCAAAAGAGCTTTTGCGCGTCCATCGGGACGCAAAGAAAACCGAACGTGACGGCCCCGATTCCAGCACCTTGGCGATCTTCCACAGCGGCACGCCGGCGCGGGCCATGTGCGTTGCGGCGGTTGTGCCGCAGGAAGTTCGGTGTCACGCCGGCCACCCCCGCCGCTTTCGCGATGCGCAGGATGGGGTTATAGGCGCGATGCTTCATTGCGGCCATCCCTGATTCCAGCATGGTGAGGGCCTGATAATGGTCTACCGCCTTTACGCGGCTTTACCGCAGCAATTTCTGCCGCCATTCGCATTCCCTCGCGCTTGCCCTTAAGCCCTACGGCTGCGAGATGGGCTTCAAGAGCGGCTTTTGCATCGGCGGGGCTCAGGGCACGGATGCCCGCATCGCCCCGACGCGCCTTCAGCCGCGTCCAGAAATGTCTGCATCGGTTCCAGAGGCGCCACAGGTATCAAACCAAATGCCTGAGCTAGGCGTGGAAGCCGGACCGCGAAGCCTCCGGAACCTCGCCAGCCAGCTGACCGGCCGATGTGGCGTGTTCGGCGATGAGGGCGAACCTCATATCGCCTTGCGCGCGGGAAAAGCCGCAGCTTCTTCAGGATGTCACGCTTCGCACGCAGCCCGCCACGCTGCTGGGCTATCCGGTCGAGATCGCCGAAGAAAGGCCGCTGTAGAAGCCGGCAACACGCCGATTGCCTTCGGGAATTTCCGTCGCGGCGGTCCGATCGCGGATCTGCAAACGCTCTATGCCGTGCGCGACGAAGTGGCCAAGCCGGGCTGGATCAAGCTCTATCGCTTCCGCCGCCTGGGCGCTGCCCCGACCGACACCAAGGCAATCCGCCTGATCGAGCGGGGCGATGGCGAGAGTTGACGCATGGAACGCGAGTGGCACCGGCGGATCGAGATGGAGGACCGGATGATGGAAATGCCCAGCGAAAGCCCCCGCGACTCCATCGCCAAAGTGATCGCTTATATGGCGCGCGGGGACAGTGAGCTTTCTCGCCCTGACCACCCCTTCTGGCCGAGGCCCGCGCTCGTCGCCTGATACCACCGAGCCGGCTTCGGTCGGGCGTCAGATCCTGTCGCTATCAGTGCCTTCCAGGTATTCTGAAGATGTGGGGTTGTTGTGCGGGTGAATTTCAACCGCTTCCAGAAAGATAAATAACAACAATGATTTATCTGGATAAATGGCGGACCCGGAGCGATTCGAACGCCCGACCCCCAGATTCGTAGTCTGGTGCTCTATCCAGCTGAGCTACGGGTCCGCTGTGAGGCGGTTATCTAGAGATAGCTCCGGGGGGGTGCAAGGCCAAAATCGCCTTTTCGGAAATCTTTTTCCGCACCCCCGCGAATGCCCGTGTTTTCAGGCGATTTCCGCCCGCGACACCGGAATCGCCAGCTCGCGCGGCAGGTGCAGGATGAACTGGGTGCCGTCCTCGTCGCTGCGCAGAAGTTCCAGCCGGCCGCCGTGGTTGCGCACCAGATCGGCGGCGATGGCCAGCCCCAGCCCGGTGCCGCCCTTGCGCGAGCCGCCCGAGAAGGGCTGGAACAGGAAGTCGCGCGCCTTCTTCGGCAGGCCGGGGCCGGTGTCGCCGATGCGGATCCACCATTCCTGTTCGTCCTCGCCGGCGCCGATCTCGATGGTGCCGGGCTGGCGCGTCGCCTCGATGGCCTGGCGGGCGTTGCGCACCAGGTTCGACAGCACCCGGAACAGCTGGTCGCGGTCGGCCCTGACCGACAGGCCGGGCGGCACGTCGGTCAGGAACTCGATCGGCTCGGCCCCGTCCAGCCGGTCGGCGGCCAGCGCCTCGCCCTCGGTCACCTCGGTCACCAGCGCGGAAAGGTTGAAGCGCGACAGCGATGGCGCCGGCTCCTCGGCCTTGCCGAAGGCCAGCGTGGTCTCGCACAGGTTCACGGCGCGGCTGATCGAGTTGACCAGCTTGGGTGCCGCGCGGCGCACGGCGGGGTCGGCGCTGGTCTCCAGCCGGTCGGCAAAGATCTGCGCCGTGGTCAGGATGTTGCGCAGGTCGTGGCTGATGCGCGCCACCGCCTGGCCCAGCTGCGCCAGCCGGTCCTTCTGCTTCAGGGCCGAGGTCACGGTGCGCTGCATGGCGGCCAGCGCCGTCTCGGCCTCGTTCAGCTCGGCCAGGCGGGCGGTGGGGGTGATGATGGCGCGGGCGTCCTCGGGCGCGCCGGCATAGGCGGTCATGTGGCTGATGACGCGCCGGATCGGCACCAGAAGCAGCCGCTGCGCCGCGATGTTCAGAAGCAGCGCCGTCAGGATCGAGAAGGCGGCCGAGATCGCCAGCAGCCGCAACCCGTAATCGATCATCTCGGTGCGCAGCCGGGCCGTGTCCATGGTGATCTCGATCAGCTGGCCGGCCTGGTTGACCGGGGCGCCGATGATGCGGATCACCTTGTTCTGCGGATCGAAGAGCTGGGCCAGCGCATCGCGCGCCGAGTTCCAGAACGGCTGTTCGCGCAGGTCGTAGGTGGCCGAGATCGGCCCCGGGATCGGCGAGGACAGTACCAGCTGGCGCACGTCGTTCCGGCGCAGCACCACGTTGAAGACGCCGGCGTTTTCCAGCAGCTCGGATTCCAGGTCCGAGGCCAGCGATTCGTCGGTCGCCAGCAGCGCGAGGCTGGCGATCTGCGCCCGCTCCAGGCGCGATTCCAGGAAATCCAGCCGGTAGTTCGCAAGCGAGGGCAGCAGGATCAGCAATTCGGCCAGCAGCACGAAAATGCCCGTCAGCAGGGCGAATCGGCCGGAAAGCGTGTTCAGGGCCATGGCAGGTTTCGCGTTTCCCCTCGTCTCGGCGCTCGCTGCTTCACATAATGGCAAAGGCCGTGCAGTTCAAACATGCGTGACATTGCCCGGGTTCCATCGGCCGGTGCCCGCGGCGGGAGCGCGCCGAAAATGCCGCTATTGTGGTTGACTTGGCGGGCGGGGGCGACTATCCAGCGGGCCTCGAATGACCGGCGCGTCCTGCGTGGGCCGGCTGCCCATACCCTGACACGCCCTGACCCGGAGTTGAAAGATGTCGAAACGCACCTACCAGCCGTCGAACCTGGTTCGCGCCCGTCGCCACGGCTTCCGCGCGCGCATGGCGACCAAAGGCGGCCGCCGCGTGCTTAACGCCCGCCGCGCCAAGGGCCGCAAGTCGCTCAGCGCGTAAGCCCTGACGCCGCAAGGCGCAGGCTTTCCCTGATGGACAGCACCCACGAAGTCGCCGCCGCTGGCCGGACCGTCGCCGATGCGACCCCGGACAGGGCGGCTTCTGGTGTTTTCGCGATCGAGGTGCTGCGCAAGCGGGCGGATTTCCTGCGCGCGGCCTCGGCCCGCCGCCAGGGCATGTCGGGCTTCCTGCTGCAGGCCCGCCGCCGCGAGGTGGACGAGGCGGGGCAGGGGGTCCGCATCGGCTTCACCTGTTCCAAGAAGATCGGCAATGCCGTGACCCGCAACCGCGCCAAGCGTCGGCTGCGGGCGCTGGCGCGCGAGGTCATGCCGGGCGTCGCCCGTCCGGGTTGGGATTACGTGCTGGTCGGGCGTCCCGGCGCCACGGTCAGCCGCGATTTCGCCGAGCTGCGCGCCGATCTGGCCTCCGCGCTGGCGCGGGTGCACGGCAAATGACCCCGCTGGCGCGGCTGCTGGCGCTGCCGGTGCGCGGCTATCGCCTGGTCGCCAGCCCTTGGGTCGGGCATGGCTGCCGCTTCCAGCCCACCTGCTCGGCCTATGCGCTCGAGGCGCTGGAGCGGCACGGCGGCATCAAGGGCGGCTTCCTGGCCGCGCGGCGCATCTGCCGCTGCCATCCTTGGGGCGGGCACGGCTTCGACCCGGTGCCGGGGGCGCAACCGCGGGCGGGGGCGCAACCGCGGGACTGACCCCGCGGCGGTTTCATGCTATTCAAGGCGCCAAGGCGCGACGAGGACATCATGCGGGACCAGATCTCCGACGAGACCGAGGCTTTCGACGGCCCCGAGGACATCCACCCGCTGTTTCGCGGCGCCCCGTCCTCGACCGAGTTCCGCAAGCTGAGAAAGCGCCTGGTGCGCGAAACCCGCGCCGCCATCGAGACCTATGACATGATCCGCCCCGGCGACCGCTGGCTGGTCTGCCTTTCGGGCGGCAAGGACAGCTATACGCTGCTTGCGGTGCTGCACGAGCTGAAATGGCGCGGGCTTTTGCCGGTCGAACTGCTGGCCTGCAACCTCGACCAGGGCCAGCCCGGCTTTCCGGCCACGGTGCTGCCCGAATTCCTAACCGACCGCCAGGTCGCGCATCGCATCGAATACCAGGACACCTATTCCATCGTGAAGGAAAAGGTGCCGGCGGGGCGGACCTATTGCGCGCTTTGCTCGCGGCTGCGGCGCGGCAATCTGTATCGGATTGCGCGCGAAGAGGGCTGCCAGGCCGTGGTGCTGGGCCATCACCGCGACGACATCCTCGAGACCTTCTTCATGAACCTGTTCCACGGCGGAAGGCTGGCCTCGATGCCGCCGAAACTTCTGAACGAAGAGGGCGACCTGAACGTGCTGCGCCCGCTAGCCTTCGTGGCCGAGGCCGATTGCGAGCGTTTCGCCCGCGCCATGAACTATCCGGTGATCCCCTGCGACCTTTGCGGCAGCCAGGAGGGGCTGCAGCGCATGCAGGTGAAGAAGCTGCTGGATGAATGGGAGACGCGCAGCCCCGGCCGGCGGCAGGTGATGTTCCGGGCGCTGATGAACGTGCGCCCCTCGCATCTGCCGGATCCGGCGCTGTTCGATTTCACCGCGCTGAGCCCCGATATATCGGATTTTAATGAAAAAGACGTGCCGCGGCTGCGCGAACATTAACCGAACGAAAAACTTCGCGGCCTAGACTGCTCCCTGGAGAACAAGATTCGGGACTGGCGAATGGCTTACGGAATCGGGGCGGCGGCGGCGCGTCTGGCACGGTTGGTCAAGGGCGAGGGCGGGACACCGCATCGGACCCGGCTGGCCCTGGTGCTGCGGCTCGAGAATGTCGATACGCTGCGCGGCGGCCTTGGCCCGCAGGTCATGGAGCAACTGCTGGACCAGCTGACCCGCCGGCTGGTGGCCGAGATGCGGCTGCTGCCGCAGCTGCGCAGCCCCGGCTCGGCCGAGGTGCTGGGCCTGTTCGCCATCGGTCGCCAGCAGGCCGTGCCCGGGCTTCTGGCCCGGTTGCAGGCGATCTGCGGCCGGGGGGTCGAACTGCCCGACCTGCGCATCTGCCCGGTGGTGAATGCGGTCATCGTCGGTGACGAGACCGGCGAGGCCGATCCGGCGGCGCTTTACGCCCATGGCCGCGCGGCGTTGCAGGGCTGCGACCCGCTGTCGCCGGCCGGCCAGCTGCGGTTCGTCGAGATGCCGGTGCCGGGCGCCGAGCCCGCGCCACCCTCCGCGCCGGCGCTGACGCTGGACCGCATCGGCCTGCTGTTCCAGCCGCAGATCTGCTGCGACACCGGCGCGGTGCTGGGGCTGCGCGTGCTGACGCGGCTGCGCATGGACAATGCGGAAAGCCGCGACCTCGACGAGATCGAGCCCCGGCTCGACGACGAGACACTGAGCCATGTCGCGACCCATGTCCTGCGCCAGGCGCTGGATTGCCTGAAGGGCTGGGACCGCATGGGCGCGGGGGTGCCGCGCCTGACGCTGCCGTTTTCGGACCGGATGCTGGCCGATCCGCTGCTGGCCGACTCGATCCTGTGGGAGCTGGACCGCCACGACCTGTTGCCCGGCCGGCTGGAAATCGAGCTTTGCGAACCGATCGGCCGCAGCGGCGGCCGGGTGCCGGTGACGGCCTGCCTGCACCGGCTGGCAGCGGCGGGCTGCGCGCTGGCGCTGGGGGAGTTCGGCACCGGCAGCGCCGGTCTTGGCGACCTGCGCCGCTTCGGTGTCGGCCGCGTTCGCATCGGCCGCGAATTCGTCGCCGATTGCGACCGCCGCGCCGACCAGCAGCGCATGATCCTGGCCATCCTGGCCCTGGCCGAGCATCTGCGGCTGGCGACCCTGGCCGACGGGGTGGCGACGCAGGACGAGAAGGCCTTCCTGGCCCAGATCGGCTTTGCCGCCGTGCAGGGACCGGCGGTGGCGCCGCCGATGCCGGCAGCTGAGGTCGATGATTTCCTGCTGGAGCACGGCCGCTCGCTGCCGCTGGCCTTCGACCTGCGCCGCAGGGGCTGAATGCCTCTTTTCGTCGCGTTGCTCCGGCCCGCTCAGGTCGGCACGCCAGCCGGAGCGTTTGCCTGCCGCGCCGGCCCGAAGTTCGGCCGTTCGGGCCGATTCGATCATCGCCTGCAGCCACCGGCTCAGGGGCGGATCTTTCCTGTAACCCCGGAATACGCTGCGGGATCAGCCGGGACGCGCAGATCTCGCTGCTTGGGGTGCAGCAGAAAAGTCCCTGTGCCTCAAGGAAGGTGGTCATGCTCGTTGACCAAAGAGTCACGCTCCCTCGCATCTTTTCCTGCGTGCCGCTGCCGACCAGCGGTGGCAGGCGCTCTCTCGCCGGCCTCGGCCGCCGGGACCCCCACCTCTGCGCCGCCGCGCTCGTTCAGTCGATCCGGCGTCGCGATCCGATGCACGCGATCCGGGCCGGAGTTGACCTCCTATCGCCATGCGGTCAGGTGCCGTCCGCTGGATTTGCCGATGGCTCGCGTTCCGGTGCATCTTTCTTGCGCGTGCCGCGGATCGAGCATCCGGCGGCAAACGCTCTCGCCGGCTTCGCCCCCACCTTCCGCGTTGCCATGCTCGCTTGAGCGATCCGATGAACGCGACCCGGGCCGGAGTGGCCCCCTATCGCCATGCGGTCGGGGCCGTCCGCTGGATCTGCGGATGGGTCGCGTTCCGATGCATCTTTCTTGCGCGTGCCGCGCCTTGGAGCATCCGGCGGCAAGTGCTCTCGCCGGCTTCGCCCCACCTTCCGCGTTGCCACGCTCGCTCAGCCGGTCCGGCGTCCCATCCGACGCAAGCGATCCAGGCCAAGGCCGACCCTGTCGCGTGCGTCCGGGCGCCGCCCGCGGGCTCTGCCCAAGGGCCGCGTTCCGGCGGTTTCGGGCAAATTCCCTTGACCTTTGCCGGTCGCTTCTGTTGAAGCGGCCCGAACCCTCTGGCTGGGGTCAAGACGAAGGGCTGGTCCGGAATGCAAGACAACAATCGCAACCTCATCCTGGCGATGGTGCTTTCGGCCCTCGTCATGCTCGTCTGGTCGATCTTTTTCGCCCCCGAGCCCGCGCCCCCGGCGCAGGAGCCGGCGCAAAGCTCGGCCCAGAGCGGTGCGGCCCAGGATGGCGCGGCGCAGCCCGGCGCCCCGGCCGCGCCGGCCGGCAGCACCCAAGGCGCCGCCCCGGCGCTGGCCGCCGACGCGGCCAGCAGCGATCCCTCGGCCCAGGCCCAGCGGCTCAGGATCGAATCCCCCTCGCTCGCCGGCTCGATCTCGCTGGCCGGGGGCCGGATCGACGATCTGGAGCTGACCGGCTATCACGAGACGCTGGACCCGAATTCCCCCTTCGTCCGGCTGCTGTCGCCCACGACCATGCCCGCGCTGAAGGCCGAGGGCAGCCCGGTCGCCCCCGGCGGCGACCTGCAACCGGCGGTGCAGAAGCCCTATTACGCGGTCTATGGCTGGATGCCCGGCCCCGGTACCGACCCCGCCTTGGTGCCCGGACCGGCGACGCTGTGGCAGGTCGAAAGCGGCACCACCCTGGCGCCGGGCCGGCCGGTCACGCTGGCTTGGGACAATGGCGCCGGGCAGATCTTCCGCCGCGTCTATGAGCTTGACGACAAGTTCCTGTTCACCGTGACCCAATCGGTCGAGAACACCGGCACCGCGCCCTTCGCCGCCGCGCCCTATGGCATTCTCGCCCGCCACGGCAAGCCCGACACCCAGAACTTCTTCGTCCTGCACGAGGGCGTCGTCGGCATGACCGACGGCAAGCTGCTCGAAGAGAAATACAAGAACCTGCCCGACCTGGCGCCCATGGCCGGCGAAGGCCCGGCGCAGCTGATCGAGGTCCAGGAGAACGGCTGGGTCGGCTTCACCGACAAATACTGGATGACCACGCTGGCGCCCGCGCCGGGCAACGCCTTCACCGCCGTGGTGAAATACGCCCCCGGCGCCGACATCTACCAGACCGAGACCCGGATGCCGATGCAGACCGTGGCACCGGGCGCGACCGGCACCTCGTCCAGCTATCTCTTCGCCGGCGCCAAGGTCTGGGAGACGATCAACGGCTACCAGCAGGCCCCCGGCATCGACCGTTTCGTCGATTCCATCGACTGGGGCTGGTTCTATTTCCTGACCAAGCCGATCTTCCGCCTGCTGCACTGGCTGCACGGCTTCATCGGCAACATGGGCTGGTCGATCATCGGCCTGACGTTCATCCTCAAGCTGCTGGTCTTTCCGCTGGCGCGCAAATCCTACATCTCGATGGCCAAGATGAAGGAGCTGCAGCCGCAGATGGAGGCGTTGAAAGAGCGCACCGGCGACGACCGGATGAAATACCAGAAAGAGGTGATGGAGCTCTACAAGCGCGAGAAGGTGAACCCCGCCGCGGGCTGTTTGCCGGTGCTGTTGCAGATCCCGATCTTCTTCTCGCTCTACAAGGTGATCTTCGTCACCATCGAGCTGCGGCACGCGCCCTGGCTGGGCTGGATCCGCGACCTGTCGGCGCCGGACCCGTCCAGCCTGTGGAACCTGTTCGGCCTTCTGCCCTGGGCGACGCCGGGCCAGGGCAGCTTCCTGCACAGCTTCACCCTGCCGGCGCTGGCCATCGTGCTGGGCATCTCGATGTGGATGCAGCAGCGGCTGAACCCGGCCCCGGCCGATCCGGCGCAGAAGATGATCTTCGCCTGGATGCCCTGGATCTTCATGTTCATGCTGGGCGGCTTCGCCTCGGGCCTGGTGCTGTACTGGATCACCAACAACACCATCACCATCATCCAGCAGTACACGATCATGTCGATGCACGGCCACCGGCCCGACCTGTTCGGCAACATCCGCTCCAGCCTGCCCGCGCGCGGCAAGGCCGAGGCCAAGCCCAAGGAAAAAGGCGGCAAATGATCGCCCGCATCGCCCGGATCCGGCGTCACCCGATCAAGTCGATCGGCGGCGAGGACATCGCCCGCACCCGTCTGGATGCAGCGCGGCGCCTGCCGGGCGATCGGCTCTGGGCGCTGCTGACCGAGGGCGGCGAACGCCACGCCGGCGGGGGCGCACGCCCCGAACGCTGGCTGCCGAAGTCCTGCTTCCTGCGCGGCGCGGCCGCTGCCGGGCTGCAGGCGGTGCAGGGTGGCTGGGGCGAGGGCGCGCCGGGCGGACCGATCCGCCTGCGCCATCCCGACCTGCCCGACCTGGCCTTCGACCCGGAAACCGAGGGCCAGCGGCTGGTGGACTGGATCCGTCCGCTCTGGCCCGGGGACAGGCCGTCGCCGACCCGGCTGGTGCAGGGCCCGACCGGCTGGACCGATGTCAGCCAGCCCTGGATCTCGATCCTGTCGCTCTCGAGCCTGGCCGACCTGGAATCGCGGCTGGGCCAGCCGCTGGGCGTCGAGCGCTGGCGCGCGAACCTGTGGCTCGACGGCTGGGCGCCTTACGCCGAACGCGAGCTGATCGGCCATGTCCTGACCGTCGGCGGCCTGGAGCTGCGGGTGACCGAGACCATCGGCCGCTGCGCCGCGACCAGCGCCGACACGGCCACCGGCCGGATCGACCTGGACATGCCCGAGGCGCTGGCCGCGCAGTTCGGCCATTCCGATTTCGGCATCTATGCCGAGGTGGTCACCGGCGGCGAGATCGCCCTGGGCGATGAGGTGCGCGCATGAAGGTCGCCTTTCCCGTCGCCCCCGAGCCCGATCCCGAGGTGGCCGAGGCCGCCCGCAAGCTGTTCGCCGGCCCGGTCGATTTCCTCAAGGGCGTCGTCGCCATGGACGGATTGCCGCCCGCCGACCGGCCCGAGGTCTGCTTCGCTGGCCGCTCGAATGTCGGAAAATCCAGCCTGATCAACGCCCTGACCGGGCGAAACGGCCTGGCACGCGCCTCGAACACCCCGGGACGCACGCAGGAAATCAACTATTTCACCCTGGGCGATCAGGCCTATCTGGTCGACCTGCCGGGCTATGGCTTCGCCAAGGCGCCGGTCGCGGTGGTGGCGAAATGGCAGGCGCTGCTGAAAGCCTATCTCTCGGGCCGGCCGACGCTGCGCCGCGCCTTCGCGCTGATCGATTCGCGCCATGGCGTGAAGGATGTCGATCACGAGATCATGAAGCTGCTCGACCGCTCGGCCGTGCCCTTCCAGGTGGTGCTGACCAAGGGCGACAAGATCGGCCCGCAGGCCATGCAGGCCACCGTCGCCCAGGTGCAGGAAGCGCTGCAGAAGCATCCGGCCGCCTATCCCGAGCTTGTGATCACAAGTTCGGACAAGGGGCAGGGCATCGCCACGCTGCGCAGCATCATCGCCGGTCTGGACTAGCGGTCTGGACGGGGCGGCGCCGGCGCCCTAGGCTGCGCCCGACGAACAGGGGCCTTTGGATGAGAACGCAGAACATGAACCGTGACTGGATCGCCACCGCCCGCACCCTTTCGGAAGCGCTGCCCTATATGCAGCGCTATTCTGGCGCGGTGGTGGTGGTGAAATTCGGCGGCAATGCCATGGGCGACGACGAGGCCATGGCCGAATTCGCCCGCGACATGGTGCTGATGAAACAGGTGGGCATCCATCCGGTCGTCTGCCACGGCGGCGGCCCGATGATCAACGAGCTGCTCAAGAAGCTGGGCATCGAGAGCCATTTCGTGCGCGGCAAGCGCGTCACCACCCGCGAGACGGTCGAGGTGGTCGAGATGGTGCTGTCGGGCCTCGTGAACAAGCGCATCGTGCAGGCGATCAACGACGCCGGCGGCCGCGCGGTCGGCATCTCGGGCAAGGACGACGACCTGATGGTCTGCGAGCCGGACGACCCCGAGCTGGGCTTCGTCGGCCGCCCGGTCGAGATGAACGTGCAGATCATCCGCGACCTCTACAACGCCGGGCTGATCCCGGTCATCGCCCCGGTGGCGACCGGGATGGAGGATAACGAGACCTTCAACGTCAACGGCGACACCGCCGCCGGCGCCATCGCCGGCGCCCTGAAGGCCGACCGGCTGCTGCTCTTGACCGATGTCTCGGGCGTCAAGGATGCCTCGGGCGAGGTTCTGACCCAGATCCACCCCGACCAGGTCCGCGCCATGATCGCCGACGGCACCATCGCCGGCGGCATGATCCCCAAGACCGAGACGGCGCTGAAGGCGCTCGACGAGGGGGTGCGCGCCGTGGTGATCCTGGACGGGCGGGTGCCCAATGCCTCGCTTCTGGAGCTTTTCACCGAACATGGCGCCGGTTCGCTGATCCGCTCGACCGAACCGCGGGTCAAGCCCCGCGGCTTGCGTCAGGGCGACAGCGAACTCTAGGCGCGGGCGGGCCAAGAGAGTGCTTGCCGGCGCGCCGGCAGCTGTGGCAGGCTCGGGGTCCGTTGCGCAAACTTAACCGCATGGCCGAAAAGGCAATTCGATGACCCCTCTCGGACACTGTCGCCTGATCCTGACCCGGCACGCGAAATCCTCCTGGGATGATCCGGCGCAGCCGGACCACGACCGGCCGCTGAACGACCGCGGCTGCCGCTCGGCCCGCGAGCTGGGCGACTGGCTGGCCAGCCGCGGCTACGAGCCCGAGGAAGTGCTGTGCTCGACCGCCGAGCGCACGCGCGAGACCTGGTCGCGCATCGCGCTGGCGCCGCTGGAGGTGCGGCCGCATATCCGCTACGAGCCGGGGCTTTATCAGGCGACGCCCGAGAAGATGCTGGCGATCCTGCGCACGGCTTCGGCGCCGACGGTGATGATGATCGGCCACAACCCCGGCATCGCCGAATTCGCCGCCACCCTGCCGGCGCGGGCGCCGCTGGACCCGGACTTTCGCCGCTATCCGACCGCCGCGACGCTGGTGGTGGATTTCCAGATCGATGACTGGTCGCAATTGCGCCCGGGCGAGGGCAGCGTGATGGATTTCACCCGCATGGACGGCCGGCGCTAGACCGTCGGCGAAGGGCCTGCCGCCTGTTGGCGAGAGCCCGGGCAGCCTGCGGGGGGGCGGCGGCGCGCCGCGGGTGAACCGGCTTGCCACGTCCGGCTATTGTTCTTGCCGGCCGATGTCCTCGATCAGAATGCGCTGCACGTCGCTGCCGGCCGCCGCCTGGGCGGCCGCCAGAAGCGCCCCGCGCAGTCGCTGCTGCGCCGGGTCGGCGGTGAAGTTGCCGTCGAAGCCGCCGGTGTTGGCCTCGATCAGCAAGGCATTCAGCAGCGCATCGCGCAGGCGGTGTTCCTGCGCCTCGATGCGCGGGCGCGCCGAGGAGGGCATCTCGACCGTCAGTGTCAGGACCATGATCGCCGTGGGCGTGCCGTTGCGCAGGATCGGGACGAAGAACTCGCTGGGGAATTTGAACCAGTCGAGCTGGCCCTCGCCCTCGCCCTCGGCGGCCTCGCCGTGGCCGGCGTCGCCATGGCCTGCATCGGCCGCGGGCGCGTCATGGCTCTCTGCGGCGAGCTCGGGTTCGGCCTTGGCCGGCTCGGCGGTTTCATGGTTCTCGTCGCCGGCGGCCTGGGCGCTGTCGGGTTTCCTGCCGGCCTGCAGCATGTCGCCGCCGAAGGCGCCGGCGATGAAGGCCAGCAGGGGAACAAGCAAAAGAACGATCTTCTTCACGAGCGACAGCCTCAATAGGGAAGCACGATATCGGCGATCTGCTGGCCATAGCGCGGCTGCTGCACGTCGCTGATCTGGCCGCGCCCGCCATAGGAGATCCGCGCCCCGGCGATCCGGTCATACGAGATCTCGTTGCGCCGGCCGATGTCCGAGGGGCGCACGAAGCCGCTGACCGTCAGCTCGCGGATCTCGTAGTTCACCCGCACCTCTTGCGTGCCCTGGATGCGCAGGACGCCGTTCGGCAGGCGCTCGACGACCGTGGCGGCGACGCGCAGCGTCATCTTGTCCCGGCGCGAGATATTGCCGCTGCCCTTGTAGCTGGACGAGGCCTTGGCTTCGGCAAGCTCGTCCATGCTGGCGCCCTCGGGCAGGATCTTGTCGATGCGCTGCGGCAGGCCGGCCATGCCGGGAATGCTGACCTTGTCGGCCGAGCTGCGGCTGCGACCCGAGCTGTTCTGGATCTCGGCCCGGTCGTCGATCTCGATCACCACGGTCAGGATGTCGCCGCGGTTGGCGGCGCGCCGGTCCGCCACCAGCGAGTTCTGCGAGGTGGTCCACAGCGATGCGCTGCTGTCCATGCGGTCGGGCAGCTCCTGCGAGCCATAGCCCTGCGAGGTCATGGCCTGGAATTCGACGCTGCTTTCGGGCTGGGTCATGTCCGGCACCTGGCCGACCTGCGCGACCCGGCCGCAGGCCGTCAGCGAAAGGGCGATGCTGGCCGCGCCAAGCAACAGGACGGGGCGCGATGGCATGGAGGTGGTCATGGCTGGATCCTTCAGTTCTGCATGACGATCACGGTGCCGTCCGGGGCGACGCGCCCGGAAACGGTGACGCGCGATGCGCTGTTCATGACGCGGATGACCTGCCCGGCGCTGCCGGCGGACAGGGCGCGGCCCTCGGCCTCGATCCGCAGGGCAGAGCGTTCATAGGCAAGGGTGACGATCTGGTTGCGGTCGACCAGGGTCGGGGCGGACAGCTGCGAGGGGTCGATCCTGCGCCCCTGATAGACCATCGCCCGCAATTGCAGGCCGACCACCTGCGAGACATCCGGCGCGATGCCCTCGGCCTCGGTCGAAAGCGTGACATCCTCGGCCGAGATCACCGTGCCGGCGGGCAGGGTGCGGGTCGCGAGCAGCGCGCCGGCAAGGCCGGGCTGCGGCAGGGCCAGAAGCAACAGGGCAAGGTATCGCATCACCGCACCTGCACCGTGGTGCCCAGCATCTGGTCGGCGGCGGTGATGACCTTGGAGTTCAGCTCGTAACCACGCTGCGCCTTGATCAGCTCGGCGATCTCGCGCACCGGATCCACGGCGCTTTCCTCCAGGAAGCCGCCGCGCAGCGTGCCAAGCCCCTCTTGCCCCGGCGTGGCGACGCGCGGCGGACCCGAGGCGACGGTTTCCAGGAACAGGTTCGAGCCGCTGGCCTCGAGACCCTTTTCGTTGATGAAGCTCGCCAGGGTGATCTGGCCCAGGTTCTCGGGTTCGACGCGGTCGTCGAAATAGGCGAAGACCTCGCCATTGGTGTTGATCGAGATGCTGCGCGCATCCTCGGGGATGGTGATGTCGGGGACCAGCGGATAGCCCTCGGAGGTCACGACCTGGCCTTCGGCCGAGCGTTTCAGGCTGCCGTCGCGGGTATAGGCCGAGATGCCCGAGGGCAGCGTCACCTCGAGATAGCCGGTGCCGTCCACGGCCACGTCCAGGTCGCCATTGGTCTGGCTCAGCGGACCCTGGCCCAGCATCACCGTGACGCTGGCCGGGCGCACGCCCAGGCCCAGCTGCACCCCGGCCGGGACCATGGCGCCATTGGTGGCGGTCAGGGTGCCGGGGCGGGTGGCCTGCTGGTATTGCAGGTCGGCGAATTCCGCCCGGCGCGGGTTGTAGCCGGTCGTCGACATATTCGCGAGGTTGTTCGAGATGACCTCGACGCGCATCTGCTGCGCGCTCATCCCGGTTGCCGCGATCTGAAGTGCTCTCATGGTCTGTCCTTTCAGCGGGTCAGCGAGGTGATGGTCAGGCGGATGCGCTGGTCTTCCTGGTCGAGGAAGCTCTGGCCCAGCTCATAGGCGCGCTGGACCTCGATCATGCGCGACAGCTCCAGCACCGGATCGACGTTGGAATCCTCGAGGAAGCCCTGGCGCAGCCTGGCTTCCTCCAGCGGCTCGACGGCGCCGCCGGGGTCGAAGAGCGTGCCGGCCTCGTGCTGCAGCTTCGCGGGGTCGGGGCTGGCGAAGATGCCGACGCGGCCGACCGGGTTGCCGTCGGCCGAGACGGTGCCGTCCGTGCCGATGCCGACGCTGCGCACCCCGGCCGGGATCACGATCGGCGCCTGGCCGTCGTCCAGCAGCTGGTAGCCGTCGCCGTTCACCAGCTCGCCCTCGGCATTGGTCATGAAGGCGCCGGCCCGGGTCAGGCGGTTGCCCTGCGGCGTCTGCACCATCAGGAAGCCGTCGCCCTCCAATGCCAGGTCGTATTGGCCGTTGGTCTGGGTCATGCCGCCCGGGCGCAGGTCGACCATGCGGCCGCGGCCATTGGCCATGGCCAGGGTCTCGCCCTGCCGGTCCAGCGGCACCATGTATTCCGAGAACACCACGCCCTCGCGCCGGAAGCCGGTGGTGTTGGCATTGGCGATGTTGTTGGCCACGCTGCGCATTTCGCGCATCAGGCCGGACTGGCGGGTCAGGGCGGCATAGATCGCGTTGTCCATGGCCTATGACCCCGCGATCTGCGGCAGGATCTGGTCGGTGAAGAAGCTCGCCAGGGTTGCCGTCATGAAGCTCATGCTGACCCAGAACACCACCAGCATCAGCCCGATCTTCGGCACGAAGGTCAGCGTCATCTCCTGGATCGAGGTCAGCGCCTGGAACAGGCCGATCACCACCCCGGCGACCAGCGCCACGATCAGCAGGGGCGCCGACATGCGCACCGCGATCCACAGCGCCTGCCGGGTCAGGTCGAAGATCAGGTTCTCGTCCATCGCTCGACCTCAGACCGGCATCCGCAGGATTTCCTGGTAGGCCTCGACCACCTTGTCGCGGATGGCGACCACTGTTTCCAGCGCGATCTCGGCCTGGGCGATGCTTTGCACCAGCTCATGCGTGTCGGTCTTGCCGGTCATGGTGCCGGTGGCGGCGATGTCCACCTGATCCATGACCTTGGCGAAATCCGCGGCGGCATTGGTCACGCCCTGCGGCAGGCCCTCGGCCGGGGCCACGGCATTGCGGGCGCGGTCATAGGCGGTGGCGGCAATTGTCGAAGAAATCATGGCGATACCCCTTAACGGCGGATCAGATCCAGCAGCGAGCTGCCCATCTGCCGGGATTGTTCAAAGACACGAAGGTTGGCCTCATAGCTGCGGCTGGCCTCCTTGGAATCGGCGATCTCGACCACCAGGTCGACGTTCGAGCCGGCGTAATAGCCTTCGTCATTGGCCATCGGATGTGCGGGATCATAGATCTCGGGCAGGTCGCGCCGGTCCAGCCGCGTCGGGCCCGGGGCCACGGCGCCGGTCGGACGGCCGAAATCCATCTGCTCCTGGAAGGCCACCGTCTTGCGGCGATAGCCGGGCGTGTCGGCATTGGCGATGTTTTCCGAGATATGGCGCAGCCGCACGGATTGCGATTTCATCCCCGAGACGGCCAGTTCGACGGCGGAAAGCGGTTCGGTCATCGCTCGTCCCCCTAGCCGCGCCGGCCGATGCTGGTGCGCAAGAGCGACAGCGAGGATTTCGTCACCGCCAGCGAGATGTCGAATTCCCGCTTGGCCGCGGCGCTGCGGAACATCTCGTCCTCGATCGAGACGGTATTGCCGTTCGGCGCCGGCTCGCCGCCGGCGTCCAGCGCCCGCTCGGCGCCGCTGCCCCAGCTGACCCCGGTGACATGGCCCGGACGCGAGGCGCGCATTTCGGCCGCGGGCTGCGAGCGATAGGTTTCGGCGAATCCGGCCAGATCGCGCGAGCGAAAGCCGGGCGTGTCCGCATTGGCCACGTTCCGGGCGATCAGCTTCTGCCGTTCCGCCGCATGTGCGGTCAGCGCGCCGGCCATCCGCAGGGTTTCGATCCGGTCAAACATCGAGGCATCTCCTCTGTTCCGATAAACCCGGTCTTAACCCCAATAGGTTTAGAAACCCTTTCGAGGCGCAGGCCCTGCGCGAAAAAAGCGGAGCTCGGAATGGATAAAATGCAGGCCATCGCGGCGCGGATGCGCGGGCTGGGCATGACGCGGCATTACGGCCAGGTCAGCGCCATCCAGGGCGGGGTGATCCTGGCGGTCGGGCTGAACAGCCATGCGTCCCTTGGGGATCGCGCCGTGTTTTCAAGGCGTTCCGGGGACAACCTCAGCGGCGAGATCGTGGCCCTGCACAGCGATCAGGCGGCGATCCTGCCCGAGGGGCCGATGGACGGGCTGTCGATCGGCGCCCGGGTCGAGCTGGTCTTTGCGCCCTCGCTGGCGCCGGCGAATTCCTGGATCGGGCGAATCATCGACCCCTTCGGCCAGCCGCTGGACGGTCGCCCCATCCTGGCCGGGGGCGAGGAGCGCGGCTTTAGACCGGCCCCGCCGCCCGCCGCCTCGCGCAACCGGCTGGGCGGACGGCTGGACACCGGGCTTGCGGTCTTCGACACCATCCTGCCCCTGGTCCGCGGCCAGCGCATGGGGCTGTTCGCGGGCTCGGGCGTCGGGAAATCGACGCTGCTTTCGGCCTTGGCCAAGGGGGTCTCCGCCGATGTGGTGGTGATCGCGCTGGTGGGCGAGCGCGGCCGCGAGCTGCGCGAATTCGTCGAGGAAACCCTGGGCGAGGAGGGCATGGCGCGCGCCGTCGTCGTCGCCGCGACATCGGACCAGTCGCCGCTGATGCGCCGGCGCTGCGCCTGGGCCGCGATGACCGTGGCCGAGCATTTCCGCGACCAGGGCCGGCATGTGCTGTTCCTGGCCGATTCAATCACCCGCTTCGCCGAGGCGCATCGCGAGATCGCGCTCGCCGCCGGCGAAAGCCCCAGCTACCGCGGCTTTCCGCCCTCGGTCTCGCAGCTGATCATGGCGCTGGCGGAACGCTCGGGGCCCGGGCCGCAGGGGGCGGGCGACATCACCGCGATCTTCAGCGTGCTGGTCGCCGGCTCGGACATGGAAGAGCCGGTGGCCGACATCCTGCGCGGCACGCTGGACGGCCATGTCGTGCTGGACCGCGCCATTGCCGAGCGCGGGCGCTATCCGGCGGTCGATGTGCTGCGCTCGGTCTCGCGCTCGCTGCCGCAGGCGGCCAGCGCGCCGGAAAACCTGCTGATCGCGCGGGCCCGGGCGCTGCTGGGCACCTATGCCGAATCCGAGCTGATGATTCGCGCCGGGCTTTATTCGCAGGGCTCGGATGCGCGGCTGGACGAGGCGGTGCGGCTTTATCCGGCGCTGGAGCAGTTCTTCACCCGGCAAAGCCCCCATGCCCGGCAAAGTTTCGCGCTTCTGGCCGAGGCGCTGGGCGCCGCGCCGGCAAGGGCGGCCTGATCGCCGGGAAGTCTATGAATCCCGCGGATTTATGGCAAGATTGATGAAAGTTAATCCGGCTTTCCGGGTCATTGCACGCCCCGGGCAGAGTTGACAATCTCCCGCGGACTTCCCGAGGAGCATCATGGCCATAACCGAGTATTTCGTTCGCTATCTGCAACGACGGGATCTGCTGTCCGCCGGCGACATCGACCGCCTGCGCGCGGTGCGCACCTGCCATGTCGCCTTTCGTTCCGGCGAGGTCATCGTGCCGCGCGGCCGGCTGGCCAGCCGCAGCTGCATGATGCTGCGCGGCATGTCGGCGCGCCAGCATCCCATCGTCGGGCGCCCGGCCGAGCGGGCGATCACGGCCCTGCATGTCCCCGGCGATTTCGTCGACCTGCACGGCTTCGTGCTGGCGGGACTGGAGCATGACGTGGTCGCCGTGGGCGAGGCCGAGGTCGAATTCGTCGATCATGACGAGCTGCGCGAGATCACCGCCAATTTCCCGCATCTGACCCGGCTGCTGTGGATGTCGACGGCGATCGACGCCTCGATCCACCGGCAATGGCTGGTGGCGGCGGCCTCGCTGCGCTCCAGCGCGCATCTGGCGCATCTGCTGTGCGAGCTCTACACCCGGCTGGCCAGCGTCGGCGCGGCCCAGGGCTATCGTTTCACCCTGCCGCTGCTGCAAAAGGAGCTGGCGGATATCCTGGGCTATACGCCGATCCATGTGAACCGCGCGGTGCGCGACCTGCGCGCCGGCGGGCTAATCCGCTGGCAGGGCAGCGAGGTCGAGATCCTGGACTGGCAGGGGTTGGCCCGCCTGGCGCGCTTCAACCCGGAATATCTGGAACTGGACCGGGTGCGGCGCTGATCACTGGCACAGCCGCCAGCCGCCGCGCCGCGCCTTGATGTCCAGGTGCAGGTGGTTGTCATGCGCCGCATTGGCACCCGGCCCCAGCACGGTGGTGAAATAGAGGCAGGCCGCGCCGCGCACGGCGCGCTGGAAGGCCTCGGCCAGGTCGCCCTGGTCCTCGCGCGGCTCGATGGCGATGCGGCTGCCGTCCTCGAAGCGGAAGGCGGCGATGTCGAAGGCATTGCCGAAGGCGTGCTCCGACAGGTTGGCGCTGTCATTGCCGACCGTCGCCCGGCACTGATAGGTCGAGCTCGGCTCCAGCGCCACCAGCCGCGGCTGGCCCGGCAGCCGCGCCGAGGCGGGGCGCACGAAATCCCGTAGCCAATGCGCGAGTTGCCGCGCCATGTCGCAGCGCATCGGCGCGCCGCCCGGGATCTCGATGCCGGGCAGGGGCGCATGCAGCAGGATCGGCCGGTCGATGCCGCAATCGGGCTGGTCGGGGTCGGTGAGCGGCGCTTGCGGCGCATAATCCGCGCCGAGCAGGGTCAGTTCCAACAGGCAGGCGGAATGGTCGAAGTCGCTTTCCCGCAGCCTGGTATGGACCGGAGGACCGGCGGGTTCCTCGGGCTCGGGTTTCTTGGGCTCGGGCTGGTCCAGCTGTGGCTTTGGCTCCTCGGGCCTGGGCTTCTCGTCCTGCGGCTCGGGCTTTGTGGCGGGCTCGGCGGCGGGACGCGGGGCGGGGCGTTCCTCGGCTGGCGCCACGGGGCGCGGGGCAGGGGGATCCTGCGCCAGCGCCAGCCCGGGCCAGAGCAGCAGCGCCAGCAGCGGGGCGCGCATCTCAGGGCTGCGCCGTCGGGGCATAAAGCGTCACGCTGCCCGCGGGATTGCCCGGCAGGGTTTCGGGCAGCGCCACGTCCGAGGGATATTCGGGCTCGTCCATCGCGCCTGCCGGATGCGGGGTTGCCGGGACCAGGGGCTCGGTCGAGGGCACCTCGGGCGTCACCACCAGCGGTGCCGGGCTTGCGACCGTGCTGGCGACAGCCGCGGCGGTGCCGGTCGAGGCGGCCTGGGTCACGGCTCCCATCACGTTGTCCGTCACCGCGTCGGTCACCGCTTCGGCGGCCACGACCGGCGGCAGGCGGTCGCCGCGGGCCGGCGGACGGGTCGCGGCCAGCGTCACCGCCGCGGCCTGGGTCGCCGTCGCCACCGCCGAAATGCCGGTCACATCGGCGATGCTGACGCCCGGGTCCAGGAATTCCACCGTCGTCACCTTGGCCTTGACCATATGCGCCAGCTCCCACGCGTCCCAGTTGGTCAGCCGCACGCAGCCATGCGACTGGTTGACGAACAGCTGCGAGGGCGTCGCGGTTCCGTGGATGCCGTAGCTGGGCTCGGACAGGTCGATCCAGACATTGCCCACCGGGGCGTTCGGTCCCGGCGGCACGATCAGCACGCGGTCGTTCTCGCCCTGCTTGAAGTTGCGCATCGGGTTGTAGGTATAGGTCGGGTTCAGCGCCACCGCGTCGACCAGGTGATTGCCATGCGGCGAGGGCGTGTCGGACGAGCCGACCGTGGCCGGGTAATCCGCGACCATATTGCCCTTGGCGTCATAGGCGGCGACGCGGCGGGTGGCCTTGTCGACGATGATGCGGGTCACGGTGGCGCGGATCGGCTGCGCCGGCACGGTGACATGGATCGTCTCGCCGGGCTGGAACGCCGCGCCGGGGTTCATCTTGGCCAGGAATTTCTCGTCCATGTGAAAGCGCTCGGCCAGCTTTTCCAGCACGCTGGTATAGCCTTGCGAGGTCATCGCCGCCTTTTCGGCATAGTCCGAGGGGATGCGGTCGACGAGCCCGGTCGCGTCCTCCTCGGTGATGGTGTAATCCATGGTCAAGGGCGCCGCGGCATAGCCTTGCAGCAGGTCCCAGACGGCATGGTCCATGCGCCCGGTCATCGGCAGTCCGGCGCGGCGCTGGAAGGCCCTGATCGCGCTTTCGCTCATGCCGCCGCGCCAGCCGTCCACCACGCCGGGCGAGATGCCCGAGCGGTCCAGCAGGATCTGCGCCTTGACCGTCAGCGCCGACTGCCCGGCCGGCAGGTCGGTGCCGTCGAATTGCGCGGCCTCGATCTGGTCGCGGCTGATCGAGGTCAGCGCCTTGGGCTTGGGCGGTGCGGTGGGGGCGACGGCTGCGGTCTGGGCCTGCGCCGGCACGGGGCCGAGGGCCGGGAAAAGCGCGGCGGCGGCCAGCGCCAGGGACGCCAGGTTCGGGCGGGTCGGGAACATGCTCGGGTCCGGTCTGTTTGCCAGTTGTCTTGTCGTTTTGCCGGCATGTTTGGCCAAATGCGCAGGCCTTGGCAAGCAATCAGCGGTCAACTCGGCTTGATCCGTCAGATGGTCGCGGTCATCCGATGCTCTTGGGGATAATAGCTGCGGGTCAGCGAGATGGGCATGTTGTCGAGCCAGTCCATCCGCTCCATCATCAGCACCGGCGCCTCGGGCGCGAGGCCCATCGCCTCGGAGACGAAGCCCTCGGAGGCTAGGGTGGCCGCCATCGCCATGCTGCCGCGATTGACCGGGACATGGCCCAGCAGCCATTCGCAGGGGCTGAGATGTTGCAGCGCCTCGCGGGTCAGGCCCGGGGCGGCGAAATCGTTCACCCAGCGCTCCTCGCAGCAATAAAGGGCGCCATCGGCGGTGAAGCGCGAACGGATGCGCAAGAGCAGTTCCTCGCTGTGCAGCAGCATCGCCTGGGCGATGTCGGAGGGCGGGCGTTGCTGGCGATAGTCGAGCAGCGTGTAGCCATAGACCTTGCCCGCCGCCTCGATCTCGCGGCGCAGCAGGAAGCGGACCGCCTGCACGCGCGGATGGGCCGCGACCCGGGTGCCGACCTTGCGGCGCCGTTCCAGCACGCCGCTTTGCGCCAGGGCTTGCAGCGCCCGGTTGACGGTGGCGCGGGCGCAGCTGAATTCCGAGGCCAGCTCGGCCTCGGTCGGGATCAGCTCGCCCTCGGGCCAGGTGCCGTTGCGAATGCGGTTGAGCACCTCTTCCTGCACGCTCTGCCAGGTCATGTTGCGCCGCTTGCGGCCCTGTTCTTCTGCGGCGAGGGCCTGGGCCACGGGTTTGGGAAGTTCCATCATATCAATAATCGGGCCCTCTTTATCGAGGGGAGGTTGAATTGGGCACTCGATAACGGCGGCTTGCCGCGATGCCGCGATGTGCCGGTCGGGCGGAGGTGGAACCGGACACTCAAGTAAACTCGTCAGTTCAGGTTTGAGAGGAAATTCGCACTGCGGTCAAGCCCCTTCGTTCCGCGGGCTGCGGCGGCGGATGTTGACAAAGCCGGGCGCGGGCGGGACAACGCTCGGCAATGCGCAAGAGGTGATGCCCGTGTCGGAAGCGACGTCAATCCGCGGTCCCGCCATCCCGGCCACCGCCTGGACGGTGCTGATCGCGATCAGCCTGTGTCATATGGTCAATGACATCATGCAATCCATGCTGGCGGCGATCTATCCGCTGCTTCAGCAGGAGTTCACCCTGTCCTATTGGCAGATCGGGCTGATGACCTTCGCCTTCCAGGTCACGGCCTCGCTGTTGCAGCCGCTGGTGGGGATGGTGACGGACAGAAAGCCGATGCCGCGCTCGCTGTCGGTCGGCATGGCGTCCACGGTCTGCGGCGTGCTGCTGCTGGCCCTGGCGCATGAATATTGGGTGCTGCTGGCCGGGGCCATGCTGATCGGCGTCGGCTCGGCGGTGTTCCACCCCGAAAGCTCGCGCGTGGCGCGCATCGCCTCGGGCGGCCGCTTCGGCACCGCGCAATCGCTGTTCCAGCTGGGCGGGAACTTCGGCCAGGCGCTGGGCCCGCTGCTGGCGGCCTTCATCGTCGTGCCGCTGGGCCGGCCCTCGGTCGCGATCTTTTCCATCATGGCGATGATCGGCTCGGCCGCGCTCTGGCAGGTCGGCAGCTGGGCCGAGGGCCGGCGCAAGGCGGCGGGTGCGCGCGCCGTGCCGGCCTCGCCCTATTCGCGGCAGAGGGTGATAGTGGCGATCGTGGTGCTTGCGCTGCTGACCTTTACCAAGAACATCTATACCGCCAGCCTGTCGAGCTATTACACCTTCTTCCTGATCGAGAAGTTCGGGCTGAACACCCAGCAGGCGCAGCTGATGCTGTTCCTGTTCCTGGGCGGCATGGCCGGCGGCGTCATGCTGGGCGGGCTGATCGGCGACCGGGTCGGGCCGCTGAAGGTGATCTGGTTCTCGATCCTGGGCATCCTGCCCTTCACTTTGGCGCTGCCCTATGTCGGGCTGGCTGCGACCGGGGTGCTGACGGTGGTGATCGGCCTGATCCTCGCCTCGGCCTTTCCGGCCATCGTGGTCTTTGCCCAGGAGCTGGTGCCCGGGCGGACCGGCATGATCGCCGGCATCTTCTTCGGCTTCGCCTTCGGCATGGGCGGCATCGCCGCCGCCGTGCTGGGGGTGATCGCCGATGCGCGGGGCATTGAATATGTTTATAGAATCTGTGCCTACCTGCCGCTGATGGGGCTGCTTACGATCTTTCTGCCGCGGATGCGGCGGATGTGACCGCCGTGGGCGGGGGCTTTGCCCCCACACCCCCAGGATATTTCGACAAGAAAGAAGCAGGGAAGATGAGCAAGATCAGGATGCAGCCGATCACACCCGAGGCTTTTGCGCCCTTCGGCGAGGTGCTGACCCCGCGCGAGCGGCCCTCGAAGATGATCAACGCCGGCCGCTGCGAGCGGCATCATGCGCTGGCCACCGTCGAGCGCGGCGGCGGCGAGGCGATCATCTCGATCTTCCGCTCGGAGCCGGTCAGCCTGCCCTATGACTGCACGCTGCTGGAGCGTCATCCCCTGGGTTCGCAGGCCTTCGTGCCGCTGGGGCCGGACCCGTGGCTGTCCATCGTCGCTCCGGACGAGGGCGGCAGGCCCGGTGCGCCGCTGGCCTTTCTGGTGCCCGCGGGCATGGGGGTGAACCTGCGCGCCGGGGTCTGGCATGGCGTGCTGACGCCCTTGGATCGGGCCGCGGATTTCCTGGTCGTGGACCGCGAAGGCGGCGGCGTGAACCTGGAAGAGGTCGCCATCGCCCCGGTGACCGTCGAGGCATGAGCCTGCCGGACTACAGTTTCGAGACCGCGGCGCTGCGGGCCGGTGCGCGCATCGTCGCCGGGGTGGACGAGGTCGGGCGCGGGCCCTTGGCCGGGCCGGTGACGGCGGCGGCCGTGGTGCTGGATGTGACCTGCATCCCCGAGGGGCTGGACGATTCGAAGAAGCTGGGCGCGAAGCGGCGCGAAGGGCTGGCGGCCGAGATCATGGCGCGCTGCGACTGGGCCGTGGGCCATGCCAGTGTCGAGGAGATCGACCGGCTGAACATCCTGCGCGCCTCGCATCTGGCGATGTGCCGGGCGCTGGCCGGGCTGCGGCACCGGCCCTGCCTGGCGCTGGTCGATGGCAACATGCTGCCGCGCGAGCTGGACCTGCCGGGGCAGGCGGTGATCGGCGGCGATGCGCGCTGCCTTTCCATCGCCGCGGCCTCGATCGTGGCGAAACTGTTGCGCGATCGCATCATGGTGGATTTGGCGCAACAACACCCCGGCTATGGCTGGGAAGTGAATGCAGGCTATCCGACTCCGGCGCATCGCCAAGCGCTGCTAGATCTGGGGATAACCCCACATCATAGGCGCAGCTTTGCCCCCATCCACAATATCTTGTGTAAAGATCAAACCGCAAGCTGTTGATTCGAAAAAGAATTTGACGGCGAATCGGGTCTGAATCATTATCGCCTCAATCAATCGGCGACCAAACGGCCGAAACCCGAGGCAGTGATGAGCAAGCAAGACACCAAATCCCGCGCTTCGGCGCGACCCCTTCCGCTGAACCAGATTCTCGCCGGCGACTGCGTCGAGGTGATGAACGCGCTGCCGGAAAACAGCGTCGATCTGATCTTTGCCGACCCGCCCTATAACCTGCAGCTGAAGGGCGAGCTGCACCGGCCCGACAACAGCCGCGTCGATGCCGTGGACGATCACTGGGACCAGTTTTCGGGCTTTGCCGCCTATGACCAGTTCACCCGCGACTGGCTGGCCGCCGCGCGCCGCATCCTGAAGCCGGACGGGGCGATCTGGGTGATCGGCAGCTATCACAACATCTTCCGGGTCGGCGCCGAGCTGCAGAACCAGGGCTATTGGATCCTGAACGACGTGGTCTGGCGCAAGGCCAACCCGATGCCGAACTTTCGCGGCAAGCGGCTGACCAATGCACATGAGACGATGATCTGGGCCAGCAAGTCCGAGGGCGCGAAATACACCTTCAACTACGAGGCGCTGAAATCGCTGAACGAGGGCGTGCAGATGCGCAGCGACTGGGTGCTGCCGATCTGCACCGGCGGCGAGCGGCTGAAGGATGCCGGCGGCGCCAAGGCGCATCCGACGCAGAAGCCGGAATCGCTGCTGCACCGCATCCTGGTCGGCTCGACCAATCCCGGCGACGTGGTGCTGGACCCGTTCTTCGGCACCGGCACCACCGGCGCCGTGGCCAAGATGCTGGGCCGCGACTTCATCGGCATCGAGCGCGAGGCGGGTTATCGCGAGGTGGCCGAGAGGCGGCTGGCGCGCGTGCGCCGCTTCGACAGCGAGGCCATCGCCACCACCAAGCCCAAGCGCGCCGAGCCGCGCGTGCCCTTCGGCCAAGTCATCGAGCGCGGCATGCTGCGCCCGGGCGAGGAGCTTTTCTCGATGAACAGCCGGCACAAGGCCAAGGTGCGCGCCGACGGCAGCCTGATCGGCAATGACGTCAAGGGCTCGATCCACCAGGTCGGCGCGGCGCTGGAGGGCGCGCCCAGCTGCAACGGCTGGACCTATTGGCATTTCCGCCGCGAGGGCAAGATGATCCCCATCGACATCCTGCGCCAGCAGATCCGCGCCGAGATGGAGGGCGACGAGACCCGCCCGCACTGAGTTTCCCGGTTCGCCAAGTCCCGATGTTCCGCGAGCTCTGGCGCGGCCGGGACCGCCTTGCCCCGTTCGGCCATGTGCCGGGCGGGGCCTTTTGGCTTCAAAGCGCGCCGCGCGGGGGTGGGTTCTGACCCTTGGTATAGGGCTGCCAGTCGGTGATCTCGGGGTAGAACTGCTTGCGCCAGGCCCGCACGCGCGGGTTCATCCGCCGCCGCCACAGCGGCGGGACCATGGCCAGGAAGGTCATGGCCGGATAGCCCATCGGCAACTGCGGCGCCTCTTCCTGCGAATAGGTTTGCAGCAGCGGAAAGCGCCGGTCGGGCTTGTAGTGGTGGTCGGAATGGCGCTGCAGGTTGATCAGCAGCCAGTTCGTCGCGGTATGCGAGGAATTCCAGCTGTGGCGCGGCAGGACGTGTTCATAGCGGCCATTGCCCAGGTATTTCCGGGTCAGCCCGTAATGTTCGACGTAATTGGTCAGCTCCAGCTGCCAGATGGCGACGAAGGCCTGCCAGACGAAGAGCAGGAGTCCCTGCCAGCCGCCCAGGGCCGCGGCCGCCGCCAGCATCGCCAGTTGCAGCGCGCCATAGCGCCAGAACGGGTTGCGGCGGTCGAATTTCGAGCGGCCCGAGCGGGTCAGCCGCCGCGTCTCGGCCGCCCAGGCGCTGGCCGGGCATTCGACCAGCACGCGCAGGAAGAAGCGGAAGAAGCCCTCGTTATAGCGGGCCGAGACGGCGTCGCGCGGCGTCGCCACCCAGGAGTGATGCACCAGCAGGTGCTCGGTGCGGAAATGCGAATACAGCGTCGAGGCCAGCAGCAGGTCGCCCAGCCAGCGCTCCAGCTTGTTTCTCTGGTGCAGCAGCTCATGGGCATAGACGATGCCGATGGTGCCCGAGGCGACGCCGATGCCGAAGAACAGACCGGCCTTTTCCCAGCCCGAAAGCCCGCCGCGCGTGGCGAACCAGATGCCGCCGAAGATCATCGCCGCCTGGATCGGGAACCAGATCACGGTGATGGCGCGATACCAGATCAGCTGCGATTCGGGCGTCTCGGTGTCGGGGTTTTCCTCGTTCAGGCCCAGCACCGTGTCCAGCATGGTCATCAGATACCAGGCATAGAGCGGCATCAGCGCGAACCACCAGCCGCCCCAGCGCAGCGCGACCAGGAACAGCGGCACCATGCCCAGGGACAGCCAGAAGGGCAGGGCGTCGATCAGGCGGGAACGAAAGGCGGTCTGCATGGGCTCAACTATCGCGGGTTTGCGGGGGTTTGCCATGGCGGCGCGTTGTCGCGGGCTGTGGCCGGGAACGGGTTCTGGGCGAGGGCCCAGGCCTTGCGCATCAGGCCGGGCAGGGCGCTGGGGTCGAACTGGCCGAGCGGCACCAGATTGCCGCGTTGCGGCGGTGCGGTCAACCGGCCGGTCGCGACGGTCAGGTCCAGCGCGAAATGGGTAAAGACATGGCGCACCAGCCCCAGTTCCTGCCAGTCCGCCGGCGCGGGCGGCGGCAGGTCGGAGCCGTCCCAGCCGGTCGAGGGGAAGGCCAGCGTGCCGCCCAAGAGGCCCTTGTCGGGCCGGGTCTCGACCAGCACGGCATCCTCGGTCAGGCCGATCCAGACCGTGCCCCGGCGTTGCGGCTTGGCCTTCTTCGGTGCCTTGCGCGGCAGTTCCGCGGCGATGCCCCGGGCGCGGGCCTGGCAATGCGGGATCACCGGGCAGATGCCGCAGGCCGGGCTGCGCGGCGTGCAAATGGTGGCGCCCAGGTCCATCATGGCCTGGGCGAAGTCGCCGGGACGCAGCTGCGGGGTCAGGCGGGCGGCCAGGGCGGTGAGTTCCGGCTTGGCGGCGGGCAACGGGGTCTCGACCGCGAAAAGCCGGGCGACGACGCGCTCGACATTGCCGTCGACCACGGTCTCGGGGCGGTCGAAGGCGATGGCGGCGATGGCGGCCGAGGTATAGGCGCCAATGCCGGGCAGCGCCGCCAATCCTTCGCGGGTGTCCGGGAATGCGCCCAGTTCCGCCACCGCGCGGGCGCAGGCCACCAGGTTGCGGGCGCGGGCGTAATAGCCCAGGCCCGCCCATTCCGCCATGACCTGCGCATCCTCGGCCGCGGCGAGGTCGTGGACCGTGGGCCAGAGCGTGGTGAAGCGTTCGAAATAGGCCTTCACCGCCGCCACGGTGGTCTGTTGCAGCATGACCTCGGACAGCCAGACGCGATAGGGGTCGGCGCCGGCGCCGCCGGGCGGCGTGCGCCAAGGCAGCACGCGGGCATGGCGGTCGTACCAGGCCAGCAGCTCCTGCGGGATCACCGCCATGTCACGCAATTTTCAGCCTCATCTCTCTGGCGTCCGGGCGCGTCGCAGGTCAGACTGCGCCGAAGTTGAACCAAGCGTCGCAAGATGGCCCAGAGCAGACCCGACAGCAAGCCCAAGCGCCGGATGCGCGGCTTCGAGCCCGCAGCCCAGCTGGTCGCCGCCCGCGTGAAGAACGTGGGCGAAAGCCGCGGCTTTGCCGTGGCGCGGCTGCTGACGCATTGGGCCGAGGTGGTCGGCCCCGAGATCGCCGCCCACAGCCGCCCGGTCCGCATCAGCCATGGCAAGGGCTTCGGCGCCACGCTGACGCTGCTGGTGGCCGGGGCGCGCGCGCCGCTGGTGCAGATGCAGCTGGAACAGATTCGCGACAAGGTGAATGCCTGCTACGGCTTCAACGCCGTCGCACGCATCGTGCTGACCCAGACCGCGCCGACGGGCTTCGCCGAGGGCCAGGCCGAATTCACCCCCGCGCCGCGCCGTGCCGCCCCGCCCGACCCGGCCCGGGTCGCGCAGGCCGAGGGCATCGCCGAAGGTTTCGACAATCCCGCGCTTTCCGCCGCCATGCGGCAGCTCGCGCTGAACATCCTGTCCCGCCGGGACATCAACGACCGAAAGGCCAATCCATGACGCTGTTCCGCCGCTCTTTCATCGCTGCCGCCACGGCCGCGCTGACCGTCTCCGCGCTGCCCGCGCTGGCGCAGGAGGCGACACCCGCCCCGGCGGAGAACGCCCAGTCCGCCGAGCAGATGCCGCAGGGCAAGGTGCTGCCCGACATCGTGCTGGGCCAGGCCGATGCGCCGGTCACCATCGTCGAATATGCGAGCTTCACCTGTCCGCATTGCGCCGCCTTCCATGACGAGAACCTGCCCAAGCTCAAGGCCGACTATATCGACACCGGCAAGGTGAAGTTCATCCAGCGCGACGTCTATTTCGACGCCGTGGGCCTTTGGGCCGGGATCCTGGCGCGCTGCGGCGGTGACGACAAGTATTACGCCGTCTCGGATCTCTTGATGAGCGAGCAGAAGACCTGGCTGGACGGCAAGACCATGGACGACATCTCGGCCAACCTGCGCAAGGTCGGCGCCAAGGCCGGCATGACGCCCGAGCAGATGGACACCTGCTGGAACGACAAGCAGAAGGTCGCGGACCTGGTGACGACCTTCCAGACCCATGCCACCGCCGACAAGGTCGAGGGCACGCCGAGCTTCGTCATCGACGGCGAGAAGGTCTCGAACCAGCCCTGGGACGAGATGAAGAAGATCATCGACGCCAAGCTGGCCGCCAAGGGCTGAGCGCCTGGCGGCAGCGCCGCAGGGGTATTTGAAAAACAGAGAAAGCCGAAGGCTCCGGGGCGTTGTCGCCTTCGGGGCCTTCTTACAGGCCGAGGCTTGCCAGCCGGTCGAGCAGCGGCGCAGGGTCGTCCAGTTGCAGCCGCACCGGCAGCGCCAGCACCTTGGGCCGGAAGCTGCGCGGCAGACGGGCGGCGTCCTTTTCCGTCGTCACCATCTGCGCCCCGGCCAGCCGCGATTCGGTCTCGAGCCGCATCAGCAGTTGCGGGGTGAAGGGCTGGTGATCCTCCAGCGCCTCGGCGCGGACCAGATCGGCGCCAAGGTCGCGCAGGGTGGCGAAGAACTTCTCGGGGTGGCCGATGCCGGCGAAGGCCATGACGCGCTGGCCCTGCCAGTCCATGCCGGTCTGCAGCGGCGCGAGCGCGCCGGTCAGATGCGGGACCCGAGCGTGCAGCCGGGCGGCGAAACCGGCCTGCGCGGCGGGCGGGCCGATCGACAGAAGCAGGTCGGCCCGGGCGAGGCCGCGCGCGACCGGCTCGCGCAGCGGGCCGGCCGGCAGGCACAGCCCGTTGCCGAAGCCCTTGGCCGCATCGACCACCACCAGCGCCAGGTCATGCGCCAGCGCCGGATCCTGGAAGCCGTCGTCCAGCAGGATCGCCTGTGCCCCCGCCGCCACGGCCGCCCGCGCGCCCTCGCGGCGGTCTGCCGCGACCCAGACCGGCGCAAAGGCCGCCATCAGCAGCGGCTCGTCGCCGACCTGGGCGGCGCTGTGGCGGCTTTCCTCGACCTGCAGCGGGCCTTTCTCGGTCCCGCCATAGCCGCGCGAGACGACATGCACCGCCACGCCGCGCGATTGCAGCAGCTGGGCCAGCATGATCGTGGTCGGGGTCTTGCCGGTGCCGCCGGCGTTCAGATTGCCGACGCAGATCACCGGCACGGGCAGGCGTTCGCGGGGCCCGCGCGCCAGCCTTCGCGCGGTGGCGGCGGCATAGAGCGCGCCGAGCGGCGCCAGCGCCCGGGCCAGCGCGCCCGGCGGGCGGAACCAGAAATCGGGTGCGCGACGGCTCATGCCCCGTTCTCCATCGCTTCGATGACGGTGTCGGCGATGCGGCGCAGCACGGCGGCGCCGCCGGTGCTGACCGACCAGGCGTTGCCGGCCAGCATCGCCGCCTGGTCCGGGGCCGAGAGATCGGCCACCGCCCGCGACAGCGCGGGCGCATCGGTGACGAGCCGCGCCGCCGAGGCGCCGTCCAGCTGCACCCATTCCGGCCCGTGCGGATCGGTGATCGGGCCGTGGATGATGGCCGAACCCAGCGCCGCCGGCTCGAACGGGTGCCGCGGCGGGCTGCCGGGGCCGTTGAGCAGCGTGCCGCCCATGAAGCAGACCGGCGCCAGCCGATACCACAGGCCCATCTCGTGGTCGTCCTCGGCGATCAGCACATGGTCGTCGGGCGAGGGGTCGTCATCCTCGGAGCGCAGGATGGCGGCGAGGCCGAGCGCCTCGACCTCGGCCAGGATCTCGGGGATCGTCGCCGCCGGCAGGCCGGCGAGGATCAGCAAGGCGCGGTGGTTGTGGTGCAGCGTCGCCTGGTGCGCGGCCAGCGCGGCCTTGGCCTCGGGCAGGGTCGGGCAGGCGGCAAGCCAGATCGGCCGGCCGGCCAGGATATGCGCCAGCGCCCGGCGCTCGGCCTCGTTGGCGGCCAGCGGCGGGCGGGTTTCGGTTACCGGGCCGGTCAGTTCGATCCGGTCCGGGGGCGCGCCCAGCTGCCGGGCGGCGGCGCCGGCGGTCAGGTCAGGCGCCAGGATGCGGGTCACGCGCCGCATCAGCCCGCGATTGATCGCGCCGCGCCACGAGCCGCGCCGCGTATAGGCGACCAGCCGCGCCTCGGCCAGGATCACCGGCAGCCGGGCCTCGGCCATGGCGGTGATCAGCGAGGCCGGCAGCTGGTCGCCCAGGATCAGCAGCGCGCGCGGCGCCAGCGTCTCGACCAGGTGCTGGGCGCTGGCCGGATCGGCGGGGCGGGGCAGGTGGATGGCCGGCAGGTCCGGCGGCAGCGTCCCGGGCGCCGGCGCCGCGCCGGTAAAGGCCAGCCGCAGTCCCGGGCGGCGCGCCAGGATGGCACGGATCATGGCAGCGACCGGCGCCGGCTCCTCGGCGCGCTCGGACAGGTGGACGATCAGCAGCGGCCCCTGGCCCGGGGGCGGTTCCAGCGCCGGGGCCGGCCCGGTGCCAAGCGCGGCGCGGCGGCGCAGATGCAGCCACAACGCCAGCGAGGCGGTCGCCTGCGAGGGCAGCATCAGCCGCGCGCGCCCCGGGCCTCAGGCACCCAGTTCCTCGGTCGGACTGACCTCGCGTTCCTCATCGCGCAGCCGGTGCAGGTGGGCGATGAAATAGCGCGTATGGGCGCTGTCGACGGTGCGCTGCGCCTCGGCCTTCCAGGCGGCATGGGCCTGGGCATAGTCGGGGAAGACGCCGACGATATGGATGTCCTTGGTGTCGCGGAATTCGGTGCGGGCCGGATCGACGAGCTCGCCGCCGAAGACGAGGTGCAGGCGCTGCGCCATGACATTCTCCTGGGTTCGATTTCGGCGCGAACCTAGCCGAGCCCGGCGGGTGAACCAAGGAGATTTGTTTAAAAACGCGGGCGGTTGATATTTGCGGCGAATCGCGCGCCGAGATAAGCAGTTCTGGCCGTGAAAGGCAGCAGCTCCCGGATGGCCCAAGCGTGGTGGTGAGGGCGTTCCGGGTGAAAGGAAGGGTGAACCGGTGCACCTTTCCTTGCCCTTTCTCAGCGGTCGCGGGTGGCCATTCCCCGGGAATGGCTGCCTGCGGTCCCGGCGTGTCGGTATCTGCGGAATGGCTGGTGCGGGCGGCGGGACTCGAACCCGCACAGGCTTGCGCCCCAGGGAGTTTAAGTCCCATGCGTCTACCATTCCGCCACGCCCGCGCTGCCCGATTGGCTAGCGGGCGGTGCGGCGATTGGCAAGGCTTGTCAAGTCGGCAGCTGCGCATCGACCTTGCGCTCCATCGCCGAGCCGACCAAGTCCACCATCAGCCGCGCCGTGCGGCTGCGCTCGTCCATGAAGGGGTTCAGGCCGTCCCCAGGCGGTCGGTCCATGTCACGATGCCTTGCAGGGTCATATCCCCGATCTGGTCATGGCCGACGAAGGCGGTGAAGTCTCCCAGCTTCTGCCGGAAGTCCCGGATGGTCTTGGCGGCAACGCCCTTGGCCCTGGCATCCTTCTCCCACGCCTCGAACAGGCCGGTCAGGGTCGGCCGGTGGCGTCTGCGCTGGGCTTGGCTGTGCCGGTCGCCCCATCCTCGAAAGCCGGGAACCTGTCCGCCCTGGCATCCGGGGACCAATCCCCCGAGCCTCGCCGAACCTGCTGTTCCCCGAACTGGACAAAGGCCCGGTGCATGGATTGCAGCAGCTTGGCCCGGCTTTCCTCATCCACCACCAGCCCCCGGCCCATCAGCAACCGGTCGGCGTCCTCGCCGTGCATCCGGTCCAGCCCGGCAGGGTCGGGTTCCTGAACGGCTGCCAGCCCTGCGTCCCCATTCCTTCGGGCTGCCGGGTTCATTGCCGTGCTGGCTGGTCAGGAACCGGTAGTAGTCCCCCGCAATGGCCTCTGCCTGCCGCTGGGTGAGTCGCACAGGCCCATCCTCGGCGGTCTGCTGATCGCCCGCAGATGCTCTTGCAGGGCAGCTGAGGCGTCCTGTATCGTTCCTTGGCCGTGGCGATGTCCTTGGTCCGTAGGGGCAGCTTGGCATGGGTGCCCAGCTTGACCGGGTGGGGCTTGCCGTCCACCAGCAGCGCCACCACTTTGCCTTTGACGGCACCGATCAGCCGCTTGGGGATGCGCCCGAACAGATAGTAGGTTCCCGAGTCGGGATGCTTCCAAGTGTCGGCATGCGCAAGCCCATGTATACCACCTCTGTATACAAGTGAGGTGGCCCAGATCCCCGAATAATCGGGATATTCCCAGCATATCAACGGGATAGGATGGTGCTGTGAGAGAGGATTGAATTCGGCGCCCGAGGCTGTTGTGCTTTGTTTTTATTAAGTAAATTTTGCGCCATGTCAACGGCTGTGTGTAAGTAATGCGTGTGAGGTGGACCAAGGGGCGTAAGGAGGGGGAAGGGCTGCGTTCCCGACAAGAAGAACGTGACCCGCGCGGCGTACATAGCGAGGTCGTCAGGGGAGCAGATGCGGGTTTGTGTCGAGGCTGTTAGGTTGCCTCATTTATAATGTCGCCTTGCTGCGTCTCACCGTCCTTGTCACATTGTTATGAAATTTTTGCATAATAACGGAATATAGTCAGAATAGGTCGAAGGGTAACGCAAATACAGACCAAAGTTAAAATGGGAGCGGTCTTCTGAGGCCCCTTTCTTTTGGGCATTGACAGAATCGTTACCCTGTCACAACATCCTTCTTAAGGCTTTCGTTGCGAGGTAAACATCATGTTCCCTAAGATTTGCCTTGCGGCTCTCGCGGGGCTCGCGCTCTTTTCTCATGTTTTAACAGCGAAAGCGCAAGAAGGATTTTGCGAGCCTTTATTAAAAGACGGTGTATACGATCGAAGCCAAGTAATGGGGGCATCCTACACTCTCTCGAAGATGCGAACCATTGTATGTCAAAGCAAATATTCGACATTTCAAGGCGCATCTTCGAGCAGCAGTGACATCGGTATAAGTATCCCGGATTATTTTGACGGCTCATTTGGTGGAAAAACTACGGAAGAGAATTATTCGACTAGGCGCGAGGAGTACTGCAATGCAGCGAACAGTACGGCAATAAGCCAGGGTAGCTCATATTTCAATATTGTCACGGCAAATGAGGCCGTAGCTAAAGCTTACGTTAGTTGTGTCCAGAGCCTAAAAAAGGCATATGGATACGTTGAGCCCTCGTCGGATCTGAAAGTGTTTACAGTTACCTTCAGGAAGCCTGAAGGGGTCATAAATATATCTAGGTCATGTTGACAAATGGCGGAGCCAGAGGCGGATCGACGTGATGTCGATGAAGCCCAGGAAGCTTTCGGCGGTCTTGTCGTAGCGGGTGGCGACGCGACGGGCATTGTTGAGCTTGTTGAAGCACCGCTCAACGAGATTGCGCAGGCGGTAGAGCCTGCGGTCAACGGCGACCCGTAGCTTCCGGGTTTTGCGCATGGGGATGACCGGCACCACGTCGCGCACCTCCATGGTCTTGCGGATGTTGTCGGAGTCGTAGCCGCGGTCTGCGAGCAGAACGCTTGGCTCGGGCAGGTTGTCAGCCATGACCAGATCGAAGCCGAGGTAGTCCGATGTCTGCCCGGCCGTGATCTCGGTTCTCATGGGCAGGCCTGCCGCATTGACCCGCAGATGGATCTTGGTCGTGAAGCCACCTCGCGAGCGGCCGAAACCTTGGCGCGGAGTCCCCCTTTTGCGCCGATGCTGTCCCACGGAGTGGTGTAGCTGGCGCTGATCGTCACCGTTAGGTTCGGCGCTGGCCTGCTTGATCAGGATGCCGCTGCGGGCAGGCTGATGACGGGATCATCGCCCATTGACGCGATGGTTTCCAGCGTCATGTAGCGGGTGCGCTGAACGGTCCATTCATCGTTCTGTTCGAGGAGCAGAGCCCCGACGAGGCGGACGATGGCGTCGTCATTCGGGAATATTCCGACGACGTCGGTGCGGCGCTTGATCTCGCCGTTCAGCCTTTCGATCGGGTTGGTCGAGTGCAGCTTGGCCCGGTGTTCCTTGGGGAAGGACATGTAGGCCAGGACGTCATGCTCCGCGTCATCCATGAGGGTGGCCAGCTTCGGCACCTTGGGCCTGATCTGGTCGGCCACGGCGCGCCACTGGGTGCTGGCGGCCTTGGCGGTGTCTTGGGCGAAGGCGGTGGCGATGAAGGCCGAGACGACGCGCCGCCCGCTCTTCCCGGCATGCGCCAGGGCATTGCGCTGGAAGTGGACGCGACAGCGCTGCCAGGTGGCGCTGAGCACCTTCGAGACCGCGGCCTTGATGCCTTCGTGGGCATCGCTGATGACGAGCTTCACCCCGCGCAGTCCGCGGCGGGTCAGCTTGCGAAGGAACTCCGTCCAGATCGGCTCGGCCTCGGATGTGCCGATCTCGAGACCAAGAACCTCGCGCCGCCCATCGGTGTTGACGCCGATGGCGATGATGACGGCGACCGAGACGATCCGCCCGCCTCGACGGACCTTGAGGTAGGTGGCGTCGATCCAGAGATAGGGCCAGTCACCTTCGAGGGGGCGGTTCAGAAACGCCTTCACCTTGCCGTCGATCTCTTCGCAGAGCCGCGAGACTTGGCTCTTGCTGATCCCCGACATGCCCATGGCCTTGACCAGATCGTCCACGGACCGCGTCGAGATACCCTGAACGTAGGCCTCCTGGATGACCGCCGTTAGCGCCTTCTCGGCCATCCGCCGGGGCTCGAGAAAGCCCGGAAAGTAGCTGCCCTTCCGAAGCTTCGGAATACGCAGTTCGACCGTCCCGGCGCGCGTCTCCCAGTCCCTGTCGCGGTAGCCGTTGCGCTGCGCCCGCCGTGCAGGGTCCTTCTCGCCATAGGCCGCGCCCGTCACAGCGCCGACCTCCAGCTCCATCAGCCGTTCGGCCGCAAAGCCGATCATCTCGCGCAGCAGGTCCGCATCAGGGGCCTTCTCCACAAGGTCGCGGAAGTTCATCATGTCGGTGGTCATCGGTGGTCCTCTCGGTTCTGGGTTGGCGTAAGCAACCAGACCTTAACCGAACATCGCCGGTGACCACCTCACCCAGAACCTACACCACGCTCAGGGACAGCATCTTTGCGCCCGCTGCCTGATGATGAGCGCGAACCACGGTGCTGTCGATCATCTGCAGCGCATCCGGCACGATCCGGCTCTCGTTCAGCGCCTCCAGGATCTGTTCCCACAGCCCCGCCAACGTCCAGCGCCGGAACTGCCGATAGACAGACGACCATTTGCCGAACTCTTCCGGCAGGTCGCGCCAGGGCGACCCCGTTCGGGCGATCCAGAAAATCCCATCCAGAACAAGCCGATGGTTCGTGGGCTTGCGGCCGTTCGGAGAACGGACAGCCAGGATGAAGCGTTCAAAGAACGCCCACTCGTCGTTCGACATCAGGTTTCGTGCCACGCTGGTCTCCATTGCAGATACCAGCTTGAATCACGATCACCGCGCCCGGTGAATCCCTTTTGTCAACACGCCCTAAATAGCCTCCTAGGCACAGCCACTCCGAGTTACCCCCTGAGTCCTTCGGGCGGAGGCGATCCAACTTATCATCCCCTGCTTCATCTATAAAAAGCGTATAATGGTAGTCCACGCCGTCCCCACTCAGAAAGGTAACTGATTCACGATTTGGTGATTCCCTCCTCAAGGTCAAGAGGCTCTGAGAGAGGCTCTTGTTCATTTGTTAAAACTATAAAGGGTTGAAGCTATGTCCTGTGTCGAAGCAGTAGACCCCGCCGAAGCGGGGCCTGTTGCGTCACTCTTGACCAAACCTCTGGTCCAGCGCCTCTTGGGTCTCCCTGCGCAGTTGCGCGGCTTGATCCTGTTCAGCCTTGTACCTACGCCCCCGTTCGGCCCGCTTGGCATCAGCCTTCCGGGTGACCTCTACAGCCCCCTGCGTCTTCTCCTGCTGGAACTTCTGGCGGACTTCCGCGAGTTGCTCGTTGCCCAGAGTACCAAGCGGCGTGTCCATCGTCTTGGACCAGATGAACCAGCGCCCCCCGGATGGGGTGGGGACAAGGAAGAGATCCCCATCCGCCTCATCTTCAAGGCCCCATTCCTTGGCGTTCCTGTTTTGAAGGTCGCTAAGATACTTCTCCGCCACCTCCTTGAAGTCGGCCGGGGTGCGGCCCTTGGTTTCGACAAGGACCCCGTTCACGTCCAATGTGGAGGACTTGAGCCAGCCCTCGGTGCGTTGCCGGATGACGCCGGCAGGGTGCCCCATGCGGGCAAGCTGTTCGACCCTGCCGCGCACAAGGATCTGGTTTGCACGTTCATCGTCAAGGCTGCTGAACCAGCCGCCCCGGGGGACTGGGCAACAATCTCCTCCCGTTCCTCGTTATTGATGCGGTCGCGGGCCTTCTCTGTCTCGGGCTTGGCAACCCAGGAAGCGGCGGAAAGGGCGGCCTGTTCGGGAGGCAGTCGGGAGACATTCCGCCCCACATCGTAGACCTCGAAGAACTCCCGCGCCCTGGCGTTCTTCACCGTCCCCTCCGCGTAGGCAGGGCTCACAGCGCGGACCTGAAGATAGAGCTCGGCAATGTCCGTCACCTGCTTGGCAGGAGCTCCACCCTTGGCGAGGGCGTCAATCCCGACCATGCCGGCAATGTTGTTGAACTGCATATCCCAGGTGGTGTTATCCAGCCCGTTTGCGGCATAGTAGGTGGCCCTGTCGCGGTTCACGACCAGGTCCGCGTCGTCCTCCGAAGCGCCCCCTTGGATCAGCTTCGCCCGCTTGTCCTGAAGCTCTTGCTCCTTGCGGCCGATGGCGGCGTCCATGATCTCCTTCTTGGTGATCTTCTGGGTTCCCTCTCCGGTCTTGCTGATGACCTCCACGTCCTGGATGTTCGTCACCCCGGCGTAGGTCTCCAGCTGATGTGCGGCAGACGCCAGCACCTCGGCCCTCTGGCGCTCGTGGGCCTGGGCATAGGCGAGCTTCTGTTGCTTCTTCGCTTCGGCGGCCTGGATCTGGGCGCGGTTCGCGTCGGACTGCTTGACGTGCGCCGCAGCCGCCTTGGCCGTGAGGGTCCCGTTTGCGATCAATGGTTGCACATCGGCGTCCGTCAGAGAGCCTTCCGTCACCTTCTGGTTCAGGCCGAGGTAGGTGGGGTAGCTCTCCCGCTCGATCTTCTCCGTTTGGCGGGACCGGGCAATGTCCATCAAGCGGGCGGCCTTGGAGGAGTTGCCGGGGATCTTTGCGAGGGACGGGAGGGCCTCCCCTCCGGCCGCCTTGCGCTCCCCGTTCAAGATGGCGTCTAGGAGGTCCACGTCCCCGCGTTGGGCGACTTCCTCAGCAATCCCCAAAAGGGTCTCGTTCTGTTCCTGTCCGCTCAGCCCCCGAAACGTCCTGTTACCGGCCGAAGCCTCGAACAGAAGCCCTGCGACCTCCACGCCGCTTTTGCCTTCAGCCTGGGCTGCGTCAATGGTGTTGCGGAAGCCGTCAACAATAGCCGAAGCGACTTGCTGCTTGATGTCCGCGATTTTGACCTCATTCGCCTTGTCTACCCAAGCCTGTTTGAAGCCGGCCATGTTCTTGTAGAACGCGGCCTTGGCAACATCGCTCGGAAGCCTCTCCGAGATTTCAGCCTGAATGCGCTCGGCATCCTCAGCGGCATTGCCTTTTTGATAGTCAAATCCGGTATTGAAGTGTTCTGTCAGGGCGGCCCGTCCGTCCGTGACGGCTTTATCCGCAAGCAGGACTTCAACGGCATCCCGTTGGATGTTGCTCATGTTCGGGCCGTTATTCTCCATTTCGGAGATGAGCTCCTCCTGGGACATGAGTTGCCGCTTGGCGAACCACTCCCGATAGGAGCGGCTGTTGGGGTCTTCCTCGATTGCCCTGTCGGTTTCCACGTACCGCGTCAGGGCACCATTCAGGCTCCCAAGCGCATCCGCCAGAGCTCTCGCATTGGACCCGGCTTGCTTCTGAACGGGGCGCAGCGCTGCTGTCTGGGCCACAGGGGCGACGGTCAGGCGTACCGGGGCCGGGTCCTGGATCTGTTTGCCGGTGTTGAATATACCCGCCATGTGTTTTCCTCTCATGTAATGGCGTTGCGACGGCGGCTCGGGCCGCTGTCCTTAGGTTGTCGTGATCCGTCCCGCCCCGACGCTCTGGGGCAGGAGGGTTTGTGTTGCTGTTGCTGTGAAGATTTCGGCTGAGGGAGAGCGGCAGGGATCGGCGTTGAAACGTGACCCCCTCGCTACCGTCCCCCGTCATCCCGCAAGGACCACCTTTCACGCTCCCTTAGCGAACTCAGGCAATCCGCCTGCATGACCGCGTGAAGCAATCGCTTGCGCAGCCTGTGGGGCTCCTTCCGGGGCTTGGCGAAGGGTTCCCGCGTGGTGCCCATAAGAAGGAACTCGTCAACGGGCTGGGGCATGTGGCGGCTCATAGCGCCTCCCTCTCCGCAAGCGCTGCGGCGATCTCCTGCCAAACCCCCGGCCGTTCCGACGCCCGAGGCCACCAAGAGACCCCAAGCGTCTGGGCGTGGAGGTCTATGGGTTGCCACAGGTCCACGTTCGGGATCTTGGTCCAGCGTTCCCCGATCCAGCCGGCCCGCCGCCATTCCCTCAGCCGGCCGCCCATGTCGATCCCCTGAGGTCCTCGGAACAGGTTCACCGCAACGGGCACCTTTGGTGCAGCCTCAGCGAGCCCCGAGAGAGCCGCCAGGAGGGCCAGGGCGTCCAGCCGGTCGAGAGTGCGGGCATCGGGGTCGAAGCCCCGCCACACCAGGACAGGACCACAGAGGGTCTCTATCTGGCCCGGTCCCGCTTCCGTTGCGGCCCACCCGGCGCCCCTGAGGTCCTCGCAAGGCAACGGCTGGCGATAGGCAACGCCGGCAACGACAGCGGCCCATCCGCCGCCCAAACCGTGCTCGGCAAGGTGCCCCGCAACGTGGACATGAAGGCGGGCGGGGGGTTCCTCGGAAGGCTGGGGCAGTTGATGAGCCGTGCCGCTGATGCCCAGGAAATACCGGGAGCCCTGTTCGGGGGCATGTCCCGCCTCGGCCAAGAGCACGGGAAGAGAGTAGAGATGAGCGGTATGGTTCACTTTCCGGGTTCCTCGGGAGACTGTGAAGGTGTCGGACGGGGGCGGCGAAGGATGCGGAGGGGATATGTCTTGCGGGCGGCGCTCATGCCGATTTCCCGCGTTGCTTTGCCAACCGTTCGGCAAGTTTCGTGATGCCTTTCGCGGTGACGCGGGCCTGTGCCGTGACGAATCCACCAAGGGACGGGCCTACGGAACGCGGAACGTCTTCCATAAGACCGGCGGTCACTTTGTCCGCATGAGGGACCCAGCGTTCGCTTCGACCCCGGGAGCGATAGATCCACCCGGAGCGGCGCAACCAGTCGGTGAACTTCCGGGGCGCGGCGCCAAGACACTTAGCCGCCTCTGTCAGGCTGAGCGAACCGGGGGTAGCCGCAAGGATCTTATGAGCCTCGACGGTGGGAGCCTGTGCCGCCAGCAATGCGCGGTTTTCCTGCTGTTCCCTTTCGAGAAGTTGGACGGCCTCCACCTGATCGGCCCAGGCCCTCGCGGCTTCGGCCGGATTGGTGAAGTCGGGCAGCGCCAACGTGCCGGCCTTCTTCTCCTCCTCTAGCTCTTGCCACCTGTCCACCACGCGGGCGGTGAACTCGGGCGATAGCTGGGCAACCACAATGAAGCTGCTACGCTTGTCGAGGTGATAGACCGTTGTCGGCTTGGTCGCTGTGGGGATTTCCTCAATCTGAGGGAATTCAAACACGCCGCGCTCTACCAGCGTTTCAATGGTACGCTTGACGTTATCATGGCGCTTCTCCACCAGTTCCGCAATTTCCCGGCTGGACATGGTGGGTGGCGCCAGGACAGGACGGATCTGCGGCCGGAAAGGGACGATGTTGCTCATCGCTGCACCCCCTCCCGGCTCATCAGGACCCTCAGCCGGGCGCCGCTGGGTTTCCCGTTGACGCGGGCAAGGCGCCTGTCGGACTCTGCTGTGACCCGTTCAAGCTCCTCACGGGCCTCCCGGCTGAATTTGCGAAGGGCGCCCTTGTTGTTGCGGCTGGGCGCTTTCATTTCCGCACCTCCGCCCGGCGCATGGCTCGCCTGCGGTCCTTCTGCCAGTCGCCCGAGGGCCGCTCTCCCCGGCTCCTAAGGGTGCGGTCGAATTCGCGCATGGTGTCCACGGTGCGGCGGCTGATGCCACAGGCCCCGGCGATCTGGTCCGCCGTATGGGCATAGCGTTGGCTTCCCGTGGGCTGGGTCTGGACCATTTCCCAGGCTCGGGCGCAGCGGGCGCGGCTGGTCGTAAGAGGAGGCGCGGGGGTGGTATCGTGGTCTGTGTTCATTCTTCATGGTTTCCTTGAAGTTCACCGGGCAAGCCCCTCCCGAGGCCCGGAGCGAGTCGCTGGCGGGCTGGGAGAGGGTGCCGGTAGGTGTGTGGAGGGGCGGCCCTTAGGTGGGCCTGAGAAGGGCGCTTAGGCTGCGCCCGATGCGATCAGAAGCGGACGAGGCGTTGCTTGACCGCCGCCGCGAAGGACATTTCCGGTTTGCCGGGGATGCGGACAGTCCAGCGGCCGTTCTCATGGTGCAGGCAGTCGCGTTCCGCCGGGGCCATGTCTGCGACCAGCGCAGCGAAAGCCTCGGGGTTCTTCTCGGGCAACCGAGCAAGCCGCTGAGAGGCAAGCTGGCCGATCTCCCTCAGGGTGCCCGCATCGTGCCGTATGGTGGCCTGCCGGGCGGCCCTGAGGTGGTCGTCGTCAAGCATCTCCTCAAGCAAGGCGACGCTGGCCCCGACCTCGGACAGGGTGGCCTCGCATTGCGCGACGAAGCCCGCATAGATCTGCTGGGCGGCATCGGCAGAGACCCCTTCGGGCAGACCCTCCGTTGGGATTTCTCCCGTGGTCGCGGCCTCGCTCAGGTACCTGTCGGTAACATCGGCGCCGTGGATTTGGTCCACCTGGACGAGGATCTTGCCCGCCGCGTCCACCGCCGCCTTCATGGCAGGGGTCACGTCCGGGTCCTCTTCCGGGGCCTCTTCGGTGTCGCTCCGGGTGGCGTTCTGCTGGCCCGCGAGGTTCCCGGCTTGCTTCCCGGCGGGCTGTTCAAAACCCCGTTCGGGCGTCCAGCCTTCGGGCAGAAGGCCGGCGGCGATTGCGGCCTTGATGGGAAACTCGCCTTGACCTTCGATCTTCACATGACCGGGGCGCGTAGGGGAGACGGCGGTGGCCGTGTTGCCGCCCAGAGGCTTGGTGCGGTCAATCAAGGTCTCCTTGCCGTCCTTGACGGTGATCTCAAGGGAGCGGGCGACGGAGCCCGAAGCGGTGGAAGCGGAAGGGGGCGGGGCCTTCTCCTTGCCAAGAGCCTTTGAAAGCTGCTGTTCGAGGGCTTGAAGGTCCGCATTGCGGGACGCGGGGGCTTCATTGAAGTTTGACATAGGGGTTCCTTATGGTGTGGTTGGGGTGGGATCAGGCGGCGGGGTGCGGGTTGTCGGGCGAATAAGGCGAGACGTATTGGCTGGTCACAGGTGTTCTCCTTGGGTGATTATGTTGCTTGCAGGGCGCGGAAACGTGACTCCGCGACATGCTTTCTCGATCCGGGAAGAGGGCTGGTCCTCCCGGTTGCGCATGACTCCCGTGTGAGCTGGTTCCGCTTACGCGGCGCTCATTCCGGCCTCGGGTCTACCCATCTCGGGTTCTCTCCCCCCGGTCATCCGACCGTCTGTGGCGCTGATAGGGGGAAGATGGGGCATCGCATTTTGCGAGGCAAGAGATAAAGCTGTTATTTGTCAGTGTGTTATGGCGCGATCGGTCCCAATTTTGGTCTTTGGTTTTTTGACGCAAACCGCTGAAAGTTAATGCGAAAACCACGCACTTTCGCCCGTCTCGGTTGCCTTTGGTCCCTGAGGGCTTGTTTTCTTAAATAATTTCAATCGAGACAGCAGATATATAATCCGCTGCGTCTGACAATTGTTGTTACACTCTCAATTTTCAGTAATTGCAGGGCTGCGGCGCAGTTTGGCACCACAATCCGCCGCCAGAAAATAGGTCAATTGTACTGACCAGAAAGTTTCGCCACCTTGTACTCACCGCTACGCTCAGGAACGGAGACAGGTCGCCGGCTCAGCTTTGGCGGCCGCTAAAAGTTCCAAGGCCCATGCCAGTGGCATTTGAATATCAGCATCCTCTGGAGGAAGCCCAAGAAGAACCGCGCGTTGTGCTTGCGCAATGTGACCAAGGGCACGGCATAGCTGGGCTGCTAGGTCTTGACGGGGGGCTTGCTCGAAGAGGCGCGGCAGCGTGACAGGCTGAGTATCCATTTTTAGGTCATGTTGACAAATGGCGGAGCCAGAGGCGGATCGACGTGATGTCGATGAAGCCCAGGAAGCTTTCGGCGGTCTTGTCGTAGCGGGTGGCGACGCGACGGGCATTGTTGAGCTTGTTGAAGCACCGCTCAACGAGATTGCGCAGGCGGTAGAGCCTGCGGTCAACGGCGACCCGTAGCTTCCGGGTTTTGCGCATGGGGATGACCGGCACCACGTCGCGCACCTCCATGGTCTTGCGGATGTTGTCGGAGTCGTAGCCGCGGTCTGCGAGCAGAACGCTTGGCTCGGGCAGGTTGTCAGCCATGACCAGATCGAAGCCGAGGTAGTCCGATGTCTGCCCGGCCGTGATCTCGGTTCTCATGGGCAGGCCTGCCGCATTGACCCGCAGATGGATCTTGGTCGTGAAGCCACCTCGCGAGCGGCCGAAACCTTGGCGCGGAGTCCCCCTTTTGCGCCCGCTGCCTGATGATGAGCGCGAACCACGGTGCTGTCGATCATCTGCAGCGCATCCGGCACGATCCGGCTCTCGTTCAGCGCCTCCAGGATCTGTTCCCACAGCCCCGCCAACGTCCAGCGCCGGAACTGCCGATAGACAGACGACCATTTGCCGAACTCTTCCGGCAGGTCGCGCCAGGGCGACCCCGTTCGGGCGATCCAGAAAATCCCATCCAGAACAAGCCGATGGTTCGTGGGCTTGCGGCCGTTCGGAGAACGGACAGCCAGGATGAAGCGTTCAAAGAACGCCCACTCGTCGTTCGACATCAGGTTTCGTGCCACGCTGGTCTCCATTGCAGATACCAGCTTGAATCACGATGCTGTCCCTGAGCGTGGTGTAGGTTCTGGGTGAGGTGGTCACCGGCGATGTTCGGTTAAGGTCTGGTTGCTTACGCCAACCCAGAACCGAGAGGACCACCGATGACCACCGACATGATGAACTTCCGCGACCTTGTGGAGAAGGCCCCTGATGCGGACCTGCTGCGCGAGATGATCGGCTTTGCGGCCGAACGGCTGATGGAGCTGGAGGTCGGCGCTGTGACGGGCGCGGCCTATGGCGAGAAGGACCCTGCACGGCGGGCGCAGCGCAACGGCTACCGCGACAGGGACTGGGAGACGCGCGCCGGGACGGTCGAACTGCGTATTCCGAAGCTTCGGAAGGGCAGCTACTTTCCGGGCTTTCTCGAGCCCCGGCGGATGGCCGAGAAGGCGCTAACGGCGGTCATCCAGGAGGCCTACGTTCAGGGTATCTCGACGCGGTCCGTGGACGATCTGGTCAAGGCCATGGGCATGTCGGGGATCAGCAAGAGCCAAGTCTCGCGGCTCTGCGAAGAGATCGACGGCAAGGTGAAGGCGTTTCTGAACCGCCCCCTCGAAGGTGACTGGCCCTATCTCTGGATCGACGCCACCTACCTCAAGGTCCGTCGAGGCGGGCGGATCGTCTCGGTCGCCGTCATCATCGCCATCGGCGTCAACACCGATGGGCGGCGCGAGGTTCTTGGTCTCGAGATCGGCACATCCGAGGCCGAGCCGATCTGGACGGAGTTCCTTCGCAAGCTGACCCGCCGCGGACTGCGCGGGGTGAAGCTCGTCATCAGCGATGCCCACGAAGGCATCAAGGCCGCGGTCTCGAAGGTGCTCAGCGCCACCTGGCAGCGCTGTCGCGTCCACTTCCAGCGCAATGCCCTGGCGCATGCCGGGAAGAGCGGGCGGCGCGTCGTCTCGGCCTTCATCGCCACCGCCTTCGCCCAAGACACCGCCAAGGCCGCCAGCACCCAGTGGCGCGCCGTGGCCGACCAGATCAGGCCCAAGGTGCCGAAGCTGGCCACCCTCATGGATGACGCGGAGCATGACGTCCTGGCCTACATGTCCTTCCCCAAGGAACACCGGGCCAAGCTGCACTCGACCAACCCGATCGAAAGGCTGAACGGCGAGATCAAGCGCCGCACCGACGTCGTCGGAATATTCCCGAATGACGACGCCATCGTCCGCCTCGTCGGGGCTCTGCTCCTCGAACAGAACGATGAATGGACCGTTCAGCGCACCCGCTACATGACGCTGGAAACCATCGCGTCAATGGGCGATGATCCCGTCATCAGCCTGCCCGCAGCGGCATCCTGATCAAGCAGGCCAGCGCCGAACCTAACGGTGACGATCAGCGCCAGCTACACCACTCCGTGGGACAGCATCTGAATCACGATCACCGCGCCCGGTGAATCCCTTTTGTCAACACGCCCTAATCTCCTGGTGTGTCCCAGGTGAAAAAAGCTGGCGCCGGCGGCGTTGTAAACTATTAAGTTTTTGATAATTAATGATTTATTACCCTATAGGGCGAGGAGTGCGGACGGTGCTACGTCTAAGCATATGAAGTAACGGCTTTGCCGTGTGCCCTACAGGGCGCCACATTGCTATCATCACGTTTCTGTGATGAACTTTCGCCCGTCTTCCTGACCCCTCCACCGCCCCCGCAGGACCCTTCATGCGCCCCACGCTCCCCCTTTGGCCTCATCCTAGGCTCTCCTACGGGGTGCGGCGCGGTGCTGGTGTCGGGCTCAAGCTGCCAACTTGCGGGCGCCAGACAGGGGCAACGGCCTAGGCGCGGCTCTTCAACATCCCTCAGCATCTTGCGGGGCCGGCTGTGCTGTATCAGCCTGTGGCAATCGAATGGTGGCGGGGCAAAGGGGGCGGGAATGATGGAACTATGTGCGCGGCTTTGGGCTGGCCTCCTGTTCTCTCCGTTCTCCCTAGAGATCTGGATAGGTGAAGAGGAGGACGGGAGAGACCTCTGACCACCTCAGGCGGATCTCGGATCAGGCACCCCCTGACCTGTCGCCTACCAAAAGTTGCCCCCTAATACATATTGGTATAACCTCGCCAGAGTACCGACGCAGGAGACCTCAGAAGGATGCCCCGCAATACCTCCGTCACGCTTGGCGAACACTTCACGGGCTTCATAGCCGAGCAAGTTCAGGCAGGCCGCTACGGTTCTGCAAGCGATGTCGTGCGGGCGGGGCTAAGGCTCTTGGAGGAGCATGAGGCGCGGGTGAAGGCGCTGCGGGATGCGCTGATCGCGGGGGAGGCGTCGGGGGAGCCTAGACCCTTCGACAGCGAAGCATTCCTTGCCCGGATGAACCGGACCCATGCGGCCCGGAATGACGGGTAAGCCCTACAGGCTCTCTCCGCTGGCCGAACAGGATCTTGAGGGCATCTGGTTGTACACCTTCGAGCGGTGGAACGCGGCGCAGGCAGATGCCTATCTGCGCAGCATCATGGGAGCTTTCGAGGAGCTCGCCTCGGGGAACCGCAGAGGGCAACCTGTCGAGGCCCGGAAAGGATACCTGAAAGCGTTCGTGGGGTCGCATGTGGTCTATTTCCGGGACCAGGACCGGCACCTGGACGTGATCCGGGTTCTTCACCAAAAGCAGGATGCAACGCGGCACCTTTGAGGCTCTGAGAGGTGGCTTGGACGGGCTCTCTTGGGGGCGGCTAGGGCTTGGCCGGGGATGCCGGAAAGGGCGCCAGAAGGGGTCTTGAAGGTGCGGGAAAGGGGTTTGTCGGGGTGCTGTTGGGGTACTGAGGTGGCTGCAAACAGATAGGCCAGGGCAGAAGCGGAGGGCTTCGGCATATATGGCAGCATTGCTGACCTATTGAAACACCCTCACTCCACCCCGCCGGCACCATTCAGCACCCGATACACACTCGCGCGGCCGATCCCGAGGCGCTTGGCGATCTCAGTCCCGCCGATGCCCTCCCTGCGCAGCCTCAGCACCTCCTCTGCCTTCGCCTGTGCGGTCGGCTTGCGGCCCTTGTACTTCCCTTCGGCCTTGGCCTTGGCGATGCCCTCGCGTTGCCGTTCCAGCATGATCTCCCGTTCAAACTCGGCCACGCCGCCCAGGATGGTGAGCATGAGCTTTCCGGTCGGGGTGGCGGTATCAATGCCCATGGAGAGAATGCGCAGGGCCACGCCCTGATCCTCAAGCTGGGCAGTGAGGGCCATCAGGTGGGCCACAGAGCGGGCCAGACGGTCCAGCTTGGTGACGACAAGGGTGTCCCCAGGGCGGGCATGGGAAAGGGCTTCGCTGAGCTTCTCCCGCCGTGCCAAGTCCACGGAGGAGACCTCCTCTTGGAAGATCCGACTGCACCCTGCCTCGGCAAGGTCGCGGGTCTGGGCTTCAAGGCCGGCCTTCTGGTCGAGGGTCGAGGTGCGGGCATAGCCGATGAGCATGGCGGGGCTCCAAGGTGTCTCAATGGGTTCTTAGATGTTAATGCTGGATCTGTCTCAAAATGTCAACTGCATTCTTATGAGACAATCCGAAGGTGCTGAGCCGGGTTAACTGAGACGCCTCGTTAGACCAAGCCCCATTGAGACGCACGGCGCGGATGAAGGGGATGGGCGGCGGGCAGCCAGGCGCGGGCAGGAGCCATTCTGTGGGCGCCCAGGCGATGCGCGGGAGCCATGACCGCGCGGGGGCACGGGGGGTGCGCGTGGGTTCAATCCTGTCGAGGCGGGACCTCGGATTTTTCCGTCAAATATCCTGAGACCCCTTGATGGGGCCGAGGCGCAGCCGAGGTCCTGTCAAGGGGTGGTCAAGGATCCACATGACATTGAACAGCATGAAGAGGTTCCTGGGAGGGAGGGGGTCGGTGGGAGGTCTCCCTGAGGAACCCTTCCACATCACATCGAACAGCCTTACGATACACCCTATAAGTATCTTTAGGGGAACCCTGTGCTATAGTGAGGGGTAATTAGCTGATCCCCTCCTACCCCCCTCCATCCTCCCTAGTGAACCCTTAGGTGCTCCTCATGTCCCCCTCATGGTTCACCCTCTCCCTCAGTCCTCCCCGTAGTACTCCTGATACAGCCTCTCCAGTCCAGCCTTGTCAGGATGCTTATGCACCCACTGGCCTGTGTTGGGATCGAAGTGCTTGGCGAAGAACTCATCCAGCGTCTTGTTCCCTGTCGGGATGGCTGAACCCTTGGATGTCCTATAGGGTGCCCTAATTCATGGGAGCCAATCAGGCTGGGCTATAGAGCAACCTAATCAGCCTGTCGGGGCCATACGGGAAGGAAACCCTGGGCTCGGCCTGATCTCTGGTTGAACCGCGTGTCTGTCCTATAGGACGGGGTAATTGCTCCGCCCCGGATACCCTCTCCGGCCTGCACTGGTGAGCCGTACAGGGCGATGAGAGGGTTTCAGGCACCAGCCCAGCCAAGAACCGAAGATGCCGCTCTACGGGGCTCTCTGGGGCTCCTGTGGCCTGCACGTTGTTACCGCCTTCCCCCTGCTGAACCCTGGCCGGACCTATAGCAGGCCCTAACTGCGACAGCCCCGCAGCGCCACGGAGAGGGCCGTACAGGGGCGTGAAGGATCTCGGCTAGGGTGGGGTAAGGGGAAGCGAAGGGGGCGCTGGAGGAGGTGCTGAGAGGCTCTGTCATGCGTCATAATCAGGCAGCTTGCAGACCTCACGATAGAGGGCCGCGACCTCCCATTCGCCATATCCGCCCGATGCACGGGGATTGGCATGGCCTTGCAGATGATCGGCCCATTCCCCGTCTATGCCCACCCGGCGGCAAACCGTCTTCATGCGGTGCCGCCAAGCGTGGTTCGGCTGCAATGCAGGATCGGTGATCTTGGCATGTTCGCGTACCCAGCCCGCCAGCCTGCCTCCCGTGCCTTTGGCTGACTTGCCAGCGACGTGAAACACGGGGCCACGGGGCAGGGCCTTCATCTCCTCAACCAGCCCATCGCGGACAAGCTGGGGGTGCAGGGGGACAATCCTGTGCTGACCTGTTTTCACGGCACCGGCATCCGGGGTGATGCACAGGCATGGGATGCCGTCCACGGTCAGAAGGTCCTCCCGTCTGATCTGGGTAATCTCATTCACCCGCGCACCTGTATGGGCGCAGATCCACGGCACCCATCGGTAGGCCCTGCGCATGTGATCGGCCATCCTTTCGGAAATGCCTGCCCCTCGTCGCGCGGCTGCAAGGATCTGCCTTGCCTCTTGATCGGTGAATCCTTTGTCCCGCGTAGTCTGCCGCTTGGGGATCTTGACCTTGAGGCCCTCGGTGGGGTCGGGGAGACCCATGGCGCGGCTCTTGGCGAAGCTGAACATGAGGCGGACGGCTGCAAGGTATTTCTGGCCGATGGTCTTGCCGCTAAGTTTCTTTTCGTCCCTCAGGTAGTCCAGCCATCGCACAATGTCCGCCGGCCTTATGTCGGGGATACGCTCATGTTTGAGGAAGGCCCGCAGCTCTTCGACCTTATGGCGGAAGTCACGAATGGTTTTCTCAGGCTTGCCATCCGCCCGCGCCTGCTTCTCCCATTCAGCGAAGAGGCCCGAGAGGGACGCTCCGGGCTTTCGTCGGGGTGCCTGCGGAGGGGGCGAAGGGACCACCACAGAGGCAGGGAATCGGTTCTCGTGGGGGTCTGGCCCATAGTCTCCTTCCGCCCGCCGGGAGAGCGTCTCCGTGGCCCTCGTGACGGTATCGTGCAGGTGATCCAGAAGGCGGCGGTAGCTGAACTCGTCGGGGACAAGTCCGTGCCTCAGCAAGAGCCCGTCTGCGGTGAGGCCGTACCAGTCTGCCAAGGCTTGCTGTCGCTCCTCCCCTTCCAAGCCGGAAAGCCTTTTGTTGATCTCGGAAATTCCCGTCCAGACTCCCGCCGGTCCTGGCTCGGCCGTGAGCGACTGCACCCATTCCCTGTAAAACTCCCCGCAAAGCGCCGTAATGGTCTGTAGGGGGATCGGCTGGGGGCCCTTGCGGAGAGCTTCCCAGTGGGCAAGGTGCTTTGCCATCTCGGCCGCAAAGAGCCGTTTCGCCTCCGCCTCCTCATTGGTTTGGAGCGAATAGGACAATTCCCTCCGTCCTACGCTGTCCACCAGATCGGCAGGAACACGGACACGAAAGTAGAAGGGGGCACCGGGCTTGCGCTGAGTTGGACGGGGCATTTTCAAGACCATGTGTGTGTGACCCCTGTGTGTAAGTCGGGCCACTCCAAGTCTCTGATAAAGCGTATCTTCTTGGGATCTTGCAAGAAAAAATGGTGCTGTGAGAGAGGATTGAATTCCCCAAACTTCCGCACTATCCCTTGTTTTTGCTGGATTATTTTCCGTCCTGCATCCTGCGTGTGTACCAGTTCTGTGCGCCTGGTCAAGATGCCGATATCGGCGCGGGCGCTGGGTGGGGGCGCCGGGGGAAGCTGTCTGAAAGCCTCCCCCAAGAACTGGCCTCTTGGATTTCCTGCTGTGGGCCTTCTGGTCAGCCCAAAGCCCCGTCCGCGATAGGCCAGACTGTCGATCCACAAGCGGGCTTGCCTATGCAATTTGCACATCCATGAATTGCACAGGTGCGGGGTCAGAACTCGGGTTCCGGCTCGGGTCCGATGCGGCGTTGCGGGTCGCCTTCAATGCCCGTCACCGGGGCATCTTCATCCCCATCTCTGCCTCCGAGCCACTCCACAAGCCCCCCGGCCCGCGCTCCAAGGACACGGCCAATCGCCTCATAGAACAGCCATGACGCCTCTTCCGGGGCATGACCCACGGCCTTGCGAATGGCCTGTGCCATCTTCTCAATCTCGGCTTCCTGTTTGCGCATGACCTCCTCCTCGTCAATTTCTTCGGGTGGTCCGTTGCGGTCCTTCATGTCCCGCTGCCAATCCCCGGACGGTTCCTGACCCTCGGGCCACGCCTTCCATCTGGCCCGCATGGTCGCCACGGTCCTTGCGGAAGTGGCACAGGCTCTGGCGATCTGGGCCTTGGACAGGCTGTAGGGTGCCGCCCCGCCCGGCTCTGCATCCAGCCTGACCACCGCCCAAGCAGCATTGGTGGCCTGCCATCGGGTCAGCGGCAAGGTTGCCTTGGTGTTTCTTGCTGCGGCCCGCATCAGTGCCTCGGCCTTGCTGCCTTGGACCACCTCGGCCAGAACCTTGGCGGGCCTCCGTTTCTCTGCCTGCAATGCTGCAAGGCGGTGCCGCCCGTCCAGAAGGACGAACTTCCCGGTCGGCATCCCATTCTCGCCCATCTCTTGCCAGACCAGCAGGGGACCGAACTTGTCGCCTCTGCGGATCGCCTGCCGCAATTCGTGGACGTGCTGCGGGGACAGATAGCCCCTGACATCCAGGTCAGCCCCGCCGATGATCTCGGACAGGGCAATGCTCGTCGCCCCAGCGGCACGGGCCGGGGTCTTGGTGGTGGTGTCCATAGTTATTCCTGGGTTTGTTCCATGCGGCACCGCCCGGCTACCTCCTGGGCAACCGGGGCTGTGATCCGCTGATGTGTCTGCCGGGTTGCTGGGCCTATCCGGCGAGGGTCTCGGCCATCTCGTTCAGTTCCTTGACCAGATGCGTCAGGCCCCGCAGCGCGGTATGGGTGCGTTCATCCGCCAGTTCCCGCAGCGTCTCGGCAGTTTCCTTCCGGCCCGCTACCTCCTGCATCCATGCCTCGCTGTGCAGGGCTTGGGCAGTTTCGACCTGAGCCACCATCTGCGCAGCCAGGTCGGCCAAGTCGCATACGGAATAGGTGATCAGGTCCGTGTCCGTGCTGGTGCTTGTCATTTTCATTTGTCAACTTCCTTTCAATCTAGGCCCGGAAAAACCGTCTGATTTTGTCCAATAGGGGGTGGTAAATCGGACGTTATGAAGCTGGAATTATTTTATAATTTTCCCTTATGAACCGTGCTGGTCGCCCGCTGCAATCGACAAGGGGACCGCCCGCGCGATCCCCTCTGGTGCCTTGCTGAATGTCTGGGGGTGCTGCCACCAGCCTTGGCTTCACCACCCCCGGATCAGGAACTTCCGAGAGATTGAGAAATAGACGCAGCCCAGCCAAACCTCCCACGACCCAGCTTCGCGCAACGTCGCCAGTCGCGGCCCCTCGTGCCGAGACCATCTGGATGCCCTGAGATAGGCGTCAAAGAAACCAGCGTTCACATAGAACCAGCGCATATAATCCTCGCATCTGATGGGTTGTTCATCGCGCTGTTGATGCCGTCCGCAGGGGCTATCTGTCAATAACTATTTGAAAACATTGAATTAGTCACATAAGTGGGAACATCTCGCCCCCGCCATTCCCCGATAGATCAGCAGCTTGTCGCCCAGCCATGAGCGGATGCGCCCGTATGTGGGAACGGTGTCACCTGCCACGCTGTCCACTTCCCGAAACGCCAGAAGGACCACCCGAAGCGATCCCATGGTGCCTTGCTGGTGCCGGTCAAAACCCATTATCCCATGACAGGCACCCGGGCTGGCATCCTTGCTGTCAACCATCCTTCGCCAGTCTCGCCAGCGTAGACCGCGAACAGCCTGTGGCGCTGATGATGCTGGACCAGCTTTGCCCACCCCTCAGCATGTCCTTGATCGCCGCGTTCCGCTTCTCATCCGCAGGGCGCCCGCGATAGACACCACTGGCCTTGGCCTTCTCGATGCCCTGCTGCTGCCGCCTGCGCCGGTCCTCGTAATCCTTGCGGGCAATCGCTGCCAGCATGTCCAGCATCATCCCGTTAATGGCATCCAGCATCCTTGCGGTGAACTCATCCGCCCCGGTCTGGATCAGCTGGTGAGACGTGGGCAGGTCCAGCGCCACCACCCGAACCCGCTTGGCGGTGATCTGGGCCTTGAGCCTGTTCCAATCCTCTGCGTTCAGCCGGCTTAGCCGGTCCACCTGCTCCACCAGCAACACGTCCCCCGGCTCACAGTCGGCCAGCAGCCGGAACAGTTCAGGGCGATCCAGCTTGGCCCCGCTTTCATTCTCGACATAGCGGGCCGCAATCCGCAGGCCCTTCTCTGCGGCAAAGCGTTCGAGGTCGGCACGGGCGCGGTCTGCGTCCTGGTCCTTGGTGGATGCCCGAAGGTAAGCGCGGATGAACACGGGAGACTCCATCGGTTCGGTTAGGATGGTTCTCATACTACTGGTTCGCTATGGGTTGTCAAATCGTATTTATCGGACCACCCCACAAACGGTTCTCTTGAGGTATACCCTGCGGGACAGGTGGTCTTGCTGTGTAGGGTTTGCTAAGCAGGCTGAAAGGAAGCGGAGTTGCATGTGTTCTTTATTCATCTTGCCCAAGCTGTTGCTTGGATTGGTTTCGTCCTCGGCTCCATGCGTGTTGTCATGGGTTTCGCTCTGGCCGAGTTCCCGGAACTTTGGAGCCGTTACTTGGGAAACGGCACCTCTGGGGAAGTCATCGACAAGGGCATTTTGACGGTCCTCGTTGCCATAGGGTTCGGGGTGCTTGCCCAGATAGGTTCATCCGTGGCGAAGATGACCGCCAGCCGAGACTGAACACGCCACGGTGCCCCCCATTTACCCAGCGCCCGGTCTCGGCCCCTCATAAGCGAGCCGCAGGGGCCACCCGGGGGAAGCTGCGGAATTCCTTATTATGATTTGCCGTCACGGATTTTCTTCTGAAACATCCGGGGGTGCTTCCCATCCTGCCCATCCCCGCCGATCCTGTAGAACGGGAGCTTGCAGATTTCCCGGTGCTTGGCCTTCGCCTTCCGGTCGCCGTAGTTCTCCGCAGCCCTCGCGTTGGCATGGCCCTGGATCGCATCGGCCCATTCCTGCGCTATGTCGTGGTCGTGGCAAAGCGTCTTGAACCTGTGTCGCCATGCGTGGTTCGGCTGCAAGTCCTTGTCGGAAACCTTCGCGTGTTCCTTGACCCACCAGCCAATCCGCCCGCTGGTGCCCTGCGGGCCTGTCCCCGGGGCATAGAAGATGGGGCCGGGGGGCAGGGTCTCGACCATCTCAAGCAGGCCCTCTTGGACAAGCTGGGGGTGCAGGGGCACGGTGCGGAACTGCTTGGTCTTGACCGAGCCAGCCTCTGGCGTGATCCTGATGCATGGGATGCCGTCGATGGTCTGGAAGTCTTCCCGCCTAAGCTGGACAATCTCCGTCACCCTTGCCCCGGTATGGGCGCATATCCACGGCACCCAGCGGATTGCCCGCTTGGTGTGGTCGGCCCACCTGTCCGAGATGCCTGCGCCGGCCTTGGCCGCTGCCAGCACCTTCCGGGCCTCGTCATCGGTATAGCCCTTTTCCCGGTTCACCACGCGCTTGGCGGTCTCGACCACGATACCGTCTGTCGGATCATTCAGGCCCATTGCCCGAGACTTGGCATAGCTGAACATGCGCTTGGCCACCGCCAGATACTTCTGCCCGATGGTCTTGCCGGTCAGCCCCCGGTCGTCCCGCAGGTGGTCGGTCCATGTCACGATGTCCTGCGGGGTTATGTCCCCGATCCGGTCATGGCCGATGAAGGCAATGAGGCTGTCCAGCTTCTGCCGGAAGTCCCGGATGGTCTTGTCCACAACGCCCTTGGTCCTGGCGTCCTTCTCCCACGCCTCGAACAGGTCGGTCAGGGTCGGGCCGGTGGCCTTGTCTGGCGCAACCGCGCTGGGCTTGCCTGTGCTGGTCGCCCCATCCTCGAAAGCCGGGAACCTGTCCGCCTTGGCATCCGGGGACCAATCCCCCGAGCCTCGCCGCACCTGCTGTTCTCCGAACTGGACAAAGGCCCGGTGCATGGATTGCAGCAGCCTTGCCCGGCTGTCGTCATCCACCGCCAGCCCTCGGCCCATCAGCAGCCGGTCGGCATCCTCGCCGTGCATCCGTTCCAGCCCGGCGGGGTCGGGTTCCTGAACGGCTGTCAGCCCCGCATCCCATTCCTTCGGGCTGCCGGGCTCATTGCCGTGCTGGCTGGTGAGGTCGCGGTAGTAGTCCCCCGCAATGGCCTCTGTCTGCCGCTGGGTGAGTCGCACAGGCCCGTCCTCGGCTGTCTGCTGGATCACCCGCAGATGTTCTTGCAGGGCGGCAGAGGCGTCCCTGTATCGTTCCTTGGCTGTGGCAATGTCCTTGGTTCGCAGGGACAGCTTGACGTGCTGGCCCAGCTTCACCCGACAGGGTTGGCCGACCAGCGTGACCACCGCTGTTCGGCCTTTGGCTGCATCCAGCAGCCGCGTGGCGATGCGTTCGCGCAGGTAGTAGATTCCCGACTCGGGATGCTTCCAAGGAGACGCCATTCTCAAGCCCATGTGTACCAGCCCTGTGTACCAGTAGGGCAGTCCAGGCCCCTGAATAATCAGGATATTCCAGCAAATCAACGGGATAAGATGGTGCTGTGAGAGAGGATTGAACTCTCGACCTCTCCCTTACCAAGGGAGTGCTCTACCACTGAGCTACCACAGCATCGTGGGCGGGGCTTTAGACCGAACCACCGGGTAGGCGCAAGGGGGGATTTCCAAAAAATCGCGCTGCGCCGACCGGCGCCGCCCTTTGCGCCGCCGCTGGACGCAAGCGGGCAAGGACGCTAACAGGGTGGGCATGACCAAACCACCCCGCGACCCCCGGAGCGACACGCGCGAGGCGCGGCTGAAGGCCGCGCTGCGGGCCAATCTGGCGCGGCGCAAGGCGCAGGGCCGCGCGCGGGCCGAGGCGGATTCGCAAGACGAGCAGCATGGGCAACAGACGCCGGATCAGGGCGCGCCCGGGAACGAGGAATAGATGGACCAGATCATTGTAAGGGGTAACGGGCCGCTCAAGGGCGAGATTCCCATCGCCGGCGCCAAGAACGCCTGCCTGACGCTGATGCCCGCGACGCTGTTGACCGACCAGCCGCTGACGCTGACCAATGCGCCGCGGCTCTCGGACATCCGCACCATGACCGCGCTGCTGCAATCGCTCGGAGCCGAGGTGGCCAGCCTGCAGGATGGCGAGGTGCTGGCGCTCTCGAGCCATGACCTGAACAACCACACCGCCGATTACGATATCGTGCGCAAGATGCGGGCCTCGATCCTGGTGCTGGGGCCGATGCTGGCGCGCGACGGTCATGCGGTCGTGTCGCTGCCCGGCGGCTGCGCCATCGGCGCGCGGCCGGTGGACCTGCACCTGAAGGCGCTCGAGGCGATGGGGGCGGAGCTCGACCTGCGCGAGGGCTATGTCCATGCCAAGGCGCCCGCGGGCGGGCTCAGGGGCGCGGTCATCGACTTCCCGCTGGTTTCGGTCGGCGCGACCGAGAATGCGCTGATGGCCGCGACGCTGGCGCGCGGCACCACGGTCATCAACAATGCCGCGCGCGAGCCCGAGATCGTCGACCTGGCCGAATGCCTGCGCCGCATGGGCGCGCAGATCGAGGGCGAGGGCACCTCGACCATCACCGTCGAGGGCGTGCAGGCGTTGCGCGGCGCCACCCATCCCGTGGTCACCGACCGGATCGAGCTTGGCACCTATATGCTCGCCCCGGCGATCTGCGGCGGCGAGGTCGAATGCCTCGGCGGCCGCATCGACCTTGTCGCGGCCTTCTGCGAAAAGCTCGACGCCGCCGGCATCGACGTGGTCGAGACCGAGCGCGGCCTCAAGGTCTCGCGCAAGAACGGCCGGGTGCGGGCGGTGGATGTGGTGACCGAGCCCTTCCCGGGCTTCCCGACCGACCTGCAGGCGCAGATGATGGCGCTCTTGTGCACGGCCGAGGGCACCTCGGTGCTGGAGGAGAAGATCTTCGAGAACCGCTTCATGCACGCCCCCGAGCTGACCCGCATGGGCGCCCGGATCGAGGTCCACGGCGGCCATGCCACCGTCCACGGCGTCGAGAAGCTGCGCGGCGCCCCGGTGATGGCGACCGACCTGCGTGCCTCGGTCAGCCTGATCCTGGCCGGGCTGGCGGCCGAGGGCGAGACCATCGTCAGCCGGGTCTACCACCTGGATCGCGGCTACGAGAAGGTCGTGCGCAAGCTGCGCGGCGTCGGCGCCCAGATCGAACGCATCAAGGAGGGGACGGCCGATGGCTGACGCGAGTTTCCAGGACGCCGATCCGGCGCCGCTGGCGTTGATGGCGAGCGATGCCGAGGATCTGGTGATCATCGCGACGCTGGCGCAGGACGCGATCCTGCCGGTGACCGAGATCGCCTATGATGCCCGCCACCGCCAGTTGGCGCTGCTGCTCAACCGCTTCCGCTGGGAGGATGCCGAGGCCGCCCGCCGCGAGAGCCGCCCCTATGAGCGGGTGCGCGCGGTGCTGCTGATCGGCGATGTGCAGCGGGTGCAGAGCGACGGCATCGACCGCAAGGATCGCGACCTGATCCTGGAGCTGCTGACGCTGCAATGGCTGCCGGGCCAGGACGGCGCCGGCCGGCTGCTGCTGGAATTCGCCGGCGATGGCACGCTGGCCGTGGATGCCGAATGCCTGAATGTCGAGCTGCGCGACGTGACGCGGCCCTACCTCGCGCCCTCGGGCAAGCTGCCGCGGCATCCGGATAGCTGAGCGTCCGCGCACAATGGCCTGCGGCTGCGCCTGTGGCACGGTTGCGATGGGTATTTGAAGAACGAAGAAGCGCAGGTCGCGTCCTGCTTCTTTGCTCCCAAAATACCCGATCCCGGCCGGGCAAGCTGGGATGGACGGGGCGGTTCAGGCGGCAGCATAGCCGCTTGAGCCCCATGGCGGCAGTCGCTAACAAGGGCGGGTCATTGAAGGCCCGAACCATGCCCATCCATCTTTCGACCGCCCAGCCCGATTTCGCCGAACGCTTCGCAGCGCTCCTGTCGATGAAGCGCGAGGATGCGGCGGATGTGAACGAGGCCGTGGCTGCGATCATCGCCGATGTGCGGGCGCGCGGCGACGCGGCGCTGGTCGACCTGACCACGCGCTTCGACCGGCTTTCCCTGACGCCGGAGACGCTGGCCTTCAGCGCCGGTGAGATCGCTGCCGAGACCGCGCGTGTCTCGGCCGAGGATCGCGCGGCGCTGGTCATGGCGGCGAACCGCATCCGCGCCTATCACGCCCGGCAGATGCCCGAGGACATGCGCTGGACCGACCCCGAGGGCGCGAGCCTGGGTTGGCGCTGGACGCCGGTCTCGGCGGCGGGGCTTTACGTTCCGGGCGGGCAGGCGAGCTATCCCTCGTCGGTGCTGATGAACGCGATTCCGGCGCGGGTGGCGGGGGTCGAGCGGCTGGTGATCTGCGTGCCGACGCCCGACGGCGTGGTCAATCCGTTGGTGCTGCTGGCCGCCGAACTGGCCGGCGTCGACGAGGTCTATCGCATCGGCGGTGCCCAGGCCGTCGCCGCCATGGCCTATGGCACCGCAACCATCCGGCCGGTGGACAAGATCACCGGCCCCGGCAATGCCTATGTCGCGGCGGCCAAGCGGCACGTTTTCGGCCGCGTCGGCATCGACATGATCGCCGGCCCCTCCGAGGTGCTGATCATCGCCGAAGGCGCGCAGAACCCGGAATGGCTGGCCTTGGACTTGCTGGCCCAGGCCGAGCATGACGCCGATGCCCAGTCGATCCTGATCACGCCCGACGCAGATCTGGCCCGCGCCGTGGTGGCGGAGGTCGAGCGCCTGCTGCCGATGCTGCCGCGCGCCGCCGTTGCCGGCGCCAGCTGGCGCGACTATGGCACGGTGATCGTGACCCGCGACCTTGCCGAGGCGGCGGCGCTGTCCGACCGGCTCGCGCCCGAGCATCTGGAGCTTTGCGTCGACGACCCCGAGGCGCTGGCCGGCCAGATCTGCCATGCCGGCGCCATTTTCCTGGGCGGCTGGACGCCGGAAGCGGTGGGCGATTACGTCAGCGGGCCGAATCACGTGCTGCCGACGGCGCGCTCGGCGCGGTTCTCTTCGGGCCTGTCGGTGATGGATTTTCTCAAGCGCACCACCATCGCCCGGCTGACCCCCGAGGCGCTGGCCGCCATCGGCCCGGCGGCGGTCAGGCTGGCCGAATCGGAAGGGTTGGGCGCGCATGGCCGGTCGGTCTCGGCCCGGCTTGCGGCATTGAACGGGGGGAATGGATGAGCCAGGCCAGCACCGACCGCATCTGCCGGATCGAGATCGACGACAGCGCCCTGCCGCCGCCGACCCCGGGCATGGAGCAGGACCGCCGCGTCGCCGTCTTCGACCTGCTCGAGGACAACAGCTTCGTGCTGCCGGGCCGCGAGGGCGCGCCGGTGCCGCAGGGCCCCTATGCCTTGGCGCTGGCGGTGCGCGAAAAGCGCCTGGTCTTCGACATCGCGACCGAGGCCGGCGACCGACTGGCCGAGTTCCACCTGTCGCTGGGTCCGTTCCGCCAGACCGTGAAGGACTATTTCCAGATCTGCGCCAGCTATTTCGACGCGGTCAAGCGCCTGCCGCCGGCGCAGATCGAGGCGATCGACATGGCGCGGCGCGGCATCCACAACGAGGGCGCCCGCACCTTGCAAGAGCGGCTGGAGGGCAAGGCGCAGATCGACATCGACACCGCCCGCCGCCTGTTCACCCTGATCTGCGCCCTGATCCCGGAGTGATTCGTGGCCGGACCGATTCCCCATTCGGTGCTTTTCTGCTGTGATCACAACGCGATTCGCTCGCCCATGGCCGAGGGAATGATGAAGAAGTTCTACGGCCGCGCCGCCTATGTGCAATCGGCCGGGGTCAAGAACGACATGGAGATCGACGGCTTCGCCATCGCCGTCTGCGACGAGATCGGGGTCGAGCTGTCGCGCCACCGCGCGCGGTCCTTCGAAGAGATGCAGGCCTGGGGCGACGACCTGGGCAGCTTCGACCTGATCGTGGCGCTGTCGCCGGCCAGCCAGAGGCAAGCCCTTGAATTGACGCGGGTTGCGCATCTGGATGTCGAGTATTGGCCGATCATGGATCCCAGCGGCCTGGCCGAGGGGCGCGAGGCCAAGCTGGCGCTTTACCGCGGCGTGCGCGACCAGATCCGCAGCCGGATGCTCGAGCGTTTCGGCCCTCCGATCGAAGCCTGAGGAAAAAAATCGCCGCCGCTAAGGGATTGTTAGCCTCTTGGCGCCATGCTGGCGGAAATTCCTGCATGAGGCTTTTCGCATGTCCCAAGTCCAGCGGCTGCACCACGATGTCGAATGGGCGATGCGCGCCATCTGCACGCATCGCGCGGTGCTGATCCTCGATCTTGCCGGGCGGATCCTGGCGGTGAACCAGTGCTGCCTCGGCATGTGCGGCTATCAGCGCGACGAGTTGATCGGTCGGCCGGTGGTCATGCTGCTGGACGATGCGGAAAAGGCGCCCGAACGGTTGCGCCAGATGCTGCAAGGCGGCGAGGGCGGAGAGGCGCGGCTTCACGGCCTGGCACAGGTGGCGAAATCGGGGCGCCGCTTCCGTGTCGATGCGCGGATCTGCCGGATCCGGGACGAAGACGGGCAGATCTGCCTCAATGTGCTGTTCCTCAGCGAATCGGCGGGCGAGCAGGAGCCGCTGCGCGCCCTGCTGCCGCGGATGCTGCCCGCGACTGGTCAGGTCATCCGCCTGCCGGGCCGGGGGCTCGAAAATCCATGGGCGCGGCCGTTGCCATGGGCGCCGCCCGCGCCGGAAAGCTGCGCCCGGCGCTGCGACGGCTAGCGGCCCGCGCCTGATGCGTTTGCCGGTCCTGTCAGACCACCACCGCCGCGCCTTCGGTCGCGGGGCCGACATGGGCGCGGAAGGCGGCGAAAAGCTCGCGCCCCAGCCCTTCGGCGCTGCGCGACGGATCGTGCTGGACGGCGGGGCGGTCCAGGAAATCCGGCTCGAGACAGGTCAGCGTGCCCTCGACCGCGTCCAGCCGCAGCAGGTCGCCGTCGCGCAGCCGGGCCAGCGGACCGCCATCCGTCGCCTCGGGCGAGATATGGATCGCCGCCGGCACCTTGCCCGAGGCGCCCGACATGCGGCCATCGGTGACCAGCGCCACCCGCAGCCCGCGATCCTGCAGAACGGCGAGCGTCGGGGTCAGCGAATGCAGTTCCGGCATGCCATTGGCCTTGGGGCCCTGGAAGCGCACGACGACGATGGTGTCCTGGGTGAACTCTCCGCGCTTGAAGGCGGCTTTCACGTCCTCCTGGTCGGAAAACACCCGGGCCGGGGCCTCGATGACATGACGCTCGGGCGCGACGGCCGAGACCTTGATGACGCCGCGGCCCAGGTTGCCCGACAGTTGCTTCAGCCCGCCGGTCGGCGCGAAGGGATCGGAGGCCGGGCGCAGGATGCGGTCATTCAGGCTGTCCCGCGCGCCCTCGACCCATTCGACGCGGCCGTCCCGTAGCTTCGGCTCGCTGGCATATTGCTCGAGCCCGCCGCCGGTGATGGTCTTGACGTCGGGATGCAGCAGCCCGGCCTCCAGCAACTGACCGATCATGAAGCCGAGGCCCCCCGCGGCATGGAAATGGTTCACGTCGGCCAGCCCGTTGGGATAGACCCGGGCCATCAGCGGCACGGTCTCGGACAGGTCGTGGAAATCCTCGAGGTCCAGGATCACCCCCGCCGCCCGCGCCATCGCCGGCAGGTGCAGCACCAGGTTGGTCGAGCCGCCGGTCGCCATCAGCCCGACGATGCCGTTGACGAAGGCGCGCTCGTCCAGCACCTCGCCCGCCGGCAGGTAGTCGTTGCCCAGGCGCGTGATCGCGGCCGCGCGCGCGACGGCGGCGCCGGTCAGCGCCTCGCGCAGCGGCGTGTTCGGGTTCACGAAGCTCGACCCCGGCAGGTGCAGGCCCATGAACTCCATCAGCATCTGGTTGGTGTTCGCGGTGCCGTAGAAGGTGCAGGTGCCCGGTGCGTGATAGCTGGCCATCTCGGCCGCCATCAGCGCCTCGCGCCCGACCTCGCCGGTGGCGAATTGCTGGCGGACCTTGGATTTCTCGTCGTTGGGCAGGCCCGAGGGCATCGGCCCGGCCGGGACAAAGACCGCCGGGATATGGCCGAAGGTGCCGGCGGCGATGATGAGCCCGGGCACGATCTTGTCGCAGACGCCCAGATAGAGTGCCGCGTCGAAGACGTCATGCGTCAGCGCCACGCCCGAGGCCAGCGCGATCACGTCGCGGGAAAACAGCGACAGCTCCATCCCCGGCCGGCCTTGCGTGACCCCGTCGCACATCGCCGGCACCCCGCCCGCGACCTGCGCCGTGGCGCCTGCGGCATGGGCCGCCTGCCGGATCAGGTCGGGGTAACGCTCATAGGGCTGATGCGCCGAGAGCATGTCGTTATAGGCGGTGACGATGCCGATGTTCGGCTTGCGGCTGGTCGCCAGGTCGTCCTTGTCGGGCATGGCGGCATAGGCATGGGCCTGGTTGCCGCAGGACAGATGCGCCCGGCGCGGGCCTTCCTCGGCGGCGCGGGCGATCTTGGCCAGATAGGCGCTTCGGCTGCTGGCCGAGCGGGCACGGATGCGGTCGGTCACCCGGTCGATGGTGGCGTGCAGGGTCATGGCTGGCTTCTCCTTCGCGCGCAGGGTATCATGTTAGCGGTAACAGCGCAACCGGCCGGCTCTTGCCCGCAGACGCGCATCGTGGCAATCCTGCCGCGTTTTGCACGAGGCCGCCATGACCGCCGATCTGCCCATCATCCGATTGCGCCCCAAGTCCAAGCCGCAGGCGATCCGCCACGGCTTCCCTTGGGTCTTTGCCGACGAGCTGGTCGTGGACCGCCGCACCCGGGCCATCGCGCCGGGCAGCTTCGCGGCGCTCGAGGATGCCGAGCGCCGGCCGATGGGCGTGGTCACGGTCAATGCCGAATCGAAGATCATCGCCCGGATGATGGACCCCGACCCGCAGGCGGTGATCGACAGCGGCTGGATCGCGGCGCGGCTGACCCGGGCGCTGGAACTGCGCGAGCGGCTGTTCGACGCGCCCTTCTATCGCCTGGTCCATGCCGAGGCCGACGGCCTGCCCGGCACCATCATCGACCGCTTCGGCGATGCCGCGGTGATCCAGCCCAATGCCGCCTGGGCCGAGCGCATGGTCGAGGAGATCGCCGCGGCGCTGCGCGCGGTCACCGGCGTCTCGACGGTGATCCTGAACGGGCAGGGCCGCGCCCGGGGTCTCGAGGGGCTGCCCGAGCGCATGGAGGTGCTGTCGGGCGGCGTTCCGGGCCCGGTCGAGGTGCCGATGAACGGCGCGATCTATCTTGCCGACCTGATGGGCGGGCAGAAGACCGGGCTGTTCTATGACCAGCGGCCGAACCACGCCTTTGCGCAGCGCCTCGCCAAGGGCGCGCGGGTGCTGGACGTGTTCTCGCATGTCGGCGGCTTCGGGCTGGCGGCACTGGCGGCGGGGGCCGGGCAGGCGACCTGCATCGACGGCTCGGCCGCGGCGCTGGAGCTGGCGCGGGGCGGGGCGCGGGCGATGGGCGCCGAATCGCGGCTGACGACGCGGCAGGGCGACGCCTTCGACCAGATGGAGGCGCTGGCGGCCGAGGGCGCGCGCTTCGACTTGGTGATCTGCGACCCGCCGGCCTTTGCGCCCTCGAAGCCGGCGCTGGAGGCGGGCCTGCGCGCCTATGAGCGGGTGGCGAAGCTGGCTGCGCCGCTGGTGGCGCCGGGCGGTTATCTGGGGCTGTGTTCGTGCAGCCACGCCGCCGACCTGACCGCCTTCCGCAACGCCTCGGCGCGGGGCATCGGGCGCGGCGGGCGGCGGATGCAGCTTCTGCACACCGGCCAGGCCGGCCCCGACCATCCGGTGCTGCCGCAACTGGCCGAAAGCGGCTATCTCAAGGCGCTGTTCTTCCGGCTGGACGGATGAAGGCCGTCCTGGACGCCTGCGTCCTGTTTCCGACCGTGCTGCGCGAGATCCTGGTCGATGCGGCGGGTGCCGGGCTTTATGCCCCGGTCTGGTCGCGGCGCATCCTGGACGAATGGCGCCATGCCGCCGACCGGCAGGGGCTGGCGGCCGGGGTCGAGATCGCGCTGCTGGAATCGCGCCTGCCGCAAGCACTGGTCGCCCCGTCGGGCGGCGCCGAGGGGCTGGACCTGCCCGATCCCGCCGACCGCCATGTCGTCGAGGCGGCGCTGGCGGCCGGCGCCCTCAGCATCGTCACCGCCAATCTGCGCGATTTTCCGCGCGGTGCGCTGGCGGCGGTCGGGTTGACGGCCGTCCATCCCGACGAATTCCTGCGCGATCTCTACCTGCGCGCGCCCGATGCCATTGCCGCCGCCGTCGCCGCGACCGAGGCGCGCGCCCTGGCCGCGGGCGGCGCGCTGACCCGCAAGGAACTGCTGCGCCGCGCCCGCCTGCCGCGCCTGGCCAAGGCGATGGCGCGGCATGAGGATTTCGACACCCGGCCGGCCGGTCCGGCCGCGGGCCAGGCCGGGCTGGAACAGGACTGAACGGGCATGGGTTTGCAGGACTTGATGTTACCGCTAACATCCGCTAATCGACAGGTCAGCGATGAGGAGGCAGCGATGGTTTCACGCGTGATTCCGGTCGAGGATTTCGACCTTGTGATCTTTGGCGCGACCGGCGACCTGGCGCGGCGCAAGATCGTGCCCGGCCTGTATCGGCGGTTCAAGGCCGGCCAGCTGCCGGCCAGCGCAAGGATCATCGGCGCCGCCCGCACCCGCCAGGACGACGCGGCCTTCCGCGCCGAGATGCGCGCCGCCATCGCCGAATTCGTCGGCAAGGCCGAGGATCCCGCCCGCGTCGCGGCCTTCCTGGACCTGCTCGGCTATGTCGCCATCGACGCCCGCGGCACCGAGGGCTGGGCCGAGCTCAAGGCACGGGTCCGCCCGGGCGTCGTGCATGCCTTCTATTTCTCGGTGGCGCCGGCGCTTTTCGGCGATATCGCCGAGCGGCTGGCCGAGCATGGCATCGCCGATGCCGACAGCCGCATCGTGGTGGAAAAGCCCTTTGGCCGCGACTTGGCCACGGCCCGGGCGCTGAACGACACCCTGGCCCGGCATTTCGCCGAAAAGCAGATCTACCGCATCGACCACTACCTGGGCAAGGAAACCGTCCAGAACCTGATGGCGGTGCGCTTCGCCAATATCCTGTTCGAGCCCTTGTGGAACGCGCAATATGTCGACCACGTCCAGATCACCGTCGCCGAGACGGTGGGCGTCGGCGGGCGCGGCGAATATTACGACCATTCCGGCGCCATGCGGGACATGGTGCAGAACCACCTGATGCAGCTTTTGTGCCTGATCGCCATGGAGCCGCCCTATCACATCGACTCGGACGCCGTGCGCGACGAGAAGCTGAAGGTGATCCGTGCGCTGGAGCCGGTCGCGGCCGAAGAGATCGTGCGCGGGCAATATGTCGCCGGCCCCGATGGCCCGGGCTATCTGGAAGATGCCGAGAACCGCGATTCCCGCACCGAGAGCTTCGTCGCGCTGAAGGTGTGCATCGCCAACTGGCGCTGGACCGGCACGCCCTTCTACCTGCGCACCGGCAAGCGGCTGCGCGCCCGGACGAGCGAGATCGTCATCACCTTCAAGGAGCCGCCGCATTCGCTCTTCGACGACAGCGGCACGCACAAGGCCAACCAGCTGGTCATCAAGTTGCAGCCGAACGAGGGCATGGACCTGACCGTGATGATCAAGGAGCCGGGGCCGGGCGGCATGCGCCTGGTGCAGGTGCCGCTGGACATGAGCTTTGCCGACGCGCTGGGCGCCGAGGGCTCCGACATGCCCGACGCCTATGAGCGGCTGATCATGGACGTGATCCGCGGCAACCAGACCCTGTTCATGCGCGGCGACGAGGTCGAGGCCGCCTGGGCCTGGACCGACCCGATCATCAGCGCCTGGGAGCACGGCTCGAAACGCCCCGAGCCCTATGATCCGGGATCCAGCGGCCCCGAGGAAGCGTTGCGCCTGCTGCACCGCGACAACCGCCGGTGGAGGGAGATACGATCATGAGCCTGGATTTCGTCGAATACCCCGACCGCGAGATGCTGTTCCTGTCCCTGGCCGACCGCATCGCCGGCCAGCTAGCGCAGCACCTGCGGGTGAACGACAGCGCCAGCCTCTGCGTGCCGGGCGGCACCACGCCGGCGCCGGTCTACGACTATCTCTCGGGCAGCGAGATCGACTGGCCGCGCGTCACCGTGCTGCTGAACGACGAACGCTGGGTCGATGGCGAGCATCTGCGCTCGAACAGCCGGCTGCTGCATCGCCATCTGCTCAAGGACAAGGCGCAGGCGGCGCGCTACATCGACCTCTATACCGGCGATGCCCGCCCCGAGGATGCGGCCGAGGCGCTGGGTGCCCAGGTCGCGCCGCTCTTGCCGCTGACCGTGCTCCTGCTGGGCATGGGCACCGACATGCATACGGCGAGCCTGTTCCCGGCGGCCTCGGAAACCATGCTGGCGCTGGCCCCGGATGCCGCCCCGGTGATGGCGGTGGGCAGCATCAAGGACGAGCCGCGCATCACCCTGACCGCCGCGGCGCTGAAGGGCGCGATCAACACCCATCTTCTGATCACCGGGGCCGACAAGCGTGCCGCACTTGAGCGTGCGCAGGGCCTCGACCCGACCGAGGCGCCGATCAAGGCCTTCCTCGGCGACATCACCGTGCATTGGGCAGAGTGACATGAGCGAGATCTGGACCAGACTGACCGACCATCGCAAGGCCCAGGGGGCGCTGCGCATCGAGAGCCTGTTTGCAAGCGCGCCCGGCCGGGCCGCCGCCTATACCGTGCAGGCCGAGGGGCTGGCGCTCGACTGGTCCAAGACCAGCATCGACGACACCGCCCGGGCGCTGCTCCTGCAACTGGCGCAGCCGGTTGCCGAACGGCGCGAGGCGATGTTTTCCGGCCAGCGCATCAACGAGACCGAGGACCGCGCCGTGCTGCATACCGCGCTGCGCAACCTCGATGCCAGCGTCACGGTCGATGGCCAGGACATTATGCCCGCGGTGCGCGCCACCCATGCCCGGATGCGCGCCTTTGCCGAAGCGGTCCGCGACGGCAGCTTCGCGGGGCAGGGCGGCAAGATCACCGACGTCATCAACATCGGCATCGGCGGCTCGGACCTGGGCCCGGCCATGGCCACGCGGGCGCTGTCGCCCTGGCACGACGGCCCGCGGCTGCATTTCGTCTCGAACGTCGACGGCGCCGACATCGCCGACACCATCGCCGGGCTCGATCCGGCGACCACGCTGGTCATCGTCGCCTCCAAGACCTTCACCACCATCGAGACCATGACCAACGCCAGGACCGCGCTGGACTGGATGGCGGCCAGCGTCGCCGCGCCGGCGCAGCAATTCGCCGCGCTCTCCTCGGCCACGGCCAGGACGGCGGAATGGGGCATCGACGCCGCCCGCGTCTTCGGCTTCGAGGATTGGGTCGGCGGCCGCTATTCCATGTGGGGGCCGATCGGTCTGTCGCTGATGATCGCCATCGGCCCGGATGACTTCGACCGCTTCCTGGCCGGCGGCGCGGCGATGGACCGGCATTTCCGCGAGGCGCCGCTGGCGGAAAACCTGCCGGTGATCCTGGCGCTGGTCGGGCTGTGGAACCACCAGGTCTGCGGCTACGGCACCCGGGCGGTGCTGCCCTATGACAACCGCCTCGGCCGCCTGCCGGCCTATCTGCAGCAACTGGAAATGGAATCGAACGGCAAGCGCGTGGCGATGGACGGCAGCGACCTGACCCTGCCCTCGGGCCCGGTGGTCTGGGGCGAGCCGGGCACCAACGGCCAGCATGCCTTCTACCAGCTGATCCACCAGGGCACCGCCATCGTGCCATGCGAATTCATCGTCGCCGCCCGCGGCCACGAGCCCGCGCTGACGCATCACCACCTGCTCCTGACCGCCAACTGCCTCGCGCAATCCGAGGCGCTGATGCGCGGCCGCTCGCTCGACGAGGCCCGCGTCTTGATGCAGGCCAAGGGGCTCTCGGGCGCCGAACTCGACCGCCAGGCCCGCCACCGCGTCTTTCCGGGCAACCGCCCCTCGACCACGCTGCTGATCCCCGAACTGACCCCCTATAGCCTGGGCCAGATCGTCGCGCTCTACGAGCACCGGGTCTTCGTCGAGGGCGTGATCCTGGGCATCAACAGCTTCGACCAATGGGGCGTCGAACTGGGCAAGGAACTGGCGCTGAAGGTCGCCCCGCTGCTGGAAGGCAAGCCCGCCCCCGGCCACGACCCTTCGACCGAGCACCTGGCGCAGCTGATCCGGGACGCGCAGGCCTGACGGCTTCTTTGCTCTATAAATACCCATGCGGCGGCACCCCAAGGCGCCGCCGTTCCCATGTCGCCCGCCCCGCATCCGCATCCCTCACGCAGCGCATCGGCCCCTAATCGGCGCGCATCCGCAGGTTCGCTAATCGGCGCGCATCCGCGCGACGCGCCGGTCCATGACTCGCCGCCAGACCCGCGGCAGCATGGCAAGCGACGCCATCACCGGCAGCGAATAGGGCAGCATCGGCCGCGCCGCCTCGGCCTCCTTCAGCCGCAGCCCGGGATAGGCCCGGCCCGGATGGGCGTGATGGTCGGAATGGCGCGGCGCGTTCACCATCATCAGCGAGGACAGGAAATGCGGTGCGTCCCAGCTGTGGCGCGGCCCGACCGGCTCGGGCCGGCCATCCGCGCGCAGGCGCCGCTCCAGCCCGTAATGCTGCACGTAATCGGCCAGCATCATCTGCACCTGCGCGTAAAGGCACAGCCCCAGATACCAGCCAAAGCCCGCCCATCCCAGCGCCAGCCCGACCAGCAGGCAGCAGGCCAGGCCGCCGCCGACCCAGACGAGGTAGGGGTTGAGGCGCCCCGGCCGCCGTGCGGACAACTCGCGCTCGGCCGCCAGCCCGGCCCGGAACGACCCGAGCAGCGCGCGCGGCAGGAAATGCCAGAAGCTCTCGCCCAACCGGGCCGAGTTCGGGTCCTGCGCCGTGGCGACATGGCGGTGATGCACCAGCCGGTGCGCCGAGGTGTGATGCCCCAACAGCAGCGTCACATAGACCGCCGCCCCCAGCCGGAACAGCCCGCGCGCGCCGCGATGGATCAGCTCATGCGCGTTGGAATTCGACACCTGGCCGAAGAACAGCCCCAGCCCCAGGAACAGCGCCAGCCGCGCGGCCGGACCCATCCCGGGCCCCATCGCCTGTCCGCTCAGCGCGACCAGCCCCAGGGCCAGCAGCAGGAAATGCAGCCCCGCCAGCACCACCGACAGAAGATCGGTCGCCGGCGGCACCCGGTCACCCTGCGGATCGGCGAAGCCGCGCGCGATCACCGTGTCGACGATCTGGCTGGCCCCGCCCATCCAGATCAGCGCCGCCCAGGTCCAGCCGCCGCCCCAAAGGCAGGCCGCCAGCAGCAGCAGCCCCGGCAGCAGCGCGAAAAGCGCGAAGGCGGGAATCGAGGCGGGCCGGTCGAAGGGATCGGGCATGATCGCTCCAGTTTTTTCCGCCTATAGCCGGTTTGCGGCGGCAGGGCTACCGGGGGACGCATTCGGTGATTGACGCTCGCGCGCGCTCGTTTAGCCTCGGGTCGCAAATTCGCAGAAAGGAAACGCGCATGGATCTGATGGCCAAGGCGACCGCGCTGGTGGGCGGGGCGATGGTGCTGATGCGCCGGATGGGGGCGCCCCGCACCCCCGCCTTCGGTCGCGACCCGCAGATCCCGCAGGCGAAATCGCAGGCCATCATGACGCTGAAGATGCCGACCGCGCGCGGCTGGCGCGGCGACGAGGCGCCGGTGCCCGCGCCCGGCCTGCGCGTCAACGCCTTCGCCCGCGACCTGCTGCACCCGCGCTGGATCGAGGTGCTGCCCAACGGCGACGTGCTGGTGGCCGAGGCGCTGCAAGAGGCGAGCCCGCCGAAGACCCTGCTCGACCGCGCCACGCAGGCCACCATGCGCCGGGCCCGGGCGCTGGGTGTCAGCGCGAACCGCATCAGCCTGTGGCGCGATGCCGATGGCGACGGCGTGGCCGAAACCCGCGAACCGTTCCTGGAGAACCAGCGCCAGCCCTTCGGCATGGCGCTGGTGGGCGACACCTTCTATGTCGGCAATACCGACGGCATCGTCGCCTTTCCCTATCGGCCGGGCGCATCCCGCATCGAGGGTCAGGGCCGGCGGCTGGTCGCGTTCCAGCCCGGCGGGCACTGGACGCGCAGCCTGATCGCCTCGGCCGACGGCAAGCGGCTCTATTGCGGCGTCGGCTCGCTTTCGAACATCGGCGACCACGGCATGGAGGCCGAGGAGGGCCGCGCCGCGATCTGGGAGCTGGACCTGGACACCGGCCATGCGCGGATCTTCGCCTCGGGCCTGCGCAACCCGGTCGGGCTGGCCTGGGAGCCGGTGACCGGCGCGCTCTGGACGGTGGTGAACGAACGCGACGGCCTGGGCGACGAGACCCCGCCCGACTACCTGACCTCGGTCAGGGAAGGCGGCTTCTACGGCTGGCCCTTCTGCTATTGGGGCCAGACCGTGGACGACCGCGTGCCGCAGGATGCCGGCATGGTCGCCCGCGCCCTGACCCCGGATTACGCCCTGGGCGGGCATACCGCCTCGCTGGGCCTGTGCTGGATGCCCGCGGGCACCTTGCCCGGCTTCCCGGACGGCATGGTGATCGGCCAGCACGGCTCGTGGAACCGCTCGACGCTGTCGGGCTACAAGCTGATCTTCGTGCCCTTCGAGGGCGGCCGGCCCTCGGGTCCGGCGCGCGACATCCTGACCGGCTTCCTGTCGCCGGACGAGAAATTCTCCTATGGCCGGCCGGTCGGCGTCGCCATCGGCCCGGATCGCCGCTCGCTTCTGATGGCGGACGACGTGGGCGACGTGATCTGGCGCGTCAGCGCCGCCTAGAGCCGGTCGAAGACCGAGCCCATGCGCGGCGCGAACAGCCGCTCGTAGCTGCGCAGCAGGCTCGCGTCGGTCATGGCCGCGACATGGTCGCAGATCGCCCGCAGCCCGTCCTCGGCATGGCGCCGGCGCCATTCCTCGGGCAAAAGCCGCTCGGGGTCCGAACGCAGCGCCTCGAACAGCGCGACCACCATGGTCTGGCCCTTGAACTCCAGCTGCTGCACCCCGGCGCTGCGGATCACATGCCGGAAGATGAAGCCCTTGAGCAGGTCCAGGACATGCCGCTGCTCGGGCGGCAGCTCGACGCCATGGCGCAGCAGCGGCTCGGCAAAGCCGGGCTCCTCGCGAAAGCGGACGCTGGCGATGAAGTGATGCACCAGCGCGCCGATGCATTGCTTGCGCGCCGCCGGCGGTCCGAAAAGCGGCGCGACCAGATCGCCGGGCGCCTCGCCCGCCACCTCGTCCCGGAAGGCCTCGGCCGAGACCAGCCCCAGCGCGATGGCATCCTCGAGGTCATGCACGCCATAGGCGATGTCGTCGGCCAGGTCCATGATGCTGCAATCCAGGGATTTATGCAGCGTGGACGCATGTTTGCCCGGGTTTTCTCGAATCCGGGCGAAGTTGTCGCGGTCCTCGTTCGACAGCGGCGCCAGGATCCAGTCGACCAGCCCGGCCTCGCTGTCGAGATGGCATTTCGGCGGCGCCGAGGCCTCGGTGTCGATGCAGCGCAGCAGCGAAAGCCCGTCCCGCAGGCGCGGCGCGCAGGCCGGATTGGCCAGCCGCGACCAGGGCGCCGGGTATTTCAGCACGCCCAGAAGGCTGCGCCGGGTCAGGTTCACCCCCGGTTCGGGCAGGGCGCCGGGCGGGCGCGACAGCAGCCGCAGGGTCTGGCCATTGCCCTCGAACCCGCCGTCCTCGCGCATGCACCAGTTCAGCGCCACCTCGCCGCCATGGCCAAAGGGCGGATGGCCCAGGTCATGCGCGCAGGCGATGGCCTGGATCATGCTACGGCCGGGCAGGGCGGCGGTGCCGGCATGGCCGGCCGCCGTGCCGCGCAGTTGCTGCACCAGCCCGCCGGCGATCTGCGCCACCTCCAGCGAATGTGTCAGCCGGGTGCGGTAGAAATCGCTGTCGCCCAGGTTCAGGATCTGGGTCTTGCCCTGCAGGCGCCGGAAGGCGGCGGAATGGATGACGCGGGCATAATCCACCTCGCCCTCGCTGCGGAAATCGTCGGCGCGGGGGGTGCGCGGCTGGCGGCGCTCCTGCCAGGGATCTAGAACCACTGTCCCGGCTCCATCAGGCCGAAATCCATCAGCTGCTGCGAGTTCCACAGGAAGGGATGCGAGTTGCGCCAGCGGAAGCTGCCGATGGCCCCGCGCGAGCCGGGGTTCTTCGCCAAGGCCTTGGCGACCCGGAACGAGGCCACCGCCGCCGTCAGGTTGTGGTGCCAGGGGCAGGAATAGGTGTTGTATTCCTCGACGTTGAAGCGGTGGTCGGGCAGCAGCTTCAGCCCGGGCTGGGTGCGGAACAGCGCGATGCGGTCGATGCGGCGGCGGTCCTTGGGGATGTGCTCCTCGAAGCGCCAGCGCAAGCCGCCGTGGAAATCCAGCTGCCGCTCCTTGTGCCGGCCGTCGCGGTCGGCGCGGCCAAGCGCGAAATAGCCGGTGCGGTCGAACAGCGCCTGGTCCAGGCTGACCGCATCGGGAAAGCGGTCGAGGTCCGGGGCATAGAGGTCCACGACATAGCTCAGCATGGCCCGGCGCCGCTCCTCGGCGTGGAAGCCCAGCATCTCGCCCACGGTGCGGTGTTCCGAGAAGGGATAGAACAGGAATTCCGCATTATAGCCGTAATAGAGCCAGGTGTCGTTCGGCACCGCCTCGATGGCGGCATTGACCGCCTCGACATGGGCGCGGCCGCGGCGGGAATCGTGGCGCAGGTTGACGATCCTGCTGGCGCCGGCGGCGGGGATCGCGTCGGCGGGCAAGGGCTCGGGCGACAGCGCCAGGATCAGCCTGAAGCCGGCGCGCAGGTGATGCTCCAGCGTCTGGGCGACGGCGGCCTCGTCCTCGACCAGGATCAGCGCGATCGGGCCCTTGGCCAGCCGGTCAGGGGCCTCGGCCAGGAAGCGGGACAGGCTCGGGAAGCTCATGGCAGCGCCGCCCGGATCTGTTCCAGCAGCGCGGGCCGGGCGGCGGTCTCGGCCTCGGCGCGTGCGACCAGCGCCGCCAGTTCGGCCTTGCGTGCCTCGGGCAGGGCGGCTGCCTCGACGATCCGGCGCAGCCGGGCGGCGTCGAAGCCCTGCGGCGTCAGGGCCGAGTCGATCTCGACCGCCTCGCCCGCGGCGCTGCCGGCGGCACGGGTGGCGCTGGCCGCATCCCGCGCGGCGGTTCCGGCGGCCAGGGCGGCGGCCTCGGCCTGCGTGGGCGCGGCGCTGGCCTGGGCCGCGGCCTCGGCGGCGCGGTCCGCCGCGGCGATGGCTTCCTCGGCCGCGACCTCGGCCTGGTCGGCGGCGGAACCGGCCGGGGCCACCGCGGCCGAGGTGGCCGAGCCCGCGGCCTCTGCCGCCACATCTGCCGCGATGGCGGCGGCGTCGGCGGCCGCATCGGCGGCGGCATTGGCCTTGTCCTGGGCGGCGGTCGCCGTGGCATCGGGCGCGGCGTTCTGCCCGGGGATCAGGCCCGCGAGCCGGGAAAGGTCGCCGCCGCTCCACAGCCAGGCCCCGCCAAGGGCCAGCGCCAGGATCACGATCAGGGCGAGAAGTCTGGACATGGGTCGCTCCGGCAATCTGCGTTTCGGCTTCTATGCCATGGCGCGGCGGGCGGGAAAAGCGCCCCGGCCCCGTGCCCGTGCCAAGCCGGGCGCGAAACCGGCAAATGCGCGGCAAACCCGCCGAATCCGGTTGAAAATGCGGCTCCGCGCGACTATCTAGCCGCCAGAAAACCCCCGGCCATGTAAGGAAGACAGCCATAGCCCGCAGACCGCATAACGCTCCGCCCACCCGTGACACCGGCCCCCGCGTCAACGAACGCATCCGAGTCGCCGAGATCCGCCTGATCGGTGCGGATGGCGAAAACGTCGGCGTCGTGACCCCTGCCAAGGGGCTGGAGCTTGCGCAGGAGGCCGGGCTGGACCTGGTCGAGATCTCGCCCAATGCCGTGCCGCCGGTCTGCAAGATCATGGACCTCGGCAAGTTCAAATATGAACAGCAAAAGCGCGAGGCCGAGGCCCGCAAGAAGCAAAAGATCATCGAGATCAAGGAGATCAAGTTCCGCCCCGGGACCGATACCCATGATTACGACGTCAAGATGCGCTCGGTGATGAAATTCCTGGGCGAGGGCGACAAGGTCAAGGTCACCCTGCGCTTCCGCGGCCGCGAGATGGCGCACCAGTCGCTGGGCCTGGAACTGCTGAACCGGGTCGCCGCCGACGTGGGCGAGGCCGGCAAGGTCGAATCGATGCCCAAGCTGGAAGGGCGTCAGATGGTCATGATGATCGCGCCGAAGTGACGATGGCGGGCGCGGTCACGATTCTGGTTCTGCGCGAACCGGGCGCGGATGCCGCGCTGCCCCTGCCGGAATACCAGACCGCGGGCTCGGCCGGTGCCGACCTGCGGGCCGATCTGGGCGGCGGCAGCCTGGTGCTGGCGCCGGGCCAGATCAAGCTGGTGCCCACGGGCCTGCGCGTGCAGATCCCCGAGGGCCATGAGATGCAGATCCGCCCCCGCTCCAGCCTGGCCTTGAAGCATGGCGTGACCCTGCCGAACACGCCGGGCACCATCGACAGCGATTATCGCGGCCCGTTGGGGGTGATCATGATCAACCTTGGCGCCGAAGCCTATACCATCCATCACGGCGAGCGTATCGCCCAGGCCGTCGTCGCCCCGGTGACGCGCGCGACTTATGTCATGGCCGAGGCGCTGGACAATACCGCGCGCGGCGCGGGCGGCTTCGGCTCGACCGGGCGCGGCTGAGGCAAGGCCGTGCCCATCGTCATCGCCGGCGTGTTCCTGTGGCTGACGAAGGGCTGGTGGCTCTTGGGCCTGGCCGCCGTGCTGGGCTGGGCGCATTGGCTGGGCCTGCGCGGCTGGAAACTGCTGGCGCTGGGGGTGATCCTGTGGCTCGCCGTGGCCGCCGGCGTGCATCACGCGCCGGCAAGCCGCTTTGCCTGGGCCGTGCAATGGTCGGCCAATGGCATGATCTGGATGCTGGTCATCGGCCTGATGGCGCTGGGCGCCGGGCAGATGCTGGCCTTTCTGCATCGCCGCAATGCCGCGCCTGGCCATGACGCGCCGGGCCTGGTGCCGCTGCGGCGCCCGGCGCCGGCCGTCGCGCCCGGGGGCCCGGTCTCGGACCCCGAGCTCGACCGCTATGCCCGCCACATCATCCTGCGCGAGATCGGCGGGCCGGGGCAGGCGGCCTTGAAGCGCGCCAAGGTGCTGGTGGTCGGCGCGGGGGGCTTGGGCGCGCCGGTCTGCCTCTATCTCGCCGCCGCCGGGGTGGGGCGGATCACCGTGGCCGACGACGACCGGGTGAGCCTGTCGAACCTGCAACGCCAGGTGATCTTTCGCAGCAGCGACGATGGCCGGCCCAAGGCGGATGCGGCGCGCGACGCCATGCGGGCGCTGAATCCGTTGGTCGAGATCACGCCGCTGAACCGCCGCGTGACCGAAGCCGACACGGCGCTGATCGCCGGGCACGACCTGGTGATCGACGGCAGCGACAGCTTTGCCTCGCGCCAGGCGGTGAACGTCGCTTGCGCCCGCGCCGGCGTGCCGCTGGTCGCCGGCGCCATCGCGCAATGGGAGGGGCAGCTGACCGTCTGGGATCCGGCCCGCGGCGCGCCCTGCATGGCCTGTCTCTTTCCCGAGGCCCCGGCCCAGGGCCTTGCCCCGGCCTGCGCCGAGGCCGGCGTGGTCGGCCCGCTGCCCGGCGTCATCGGCTCCATGATGGCGCTCGAGGCGATCAAGCTGATCGCCGGCGCGGGCGAGCCGCTGCGCGGGCGGATGCTGATCTTTGACGGGCTCTATTCCGAAAACCGGCTGATGAAAATTTCGCGACGCGCCGATTGCCCGGTCTGCGGCTCTGGACATTTGCCGCCGGGGTGAAAACATGCAGGGCAACCGAAAGGATGCCGCATGAACCCCGAGTTGACCGAATGGACCGGGCCGCTGGGCCTGCCGCGCTTCGACCTGATCCGCGACGCGGATTTCGCCCCCGCCTTCGATGCCTGCCTGAAGCTGGCCGAGGAGGCCGTCGAGGCCGTCGCCGCCAATCCCGAGCCGCCGACCTTCCAGAACACCGTCGCCGCGCTGGAAACCGCCGAGGAGCCGCTGAACCGGCTTTGCGCGGTGTTCTACACCCTGGCCGGCGTCGATTCGAACCCCGCGCGCGAGGAATTGCAGCGCCAGATCGCGCCGCGCCTGGCCGCGCATGGCGCCAGGACCAGCATGGACCCGCGGCTGTTCGACCGGGTCGAGGCGATCCATCAGGACCGCGACGAGCTGGCGCCGCAGGACCAGCGCCTGACCGAGCTGACCCTGCGGGGCCTGCGCCGCGCGGGTGCCGGGCTGACCGGCGCGGCGCGCGCGCGCATGGCGCAACTCCGCGAAAGGCTGGCGGTGCTCTCGACCGAATTCGCCCAGAACGTGCTGGCGGATGAGCGCGACTTTACCATGGCCGTGCCCGACGACCGGCTTTCCGGCCTGCCGGACTGGCTGATCCGTGCCATGCGGGCGGCGGCGCGCGAACGCGGGCTGCCGGGCCAGATCGTGACGCTGAACCGCTCGCTGATCGTGCCCTTCCTGGAATATGCCGAGGACCGCGCCCTGCGCGAGACCGCCTGGCGCGCCTGGACCGCGCGCGGCGACGGCTCGGGGGCAGGCGGCGCCAAGACCGACAACCGCCCCATCGCCGCCGAGATCCTGGCGCTGCGGCATGAACGCGCCACGCTGCTGGGCTATGCCGATTTCGCCAGCTACAAGCTGGAGCCCGAGATGGCCGGCAATGCCGGCAATGTCGAGGCGCTGCTGAAACAGGTCTGGACCCCGGCCAAGGCCCGCGCCGAGGCCGATGCCGCGCGCTTCACCCAGATGCTGCACGCGGATGGCGTGAACGGCGCGCTGGAGCCCTGGGACTGGCGCTTCTACGCCGAGCGCCGCCGCAAGGCCGAGCACGACCTGGATGAGGCGGCGGTCAAGCCCTACCTGACGCTGGACGCGATGATCGGCGCGGTCTTCGACACCGCGCAGCGGCTGTTCGGGCTGGAGTTCCGGCCCTTCGACGCCCCGCTCTGGTCCCCCGATGTCCGGGCGTGGGAGATCACGCGGAACGGCCGGCAGATGGCCGTGTTTCTGGGCGATTACTACGCCCGGCCCAGCAAGCGCTCGGGCGCCTGGTGCTCGTCCTTGCAGCAGCAGCACCGGATCGGCGCCGGCCAGCGGCCCATCGTGGTCAATGTCTGCAACTTCACCCCGCCCGAGGCGCCCGGCGCCCCGGCCTATCTGTCCTGGGACGACGCGCATACGCTCTTCCACGAATTCGGCCATGCGCTGCACCATATCCTGTCGGACGTGGACTGGCCCTCGATCTCGGGCACCTCGGTCGCGCGCGATTTCGTCGAACTGCCCAGCCAGCTGTTCGAGCATTGGCTGGAGCAGCCCGAGGTGCTGGACCGCCACGCCCGCCATGCCGAGACCGGCGCGCCGATGCCGGCCGAGCTGCGCGACCGCATCCTGGCCGCGCGCAATGCCGACCAGGGCTTCGCCACCACCGAATACCTGGAAAGCGCGCTGGTCGACCTGGCCTTCCACACCGGCGCGCCGCCCGCCGATCCGATGGCGCGCCAGGCCGAGGTGCTGGCGGAACTCGGCGCCCCGGCCGCGATCCCGATGCGCCACGCCACGCCGCATTTCACGCATGTGTTTTCCGGCGACGGCTACAGCGCCGGCTATTACAGCTATATGTGGTCCGAGGTCATGGATGCCGACGCCTTCGAGGCCTTCCTGGAAAAGGGCAGCGCCTTCGACCCGGAAACCGCCGCCCGGCTCGAGGATTGGATCCTCTCCAGGGGCGATTCTTTGCCGGCCGACGAACTTTGGTTGAAATTCAGGGAACGAAAACCGGGGGTTCACGCTTTGTTGAAAGGACGCGGCCTGTTGACCGACGTTTCCTGATACAACGGGAGATTGAAATGACTGTGATGAAACCCCTGCTTGCCCTTGCCGCCGTGGCCACGCTTGGCATCGCCGCCTGCGACCAGGTCGCCCCGGCCGCACCCGAGCCGACCCCCGGCCCCCTGGCGCAGTCCAGCGCGCTGAACGGCACCTACAACCTGCTGGAATCGAACTGCGGCGATCCGACCAGCGACAAGCGCCTGGTCATCGACGGCAACAAGTTCATGTTCCCGGCCTCGACCTGCACCGTCGCCAGCACCGAGCCGCAGGTGAACCGCACCCGCGTCACCCTGGCCTGCGAAGGCTCGCCCGCCGCCGGCAACCGCGTCGTGGACCTGCAGACCCGGCCCGACGGCACGCTGCGCATGACCGAGGATTCGATCACGCTGACCTATCACCAATGCATGAAGGCCAGCGCCAGCACCGACTCGCTGGTCGGCCAGACCATGTGACGCGGGCGGACCCGCAACCACCTCAAGGCCGTCCCCCGGGGGCGGCCTTTGCAATTCCAAGGGGTGTCCCGCCCGTGCGTCACACGCCGCGCTGGTATCCTGGGCGCCAAAGCGGCCGCGCGGACGCAAGGCGCTTGCCGCCGGCCCGTCCCCGGCCTTACGCTTTTCCCATCCGGTGTTTCGGGGAGAGTGAAGCGATGACTTCGGCCAATCCCGTCAGGACGATCAGCGACATCCCGATCGACAAGATGGGGCTTGCGCATTACTTCCAGAACTACGCCACCTTCCTGGGGCCGCGGCGGCACGAGCCGCTGGACCTGCTGGAACTGGGCGTGGCGCGCGGCGATTCCCTGAAATACTGGGAGGAATGGCTGCCCAAGGCCCGCATCACCGGGCTGGACATCAACCCCTGCGACGCGCGCTTCGGCGACCGGGTGCGCTGCTATGTCGGCGAGCAGCAGGACAGGGCGCTCCTGGACCGCATCGCCGCTGAACGCGCGCCGCAGGGTTTCGATGTCATCATCGACGACGCCGCTCATGTCGGGCAGCTGGCGCGGATCTCGTTCTGGCACCTGCTCGAGCATCACCTGAAACCGGGCGGCCTGTATTTCATCGAGGATTGGGGCACCGGCTATTGGCCGCAATATCCCGACGGCAAGCATTACCGCCCGCCCGCGCCGGAGCTGTCCTGGCACGAGCGGATGCTGGACCGCGCCCACAAGAATCGCGTGGTGCGCGCGCTCTGGCCGCTGCGCAAGCTGACCGGCTGGCTGCGCTGGCACCTGGTCCGGCGGCGCTTTCACGGCCATGACCGCGGCATGGTCGGCTTCGTCAAGGAACTGATCGACGAATGCGGGGCCGAGGACATGACCCACCCGACGCTGGGCACCGGCGGCGCCCGCTGCTCGCGCATCGCCTGGATGCGGGTGTCATTGGGGCATGTCGTGGTCTGCAAGGCGGGGGCCGGGACGGGGGCCGGAATGGGGGCCGAGGCCCCGCCGGCCTAGTCGCGGATCTCGGCCGCGTCGACGCCCCAGATCGCGGTCTTGGGCACCCAGCCCTTTTCCCCGGCACCCGAGACGCGGCACCAGTCGGGATTGCATTCGTGCAGCCGCACGATGGCGCCGGCCTCGGCGCGGGCGACGACATTGGCGCGCGGCTCGGGCCGGGCCAGCAGGTCCAGCATGTCCTTGGTGACGATGGCGGTGCGCACGCCCGACAGCAGCGAATAATGCACCCAGCCGCCGGCGCCGTCCTGGTCCTCGACCCGGCGCCACTGGCCGAATTCGGCCACCACGCGCAAGGGCATGCCGGCGTGGCGGAACACCCAGTCGATGCGATGCGACAGGCTGGGGCCGCGCCTGGCGTTGCCCTCGCCGCCCTTCAGGCTGACATAGCGCGGCAGCGGCAGGTTGGTGACCGGCCCGCGGTTGGGATCGGCTTGGCCGTCCGGGTTGCGGCTGATGGCCGCGTCGGCGGAAACGCCGGGCACGGGCTTGGCGTCCAGCGCCTCGCCGGGATCGCTTGCCTGCGCCAGCGCGGCGCTGCCGCCGCCCGCAAGCCCCAGCACCATCGCCGCGGCACAGAGCCAGGCCTGTCCTTGCTTCATCTGCTCGTCCTGCATCTTCGGGGTCTTGTGCGCGCCCCGCATCGCGGGCACTTTGCCAAAAGCCGCCCGGCTTTGGAAGAGAGGAGCGACCATGCCCGCCGTTCAAGCGACCGATCCGACCCGCTCGCGCCTTAAAGTTACCGTGACCCGGCGCCTGCCCGAGGCGGTCGAGACCCGCATGTCCGAGCTTTTCGACGTGTCGCTGAACGCCGACGACCACAAGATGAGTCGCGAGGAACTGGTCGCCGCCATGCGCGTCTCGGACGTGCTGGTGCCGACGGTGACCGACCTGATCGACGCCAACATGCTGGCCCAGGCCGGCGAGAAGCTGAAGCTGATCGCGAATTACGGCGCCGGCGTCGACCATATCGACGTGCATTCCGCCCGCCAGCGCGGCATCCTGGTCAGCAACACCCCGGGCGTGGTGACCGAGGACACCGCCGACATGGCGCTGGCGCTGATCCTCGCCGTGACCCGGCGCATGCCCGAGGGCATGGCCGAGATGCAGGCCGGGCGCTGGCAGGGCTGGTCGCCGACCTCGCATCTGGGCGGGCGGCTGGGCGGGCGCCGGCTGGGCATCCTGGGCATGGGCCGCATCGGCCAGGCGGTGGCGCGTCGCGCCAATGTCTTCGGCATGCAGGTGCATTACCACAACCGCCGCCGCCTGCGCCCGGAAACCGAGGCCGAGTTGCAGGCGACCTATTGGGAGAGCCTGGACCAGATGCTGGCGCGCATGGACATCATCAGCGTGAACGCGCCGCACACGCCCTCGACCTTCCACCTGCTGAACGCGCGGCGGCTGAAGCTGATGAAGCCCTCGGCGGTGGTCATCAACACCTCGCGCGGCGAGGTGATCGACGAGAACGCCCTGACCCGGATGCTGCGCGCGGGCGAGATCGCCGGCGCCGGGCTTGACGTTTTCGAGCATGGGCACGAGATCAACCCGCGGCTGCGCGAGCTGCCCAATGTCGTGCTGCTGCCGCATATGGGCTCGGCCACCATCGAGGGCCGGGTCGAGATGGGCGAGAAAGTTCTCATCAACATCAAGACCTTCGCCGACGGCCACCGGCCGCCGGACCAGGTGGTGCCCTCGATGCTGTAAATGCTGCGCCCCGGTTTCCGGGGCGTTTTGCCCTTGTCCGGGCCAGGCCGGCCATGTCGCTTTTTGCCGGGAATATGTCGCGCAGTGGACATGATTCCGCGCCGGCTGTGGCAGAGATGCTTCCAGCATAGCTCACGCGCGAAAAAGGAGTCGCTCGCCATGAAAACCCATGTGAAGGCCCTGGTGGTCGGCGGCGGCGCCGTCGGTTGCGGCATCGCCCTGCATCTGGCGCGCGCCGGCTGGGACACGCTGCTGGTCGAGCGCGACGAGCTGACCGCCGGCTCGACCTGGCACGCGGCCGGCCTTCTGCCGCTGTTCAACATGGGCTATGCGACCAGCCACATCCACGACTATTCGGTCAAGCTCTATGCCGGGCTCGAGGCCGAGACCGGGCTGAACGCCGGCTTCACCCGCTGCGGCAACCTGCGCATGGCGCAGACCCAGGACCGGATGGACGAATACGAGCTGTATTCCTCGATCGCCGAGACCGTGGGCGTCGAGCATGAATTCATGACCCCGGCCCAGATCAAGGACCGCTGGCCGCTGGTCAATACCCAGGGCCTCAAGGGCGCGCTGTTCCACCCGACCGACGGCTATATCAACCCGGCCGACGTGACCCAGGCCATGGCTCGCGCCGCCCGCATGGCCGGCGCCAGCATCGAGCGCAAGATCCAGGTCAACGGCTATCGCTGGACCGGCGACGAATGGGTCGTCACCTGCGAGAAGATGGTCGAAAGGGGCGGCAACCTGGTCGGCTCGGGCGAGGAATTCGAGATCCACGCCGAGCATGTGGTGACCGCAACCGGCAACCACGCGCAGCGCACCGCGCGCCTGCTGGGCATCAAGATCCCGGCGATCCCGGTCGAGCACCAGTTCATCGTCACCGAGCCCGACCCGGCCCTGCTGGCCTGGCGCGAGGCCGGCAACCCCGAGCATCCGGTGCTGCGCGACGCCGATGCGAAATGGTATGTGCGCGAAGAGCGCGGCGGCTGGATCCTCGGCCCCTACGAGGCCGGCGCGCCCGCCCGCTTCAAATACGACGTGCCGGAAACCTTCCGCGCCGACCTGTTCCCGCTGGACCTGGAACGGATCGAGGAAGAATATATGTCGATGATCCACCGGCTGCCCAGCTCGGAAACCGTGGGTCTCAAGGACGATTTCAACGGCCCGATCTGCTATACCCCCGACGGCAACCCGCTGGTCGGCCCGGCGCCCGGCCTGCGCAATATGTGGCTGGCCGAGGGCTTTTCGTTCGGCATCACCGCCGCCGGCGGCGTCGGCTACTACCTGGCGCAGATGATGACCCAGGGCGAGGCGGAAATCGACATGGCCAGCCTCGACCCGCGCCGTTACGGCCAGTGGATGACCACCGAATACGCCGTGCAGAAGAACGAGGAATGCTACGAGCACGTCTTCATCCTGCACCACCCGGACGAGGAACGCGAATCCGCCCGGCCCCTGCGCACCGCCCCGGCCTATGACCGCCAGGTCGCGGCCGGCGCCCAGATGGGCCAGGTGAACGGCTGGGAGCGCCCGAACTACTATGCCCCCCTCGGCTTCGACGACCACGCCTCGCGCAGCTTCCGCCGCGGCGGCTGGTGGCAATATGCCAAGGCCGAGGCCGAGGCCGTCCGCAACACCGCCGGGCTGATCGACGCCTCGGCCTTCACCAAGCACCGGGTCCACGGCCCCGGCGCGACCGCCTTCCTCGACTGGTTCACCACCAACAAGCTGCCCAAGGTCGGCCGCATCAACCTGACCTATGCCCTGACCGAGACCGGCACCACCCGCACCGAATACACCATCGTGCGGTTGGCCGAGGACGACTATTACCTGATCTCGGCCGGTGCCTGGACCGATTACGACGCCGACTACCTGCGCAAGACCGCCGAGGAGATGGAGGGCGAATTCGGCCAGGTCATCATCCAGGACGTGACCACGCAATGGGGCGTCTTCGCCATCGCCGGGCCGAAGTCGCGCGACATCCTGAACGAGCTGGTGCGCGACGCGAACCCGGAAACCGTGCTTGGCAACAAGCGCTTCCCGTGGCTGTCGATGCGCAATATCGAGCTGGGCATGTGCCCGGTGCGCGCCATCCGCGTCGCCTATACCGGCGAGTTGGGCTGGGAGCTGCACCACCCGATCGAATTCGGCCGCTATCTCTGGGACCAGCTGGTCGCGGCGGGCGAAAAGCACGGCATGAAGCTGGTCGGCGCCCGCGCCCAGAACTGGCTCCGGCAGGAGAAATCCTATCGCGCCTTCGGCACCGAGCTCGGCCGCGACGCGACGCCGCTCGAGGCCGCGCTGGACCGCTTCGTCGATCTGGGCAAGGAATTCAACGGCAAGCAGGCCATGCTCGACAAGGGCCTGCGCTCGCTCTGCTGCACGCTCTTGATCGACGGCCCGGCCGATGCCGACCCCTGGGGCCGCGAGGCGCTCTATACCGAGGATGGCGCGACCAAGATCGGCCGGCTGACCTCGGGCGGCTGGTCGGCGGCCTTCGGCAAATCCATCGGCATGGGCTATGTCCGCCCCGACCTGGCCAAGCCGGGCACGCGGCTGAAAGTGCGGATGCAGCGCCAGCTCTGGGACGCGGTGGTGACCGAGGACAGCCCCTATGACCCGGAAAACAAGGTGATCCGCATCGACGGCTGACCCTCCTCCCCAGCCGCAGATGCAGGAAAGGCCCGGCGCGCTGCCGGGCCTTTTTATCGCCGGACCAGCCGGTTACAGCAGGAAATCCGCCCCGACCAGGCTGTGGCTGCCGTTCAGCGCCACCGAGAAATCCGCCCGGCCGTCGCCATTGCTATCGGCCAGGATCGTGGTCACGTTGCCGGCCCGCTCATAGCGCAGCTCGCCCGCCGTGCCGGTAAAGGCGCGCTCGCCGATCAGCCGGAAGGCCTGGTCGCCGGCCAGCCCGGCATTCGCGTCGATGCCGCGCAAATCGATGCGGTCGCCCTGGGCGTGGCTAAAATCCTGGATCAGGTCGCGCCCCGCCGCCGCGACGCCCGACTCGCCCAAGGTCAGGAAGACGAACTGGTCGGCGCCCAGCCCGCCGTTCAGCCGATCCGCGCCCGCGCCGCCGGTCAGCACGTCATTGCCGGCCCCGCCCAGCAGGCTGTCGGCCCCGGCGCCGCCCAGCAGCCTGTCATTGCCGCCCCGGCCATCCAGCTGGTCATTGCCGGCGCCGCCGTTCAGCAGGTTCGCCGCAAGGTTGCCCCAGAGCCGGTCCGCAAAGCCCGAGCCGTCCAGGTTCTCGATGCCCAGCAGCATGTCGCTGCCCTGGCCGCCGCCGATCGCCTGCGCGCCGGCCGTCGCCAGGTCCACCCGCACGCCGCCCGAGGCCGCGCCATAGCGCGCCGTATCGGTGCCGAGCCCGCCGCTCAGCGTGTCGTTGCCGGCCCCGCCGATCAGCGTGTCATTGCCCGCGGCCCCGAACAGCAGGTTCGCGGCAGCATTGCCGGTCAGCACGTCGGCGAAGCCCGAGCCGTTGACGTTCTCGATCCAGCTCAGCGTGTCGCTGCCCTGGCCGCCGCCGATCGCCTGTGCCGTGTTCAGCGACAGGTTCACCCGCACGCCGCCCGTGGCCGCGCCATAGGCGACCAGGTCCACGCCCGCGCCGCCGTCCAGCCGGTCGTTTCCGGCCCCGCCGTTCAGCGTGTCGTTGCCGGCGCCGCCCAGCAGCGTATCGTTGCCCAGACCGCCCAGCAGCATGTTGGCGCCGGCATTGCCGCTGATCCGGTTCGCCAGCGCATTGCCGGTGCCGTTGATATTGCCCGGCCCGAGCAGGGTCAGGTTCTCTACATTGGCCTCGATCCCGCGCGAGAAATCGGTGAACACCGTGTCATTCCCGGCGTTTGCCCCCTCGATCACCCGGTCACCGGCCGTGACGTAATAGCTGTCGTTGCCGGCCTGGCCGACCAGATCCTCGGCCGCGCTGGTGCCGCGCAGCACGTTGGCCCGGCCGTCGCCGATGGACCAGTTGTCGTCGGCGATGCGGATCTCGACGATTTGGGTGGTGCCGCCGTCGGCAAATCTCATCTGTCCTGTCAGTTCTACGACAAGGTAGGCGACCTCGCCGGGATCCTGCTCGCCGTCGCGCAGTGCATAGACCGACATGCCGCGGCTAGTGTTGTAGGGCGAGGTCGAGGAGATACTGATCCAGCCGCTGCCTGACGAGGCGCCGATGTCGCTGAAATCCGCAGTGCCACCGCTGGTCGAGACGTGGTAGCTATAATTGACATAGTGATTGGTCATGCCAATGAAGTTCAGCGCCAGATCGACGCTTTGGCCTTCGCGGATGGTGATGGTCTCGGGCAGGTCGGCCACATAGGTCGTCGGCGTTGGGGCTGCTGTGCCGATGATCTCGAACGAGGTGTCGAAACCCAACGCGCGCAGATCGTCATTCGTATAGACGCGTTGGTTGCCGTAGATGTCGGTGATCCAAATCCTCTCCAGTTCCACCGGCCCGGAAAAGGTGCTGCCACCAATGCTGCGCGTTTGTGTCGAGCTTCCGTCTAACCAATCGTCGCTATCACCAAAAATAATCAACAGGTCCCAGTCGTTGAAAGAGCCGCTACCGAAAGAATAGGAAATCTCACGATCGAACCAGAGGGATACACTTTCGATTTCTGTTGTGTCTATCCCGCTTGCCGTGAAATCCGCCGCGACGTTTCCCCCCCTCAAGTCGATCACATCCGGCAGATCAAGCGATGTGAGAACCGGTGCGGTGGTATCGGCGCTGGTGCTGGTGATGTTGATCGAGGTGTCGATGCCAAGCGCACGCAGTTCCGCATTCGTCACATCGGTCTGGTTGCCCAGATTGTCGATGATCTGAACCCGCGTGATGTTCAGCGGCCCGGAGACATTATGCGGCAGCACGCCGGTTGTGTAGCTGTGCGTGCCGTCCGACCAGTCGCTGCCATAGCCGTGGATGATCTGAAACTCATAGGCGCCTTGAGTCGTGGCCAGCGGCCGGTCATAATAAACCGTGACTTGACGGATGCCGTCTGGATCCTCGACCGTCGCCGCAAACAGCGCGGAAACGGTGTTCTGGTCCAGATCGAGCGTGGTGGGCGTGGTAAGCGAAAGCAGGCGCGAGGGGCCGGTGTCGGGCATGATCAACCAATGGTAAACAATACGTGATCCTCGTGCCTTACCCTGTCCCGGAAGGCCGCAGAAGCTGACGATTTAGACAGGTTTGCCGGCGCCGTCCTTGCGATTTCAAGGTGCACCGCCGGTGCACGCATGGTGTACGGCCGGTGTACGCAGGTCACAGGCGGTCTTTCTTTGATATCAAAAGGTTGCCGGAACCGTTGCGCGCCCTGCGCACGCCCCGTTGCGCGTCCGCCTCAGCCGCGCAACGCGCCCAGCCGCCGGGTCAGCTCATCCCGCAGCGCCACCCGCTCCTCGGGGGCCAGGAAGGCGCCCAGCTCGACCGTGCGCTTGCCGTCGGTCAGCACCAGGTAATCCTCGACCGGCCCGCCGGGGCGCAGGCTCGCGCGCACCCAATAGGGGTTGGTCCGCCAGACCCGGTCCGCGCGCCCCGGATCCCTGCGGGTCAGGATCAGCCGGTGGCGGTCCAGCAGCATCACCTCATGCGCGGCGCCATAGCTGCGCTGGATGGCGTGCCACAACCCCCAGACCGCCAAGGCCGCAAAGGGCAGCAGCCCCCACAATACCGCCGAGCCGACCACCGCCAGCAAGGGCAGCGCCAGCCCCGCGGCGGTCAAGCCGATCACCCAGACGAAGCCCCGCCGCGGCAGCGAGCGATGCGGCCAGATCTCGAGCCGAAAGCAGACGGCCCCGGAATCCTCCGGGGCCGTCTCGTGCCATGCATAGGGCATCGGCTCAATGCGCGTGGGCGCGATCCCAGTCCTCGCGCTTGGGCAGCTGCTCGAACGTGTGCTCGGGCGGGGGCGAGGGCAGGGTCCATTCCAGCGTGTCGGCGTGCTCGTTCCAGTAGTTCGGCACGTTCACCCGGCGCCCGGCGAAGAGCGTGTAGAACACGATGCCGATGAACAGCAGGAAGGACGCGAAGCTGATATAGGCGCCGATCGACGAGATGTTGTTCCAATAGGCGAACTCGACCGGATAGTCGATGTAGCGGCGCGGCATGCCCTGGCGGCCCAGGAAGTGCTGCGGGAAGAAGATCATGTTCGAACCCAGGAACATCATCCAGAAATGCAGCTTGCCGGCCCATTCCGGGTATTGCCGGCCGGACATCTTGCCGATCCAGTAATAGACCCCGGCGAAGATGCCGAAGACCGCGCCCAGGCTCATCACATAGTGGAAATGCGCCACGACGTAATAGGTGTCGTGATAGACCCGGTCGAGCGGCGCCTGGCTCAGCACCACGCCGGTCACGCCGCCGACGGTGAACAGGAACAGGAAGCCGAAGGCCCAGAGCATCGGCGTCTTGAACTCGATCGAGCCGCCCCACATGGTGGCGATCCAGGAGAAGACCTTGATGCCGGTCGGCACGGCGATGGTCATGGTCGCCAGCATGAAATAGGCCTGCTGGGTCAGCGACATGCCGGCGGTATACATATGGTGCGCCCAGACCACGAAGCCCAGGATGCCGATGGCCGCCATGGCCAGGACCATCGGCAGGTAGCCGAAGATCGGCTTGCGCGCGAAGGTCGAGATCACGTGGCTGATGATGCCGAAGCCGGGCAGGATGATGATATAGACCTCGGGGTGGCCGAAGAACCACAGGATGTGCTGGTAGAGCACCGGGTCGCCGCCGCCGGCCGGGTCGAAGAAATGCGTGCCGAAGTTGCGGTCCATCAGCAGCATGGTGATCGCGCCCGCCAGGACCGGCAGCGACAGCAGGATCAGCCAGGCGGTGATGAAGACCGACCACGCGAACAGCGGCACCTTGAACAGCGTCATGCCGGGGGCGCGCATGTTCAGGAAGGTGGTGATGATGTTGATCGCGCCCAGGATCGACGAGGCGCCCGAGACGTGGACGGCAAAGATCGCCAGGTCCATCGAATAGCCGCCTTCGGTGGTCGAGAGCGGCGGGTAGAGCACCCAGCCCACGCCCGAGCCGGGCTGGTCCGAGCCGCCGGGCGCCAGCAGCGAGGCGATGCCGAGCGCGACGCCGCAGACATACATCCAGTAGCTGAGGTTGTTCAGCCGCGGGAAGGCCATGTCCGGGGCGCCGATATGCAGCGGCATGAAATAGTTGCCGAAACCGCCGAACAGCGCCGGGATGACGACGAAGAACATCATCAGCACGCCGTGATAGGTGATCATGACGTTCCACAGATGCCCGTTCGGGGTGCATTCCGCCGAGGCGTCGGCGATCAGCCGCGCGCCTTCCAGGCACATGAGCTGCACGCCGGGATGCTGCAGTTCCATCCGCATGTAGACGGTAAAGCAGACCGAGATCAGGCCGACGACGCCGGCCGTGAACAGGTAAAGGATACCGATATCCTTGTGGTTGGTTGACATGAACCAGCGGGTGAAGAACCCGCGGGTGTCATGATGGCCACCGTGGCCGTGAACGGCTGCGTCTGCCATGCGTGGACTCCCTCAGATGCGGCTGGCCGGCCTCGGGGGCCAGCGGACTCACTATCGGTTCTAGAACAGGATGATGGGCTGAGGCAATCCGCCACAGGTCCCAAATGACACGCCCCCGGACGCTTTCGGCGTGCCGGGGGCGCGAATGTTGCCGCTTGGCGACAGGATCGGCTCAGTTCGACGCCGGCGCGGCGGGAGTCTCGGCAGGGGCCTCGGCGGGAGCATCAGCCGCGGGTGCATCGCCGGCCGCGGGCGCGTCGCCCGCCTCGGGCGAGTGCTGCGCCAGGAAGGCCACCACGTCGGCCTGGTTCTTGGCCATCTTGAAGGTCATCTTGGTCTTCAGCGACTTGTCGCCGACCTTTTCCTCGACGTATTTGTTCGGGTCGGTGATGTAATGCTCCAGATCCTCGGTGGTCCAGACCTCGCCGGCCTCGCCGAGCTTGATCAGCGCGTCGGAATACTTGAAGCCCTCCTCGGTGCCGGCCTTGCGCCCGACCACGCCATAGAGGTTCGGGCCGGTCTTGCCACCCTTGACCACATCCGAGCCGTCCGGCGACTGGATCATGTGGCAGGCCTTGCACTTCCTGAATTCCTTCTCGCCCTTGGCCGGGTCTCCGGCGTCCTGGGCCAAGGCGGGCAGGGCGAGAAACGTGGCGGCGAGAGTGGCGTAGATGCTGGTCTTCATCGCGAATCCTCTGGGTTCTTTCCTTGAGTCGACGAGAGGACCCTCGTCCTCCTCCGAAGTACAGGGGTAGCATGCCGGGTTGGGGTGCAACACCGTCAAAAAGTCGCAGAAAGCTTTGAGGCTGCTTTTCCGTGCGGGTGAAAATCAGCCGGCCAGCGGCGGGAAATGCCGCGCGAACCCGGCCCGCAGCGCCAAGTCGAGGTCGTCCATCCCGACCGGCAGGCCGAGGTCGACCAGGCTGGTCACGCCATGGCCCTGGATGCCGCAGGGCACGATGCCGGCGTAATGGGAGAGGTCGGGCTCGACATTGATCGAGATGCCGTGGAAGCTGACCCAGCGCCGCAGCTTGACGCCGATGGCGGCGATCTTGTCCTCGCGCATGCTGCCGTCGGGCAGCGGCGCCTTGTCGGGCCGGGCGATCCAGACGCCGACGCGGCCGTCGCGGATCTCGCCCTTCAGGTTGAACTCGGCCAAGGCGTCGATGACCCAGGATTCGAGCGCCTTGACGAAGGCGCGCACGTCGCGGCCGCGCCGGTTCAGGTCCAGCATGGCATAGACCACGCGCTGTCCGGGCCCGTGATAGGTATATTGCCCGCCGCGGCCGGTCTCGTGCACCGGGAAGCGGGCGCTGAGCAGGTCTTCGGCCCTGGCCGAGGTGCCGGCGGTATAGAGCGGCGGGTGCTCGACCAGCCAGATCAGCTCCTCGGCGCGGCCCTCGTGGATCGCGGCGGCGCGCGCCTCCATGAAGGCCACGGCTTGCGCATAATCGGTCAGTCCGGGGGCGGTGATCCATTCGGTCATGGCCGGCAGATATTCCTGCGGACGGGCTGTCGCAAGAGGGCGCCGTCGGCGGTGGGGGCGCTGCCCCACACCCCCGGGGTATTTCCGCAACAAAGAAGGCGCGTCGGGCCCCGGGATCATGAATCTGGCGCAAGATCATTGTGCGGATGTTGAATTTCACTAAATGACGGTCTGCCTGTATAGGTTGCTCTTCGAACCAAGCCCGGATGCCGCCATGACCCTGCCCAAGTCCCCCGTCTTCGAAGCCCTGCGCGAGGCCGCGCGCCAGCGCATCCTGATCCTGGACGGCGCCATGGGGACGCAGATCCAGCAGCTGGGCCTGAAGGAGGACGATTTCCGCGGCCATGGCAACGGCTGCAGCTGCGGCTGCCATCCGCCGGCGGCGGGCGAGCATCCGCAGCAGGGCAACAACGACCTGCTGATCCTGACCCAGCCCGCGGCGATCGAGGAGATCCACTACCGCTATGCCAAGGCGGGCGCGGATATCGTCGAGACCAACACCTTTTCCTCGACCACCATCGCCCAGGCCGATTACGGCATGGAGGCGGCGGTCCATGACCTGAACTTCCACGGCGCCCGCATCGCGCGCCGGGCGCTGGACCGCGCCACGGCCGAGGATGGCCGCCCGCGCTGGGTGGCGGGGGCCGTCGGGCCGACCAACCGGACGGCCTCGATCAGCCCGGACGTGAACAATCCGGGCTATCGTGCCGTAAGCTTTGACGATCTGCGCATCGCCTATGCCCAGCAGATCCGCGGGCTGGTCGACGGCGGCGCCGATCTGATCCTGATCGAGACCATCTTCGACACGCTGAACGCCAAGGCGGCGATCTTTGCCTGCGAGGAGGTCTTTGCCGAGGTGGGGCTGCGGCTGCCGGTGATGATCTCGGGCACGATCACCGACCTGTCGGGGCGCACGCTGTCGGGACAGACGCCGACCGCCTTCTGGTATTCGGTCAGCCACGCCCGGCCCGCCACCATCGGGCTGAACTGCGCGCTGGGGGCCGCCGCCATGCGCCCGCATCTGGCCGAGCTTTCCTCGGTCGCGGATACGCTGATCTGCGCCTATCCCAATGCCGGCCTGCCGAACGAGATGGGCCAATACGACGAATCGCCCGAGGAGATGGCGGCGCAGGTCGCCGAATTCGCCCGCGAGGGGCTGGTGAACGTGGTCGGCGGCTGCTGCGGCTCGACGCCTGCGCATATCGCCGCCATCGCCCGCGCCGTGGCCGACCTGCCGCCGCGCGCGATCCCGGAAATCGAGCCGCGCCTGCGCCTTTCGGGGCTGGAGCCCTTTGTCAAGACCGACGACATTCCCTTCGTCAACGTGGGCGAGCGCACGAATGTCACCGGCTCGGCCAAGTTCCGCAAGCTGATCACCAATGGCGATTACGCCGCCGCGCTGGACGTGGCCCGCGACCAGGTCGAGAACGGCGCCCAGATCATCGACGTGAACATGGACGAGGGGCTGATCGATTCCAGGCAGGCGATGATCGACTATCTGAACCTGATCGCGGCCGAGCCCGACATCGCCCGCGTGCCGGTGATGATCGACAGCTCGAAATGGGAGGTGATCGAGGCCGGGCTGAAATGCGTGCAGGGCAAGGCGGTGGTGAACTCGATCAGCCTGAAGGAGGGCGAAGAGGCCTTCCTGCATCATGCGGACCTCTGCCGCCGCTATGGCGCCGCGGTGGTGGTCATGGCCTTCGACGAGAAGGGCCAGGCCGATACCGAGAACCGCAAGGTCGAGATCTGCGCCCGGGCCTATGACATCCTGGTCAACCGCGTCGGCTTCCCGGCCGAGGACATCATCTTCGACCCGAACATCTTCGCCATCGCCACTGGGATCGAGGAACATGACAATTACGGGTTGGACTTCATCGGCGCGACCCGGCGGATCATGCAGCAGTTGCCGCATGTGCATGTCTCGGGCGGGGTGTCGAACCTGAGCTTCAGCTTCCGCGGCAATGAGCCGGTGCGCGAGGCGATGCATGCGGTGTTCCTGTATCACGCGATCCAGGCCGGCATGGACATGGGCATCGTCAATGCCGGCCAGCTGGCCGTCTATGACCAGATCGAGCCCGCGCTGCGCGAGGCCTGCGAGGATGTGGTGCTGAACCGCAAGCCGAAGGCCGGCGGCACGGCGACCGAGAACATGCTGGAGATCGCCGAGCGTTTCCGTGGCGAGGGCGGGGCCAAGGCGCGCGAAAAGGACCTGACCTGGCGCAGCTGGCCGGTGGACAAGCGGCTGGAGCATGCCCTGGTCAACGGCATCACCGAATATATCGACGAGGACACCGAGGAGGCCCGCCTGGCCGCCGAACGTCCGCTGCATGTGATCGAGGGCCCGCTGATGGCGGGGATGAACGTGGTCGGAGACCTGTTCGGCTCGGGCAAGATGTTCCTGCCGCAGGTGGTGAAATCGGCCCGGGTCATGAAGCAGGCCGTGGCGCATCTGCTGCCCTATATGGAGGCCGAGAAGGCCGCGGCGGGCGGCGGTGGCGGCGCCTCCAGCGCCGGCAAGATCCTGATGGCGACGGTCAAGGGCGACGTGCATGACATCGGCAAGAACATCGTCGGCGTCGTGCTGGCCTGCAACAATTACGAGATCATCGACCTGGGCGTGATGGTGCCGGCGACCAGGATCCTGGAAACCGCCAAGGCCGAGAAGGTGGACATCATCGGCCTGTCGGGCCTCATCACGCCGTCGCTGGACGAGATGGCGCATGTCGCCGCGGAACTGGAGCGCGAGGGTTTCGACATTCCGCTGCTGATCGGCGGCGCGACCACGAGCCGGGTGCATACGGCGGTCAAGATCCATCCGCGCTATGCCAAGGGCCAGGCGGTCTATGTCACCGATGCCAGCCGCGCCGTGGGCGTGGTGGGCAGCCTGCTCTCGGGCCAGAAATCGGCCTATGTCGACACGGTTCGCGCCGAATACCTGGACGTGGCGAACCGGCATGCCCGCGCCGAGGCGGACAAGAAGCGGCTGTCGCTGGCCTCGGCCCGCGACAATGCCGTGCGCATCGACTGGACCGGCTTCGAGGCCAAGACGCCCGAGTTCCTAGGCGCGCGCGTCATCGACGATTTCGACCTGGCCGAGATCGCGCGCTACATCGACTGGACGCCGTTCTTCCAGACCTGGGAGCTGAAGGGGGTCTATCCCCGCATCCTCGAGGATGAAAAGCAGGGCGAGGTGGCGCGCCAGCTTTTTGCCGATGCGCAGGCCATGCTGAAGCGCATCATCGACGAGTCCTGGTTCAAGCCGCGCGCCGTCATCGGTTTCTGGCCGGCGAATCGCAGCGGCGACGACATCCGCCTGTTCACCGCCGACGACCGCGCGCATGAGCTGGCGACGCTGCACACCCTGCGCCAGCAGGTCAGCAAGCGCGACGGCCGCCCGAACGTGGCCCTGGCCGATTTCGTCGCGCCCGAGGGCCATCGCGACTATGTCGGCGGCTTCGTGGTCACGGCGGGGGGCGAGGAGCAGCAGATCGCCGAACGGTTCAAGGCGGCGCATGACGATTTCTCGGCGATCCTGGTGCAGGCCCTGGCCGACCGCTTCGCCGAGGCGCTGGCCGAGATGATGCACGAGCGGGTGCGCAAGCAATACTGGGGCTATTCCGACGAAGCCTTCAGCCCCGAGGAACTGGCCGCCGAGCCCTACAAGGGCATCCGCCCGGCGCCCGGCTATCCCGCCCAGCCCGACCACACCGAAAAGACCACGCTGTTCCGGCTGCTGGACGCGACGGCGGCGACCGGGGTCGAACTGACCGAGTCCATGGCGATGTGGCCGGGCTCGTCGGTCTCGGGCCTCTATATCGGTCACCCCGAGGCCTATTATTTCGGCGTCGCCAAGGTCGAGCACGACCAGGTTCTGGACTATGCCCATCGCAAGGGCATGTCGCTGCGCGAGGCCGAGCGCTGGCTGGCGCCGATCCTGAACTATACCCCGCAAGGCGCCGTGGCGGCGGAGTGAAAAACAGGCCCATGCTGTAATTGGCGCGGCGGGTGAAAATCACTCTTTTCATCCGCCGCGCAACCGTCTAGAACGCGCGGGCCTGACGACGTGCGGTCGTGGCGGAATTGGTAGACGCGCAGCGTTGAGGTCGCTGTTCCTTAACCGGAGTGGAAGTTCGAGTCTTCTCGACCGCACCAACATCCCTTCCCTGAAGCGATGCCATGCTCTTTCCCGCCCCGGCGGAGAAGGCGCGTTCTCCTGGACGGCTGCGCGGCGCCATGCCGCGCCTTTCCCGGCGCCATCCCCCGGATTTCGATGGATTTCCGTCGCGAAACCCGCCTAGTCTCGCGCCCGCAGCTAGGGAGAGTTTCCATGTCCGACAGCATGTCCCCCGATTGGGGCTTCGACACCAGCGCCGTCCATGCCGGCAGCGCGCCCGACCCGGCGACCGGTTCGCGCCAGGTGCCGATCTATCAGACCACCGCCTATGTGTTCCAGGACGCGGGCCATGCCGCGCGGCTCTTCGGCCTGCAGGAGGTCGGCTATATCTATTCCCGCCTGACCAACCCGACCGTCGCCGCGCTGCAGACCCGCATCGCGGCGCTGGAGGGCGGCGCGGGCGCGGTCTGCTGTTCGTCGGGCCATGCGGCGCAGATCATGGCGCTGTTCCCGCTGATGGGGCCGGGCAGGAACATCATCGCCTCGACCCGGCTCTATGGCGGCACCATCACCCAGTTCAGCCAGACCATCAAGCGCTTCGGCTGGTCGTGCAAATTCGTCGACCTGGACGATCTCGAGGCGCTGCGGGCGGCGGCGGACGAGGATACCCGCGCCATCTTCTGCGAATCGATCTCCAACCCCGGCGGCTATGTCACCGACATTCCGGCGGTGGCCAAGGTGGCGGACGAGCTCGGCCTGCCGCTGATCGTCGACAACACGCTGGCGACGCCCTGGCTTTGCAAGCCGCTGGAGCTGGGCGCCACGCTGGTCGTGCACAGCCTGACGAAATACATCACCGGCAATGGCACCGTGACCGGCGGCGTGATCGTGGACAGCGGCAAGTTCGACTGGTCGGCCTCGGACAAGTTCCCCAGCCTGTCGCAGCCCGAGCCGGCCTATCACGGGCTGAAGTTCCACGAGACCTTCGGCAGCCTCGCCTTCACCTTCCACGGCATCGCCATCGGGCTGCGCGACCTGGGCATGACCATGAACCCGCAGGCCGCGCATTACACGCTGATGGGGGTCGAGACCCTGGGCCTGCGCATGCAGCGCCATGTTGAGAACGCCCAAAAGGTCGCGGAATGGCTGGAGAAGGACCCGCGCGTCACCTCGGTCACCTATGCCGGCCTTGCGTCCTCGCCCTGGAACGCCACGGCGCGGCGGGTCTATCCCAAAGGGGCGGGGGCGCTTTTCACCTTCTCGATCAAGGGCGGCTACGACGCGGCGGTGAAGCTGGTCGACAGCCTGAAGCTCTTCAGCCATGTCGCGAACCTGGGCGATGCGCGTTCGCTGGTGATCCATTCCGCCTCGACCACGCACAGCCAGCTCAGCGACGCGCAGAAGATCGCGGCCGGGGCCGGGCCTGACGTGGTGCGGCTGTCGATCGGCATCGAGGACGCGCAGGACATCATCGCCGATCTCGACCAGGCGCTGGCGGCGGCGACGGCCTGAACCAAGCGGGCGGCGGAATGGCCCGCCGCCCGCTCTGCTGCATTCGTGGCGCTCAGTTCGCCAGCGCCTCGCCTTCGGGGGCGTCTGGCGCCGGAGCATCGGGGGCAGGGGCGTCGGGGGCAGGGGCCGCGTCCGGTGCGGGGCCGTCCTCGTGCATGGCGAAGACGGCGGTCACATGGGCCGTCACCGCCAGCTCGCCCGCCTCGACGGGGGTGTCGGCCTGCTTGGCCGCAGCCGCCATCATCATCGGGCGCGGCCCGCCGCCGGCCTGGGCCTCGGAGAGCGAGATCAGCGGCCCGAGCTTCATCCCGGCCGCCTCGGCCATGACCTCGGCGCGGTGGCGCGCATCGGCGATGGCATCGGCGCGGGCCTGGTCCAGCGCCTCGGTCATGTCCTCGCGCGAGAAGCTGATGCCGCTGATCTCATTGGCGCCCGAGGCGACCAGCTTGTCCAGCACCCCGCCAAGCGCCGCGATGTCGCGCACGCGCAGCGTCACCATGTTCTGCGCGGCATAGCCGGTCAGCTTGGGCGCCTGGCCGTCCTGATAGTCGATCACCGGCGACAGGTTCAGCCCCGAGGTCTGGATGTCGCGGGCCTCGATCCCCTCGGCCTTCAGCGCCTCGATGACCTTACCTTGCTGCTCGGCAGTCTGCGCCATCGCCTCGGCGGCGGTGGCGGCGCGCGAGCTGACCCCCAGCGAGATCGTCGCCATGTCGGGCTGGGCCGCGGACTGGCCCTCGCCGGTCACGGTCAGCTTGGCCATGGGCCCGTGATGCTTGCCGGAGTGTTTCATGGCGTGCTGTCCGATCTGCGGCGGGGGCGGCGGCGGGGCGTCCGGGGCGGTCTGCGCCAGCAGCGGGCCGGTGCCGATGGCGATCAGCGTCGCCGCGGTCAGCAGGGGGCGGAATGGGGCCATGATTTCTGTCTCCTTGGCACGGCCTTGGGGAAGGGTTCTGGCCGCGCGATTGTCGTTCCCGCCCCATAACACCGGAAATCGCGGTTTGGATGCCTCACAATCCGGTGTTCCGCTTTTCACGGATCGCGTTCTGCGGTAGTCCATTCAAAAAGATCACAAGAACGCGCGCAGGCGCCCGGGACCGCAGAGCAAAGCCTATTCATGTCGCTTGATTCCGTTACCGAATACGCCCTTTCCTTCAGCGAGGATGCCGTGCATCTTCAACGCCGCGAGACGGCGGCCGAGGGGCAGGCGCCGGCCGCATGGCGCCATCTCGGCTCGGTCGAGTTCGACTCGGCGGGCTTTCGCGACGAATTGACCGCGCTGCGCGCCATGACCGGAGACGCGGTTCCGCTGCCGGTGACGCTGGTCATCCCCGACGACCAGATCCTTTACACCACCCTGACCGTCGCCCCCGGCGCCGACCGCGAGCGGTCGGTGGGCCGGGCGCTGGACGGGCTGACGCCCTATACCATCGACGACCTGGCCTTCGACTGGGAGGGCGACGGCGACAGCGTCCGCGTCGCCGCCGTGGCGCGCCAGACCCTGCGCGAGGCACGCGATTTCGCCGCGCAATACGGCTTCGACGGCCAGGGCTTCCGCGCCGCGCCGGCCGAGGGCGCCTATCCGGGCGAGCCGGTCTTCGTGCTGGATCCCCCGGCCCGCGCAAGGCCCGCCGTCGATCCGGCCCAGGCCGGCGTGACCTCGGCCGGGCTGCAATTCGCCGAGGACAGCGCGCCCACGGATCTGGACCTGGGTGGCGATGCCGAGGAACTGGCCGAACCCGCTACCGAGACGGCGGCCGAGCCTGCCGGCACGGCCGATCCGGCCCAACCCGAGACGGCCGAACCCGAAACGCCCGAGGCTGCCGAACGGTCGGAGCCCGTGCCGGTCGCCGATGCCGCGCCGGCAGAGAGCGAACCGGCCAAGCCCGAGGATGCGCCGGAGGAATCCGCCGCCGTCCCGCTGGCCGAGACTGCCGCTGCAGCGCCGGAGGCCGAGCCCGAAGCTGCGCCGGTGACCGAGGCCGCCGCCGCCACGGTGGTGCGCCACACCCCGGCTGCGGAACCTGGCGCCGCCGGTCCGGCCTTGAACCCGCGCGCCCGCGCCATCCATGAACGCGCCGCCGGGGCCCGCAAGACGCGCGAGACCGTGGCCGCGCCGCCTTCCGGCCGCCGCCCGGGCGAGCGGGGCGGGCTGGTCGGTCTCGTCGGCATGCTGGCGGCGCTGGTCGCCGGGCTGATCCTGATCTGGGCCTTCGTGGTGCCGCGCGACGGCGGCGACAGCCTGGCCGAATCCGCCCCCGCGGTCGAGCGCCCGGCCGATCCGGCGCCGCAAGCCGCCGCAACGGCGCCCGCCCCCGAAGCCGCGCCAGAGTCCCTCGCGGCAGCCGCCCCCGAACCTTCGGTGGTTGCCTCGCAAACCGCGGCGCCTGCTCGGCCAGCGCCGGCGCAGCCCGCGCCGCAACTGGCCGCGCCCACCGCGCCGATCTCGGCCCTGACCGAAGAGGAGCGGCGGCGCGTCATCGTGGCGGCCGCCGCCGTCGCCGCCGCCGTGGTGCCGCCCTCGGCCCATGCCGCCGCGCCTGCGGCCCCGGATGCGCCGGCCGCTGCGGCCGCGGTCCCGCTGCAAGCGCCCGCCGTCGCCGCCGCCGCCCCGGCGGCCAGCGTCGCCGCCACCCGCCCCGCTGCCGCGCCGCAGCAGCCGGCCCGGACCACGCCCTCGGCCGCGCGGCCGACCAGTGCGGCGCCGGCGGCGGTGCGTCTCAGCAGTTCGGCGCGGCCGCAGCTGGCGCCGCGGCGCAGCACGCCGCAGACCAGCGCGCCGCGCGCCGACAGCGCGCCGCGCCTGCCGGCCGATCCCTTGCCCTATGCGGCAAGCCAGAAGGCGGCGCAGCCGATCCGCGCCACTCGTCCGCCGGAGCGCGCCCGCCGCGCCACCGCCCCGGCTGCGGCGCCGGCCGCCAGCCCGGCCGCGGCGCCCGCCGGCCCGGTCGCCAAGGATGCGGCGCTGCGCGGCTCGTCCCGGCCACCGCTGCGCCCCGAGGGCTCGGCCCCCGACCTGATCGAGGACGAGGCGCTGGCCCCCGCCGATGACCGGCAGTTGCGCGACCTGATCCGCGATCTGGGCCGGCACGGCCTGGTCGAGGCCCGGATCGCGCCTGCGGCCGAGGGCGCGCGGCTGGCCCAGGCCCGGCCGTTGCGCAAGCCGGGCAGGGCCGCGACTGCCAGCGATGCGGTCAGCGCCTCGGCCGTCGATGCCGCGCTGCGCGCCGCCACGACGCCACCACCGGACAAGCCCGGCCGCAGCGCGGAAGCCGCGACGCCCGCCCGGGATTCGGGCGGGCTTTTGCGTGGCTCGTCCCGACCGCAGCCGCGTCCCGGCAAAGGCGGCGCCACGCCCTCGGCCGGTGCCATCGACGCGGCGCTGACGGCTGCCGCCGCGGCCCCGGCGGCGACGCCCGGCGCGGTGCAGCTTTCGGCGCTCGCCTCGTCGCCATTGCCGCCCCGGCGCGGCGATGCGCCCGAGGCCGCCGCCGACCCGGCACCCGGCCCCGACCCGGCGCCCGGCCCCGATCCGGCCGCGGCGGCCCCGGCAGCGGCCGCGCCGGCTGCGGGCCCCAGCGAGGCCGAGATCGCCGCCCGCCGTGCGCTCGACGAGCAATTGCAGGCCCAGGCCGAGGCCCGCATCCGCGCCCGCGCCCAGGCCGACGCCGCCGCCGAGGCCCAGGCCCGCGCCCAGGCCGAGGCCCGTGCCCGCGCCCAGGCCGCGGCCGAGGAGCGCGCCGCGCGCGCCCGCAAGCAGGATTACAAGCCCCCGGAAATCGACAACGAGCCCGAGATCGCCGCCTCCGCCCTGTCGAAAGGCGTGTCCTCGGCCGGCGTGGCCAAGGCCGCGACCCAGGCGCGCGGCATGGACACCGGCCGCACCACCATCATCGGCATCATCGGCGCCGGCCAGGCCAGCCGGGCGCTGATCCGGCTGCGCAGCGGCAAGGTGGTGACGGTGCGGCTGGGCGACCGCATCGACGGCGGCACCATCAACTCGATCGGCAACGGCCGGCTGACCTATGTGAAGTCGGGCCGCACCCACGAACTGCGGATGCTGGACGGGCGCTGATGGAATCCTTCCTGCTGATCGCCACCGTCTACCTGCTGACGATGGTGATCGCCGTGCCGCTGTCGGCGCGCCTGGGCCTGGGCTCGGTGCTGGGCTACCTGGTTTCCGGCATCGTGATCGGGCCGGTTCTGGGCATCGCGGGCTCCGCCGGCGCCATGGCCGACTTGCAGCATTTCGCCGAATTCGGCGTGGTGATGATGCTGTTCCTGATCGGGCTTGAACTGGAGCCCGAGGCGCTGTGGCAGATGCGCAAGAAGCTTCTGGGCCTGGCCGGGATGCAGATCCTGGGCACCGTGGCGCTGCTGGCGCTGCTGGCGATGGCGCTGAACCAGGACTGGCATGTCGCGGTGACGCTGGGCATGATCCTGTCGCTGAGCTCGACCGCCATCGTCTTGCAGACCTTGTCGGAAAAATCGCTGATGCAGACCCCGGGCGGGCGCAGCGCCTTTGCCGTGCTCTTGACCCAGGACATCGCGGTGATCCCGATGCTGGCGCTGATGCCGCTGCTGGCGACGCGGGCGCCGCTGCCCACCTCCGAGGAGCATATCGGCGAGGCCTTCATGCATTCGCTGCCCGGCTGGGCGGCGGCGCTGGTGACGCTGGGCGCGGTGGCGGCGGTGATCCTGATCGGGCAATACCTGATCCGGCCGATGTTCCGCTATGTCTATTCGGCGCGGCTGAACGAGCTCGACACCGCGCTTGCGCTGCTGATCGTGGTGGGCATCGCCTCGCTGATGGAATTCGTCGGCCTGTCGCCGGCGCTCGGCACCTTCCTTGCCGGGGTCATGCTGGCCGGATCCGAGTTCCGCCACGAGCTCGAGGGCCAGATCGCGCCCTTCAAGGGGCTGCTGCTGGGGCTGTTCTTCATCACCGTCGGCGCCGGCATGGACTTCGGCATCCTGTTCCAGCAGCCGGCGACCGTGCTGGGCGTGACGGTGGCGCTGATCGCGATCAAGGCGGTCGTCCTGCACCTGATCGCCCGGCTGACCGGGCTGCGCGGCCGCGACCGCACGCTGTTCACCCTGTCGCTGGCGCAGGCCGGCGAATTCGGCTTCGTGCTGATCTCCTATGCCGTTTCGCTGGCGATCCTGCCGCGTGCCCTGGCGCAGGGCATCCTGCTGGTCATCGCGCTGTCGATGCTGGCGACGCCGCTTCTCTTCATCCTGTCGGACTTCATCTCGCGCCGCATCGCCGAGGAACGCGCCAGCGACCTTGCCGACGAGATCGAGGAGCAGCAGCCGATCATCATCGCCGGGGTCGGCCGCTTCGGCCAGGTGCTGAACCGGCTGGTGACCATGTCGGGCTTCAAGACCACGGTGCTGGACCACGACCTCGCGGTGATCCAGCTGATGCGCCGCTTCGGCTTCAAGGGCTATTTCGGCGACCCGACCCGGCCCGAGATCCTGACGGCGGCCGGGCTCGACAAGGCCCGGGTGCTGGTCGCGGCGCTGGACGACCCCGAGGCGAACCTGCGCCTGGTGCGCTATGCCAAGGAAAAGCGCCCCGACATCGTGGTGATCGCCCGCGCCCGCGACCGGGTGAACGTGTTCCAGCTCTATGCCGCCAAGGCCGACCATATCGTGCGCGAGACCTTCGACAGCTCGCTGCGCGCCGGGCGCTATGCGCTGGAGCATGTCGGCCTCTCGCCCTATGAGGCGGCCGAACTGGAGCGCATCTTCTACCGCATGGATCGCGCCCATCTGCGCGAGCTGGCCGAGGTCTGGAAGCCCGGCGTCCCGGTCGAGGAAAACCCCGAGTACATGGCACTGAGCCGCGACCTGAACCGGCAGCTGGAAAACGCCCTGATCGAGCGTTTCTCGCACGGTCCCAGCGCCGCGCCCATCGGGTCCGAGGGCGACGAGGCGCCCGAGCACGGGCTGACCCGTCCCGGTCGTCCCGGCGGGCGCTGAGGCCGATGTCCGGCCTTTCCGGCTGTTGGCCGGTCGGGTCCGGGTATTTGGAAAACGGTGAATGCGGGGTTGGCGAGAGCCTGGCGCGGCCCGTTCTGGTGGCGCCGCGGCGGTTGGGTATTTGAGGAGCAAAGAAGCGCGCAAGAGCTTGTCTTCACTGTTTTCCAAATATCCCTGCGGCGCTGCCACGGCCCGGGCCTTGCCGGGCGGGCGCCGAGACCCTAAAAGGCGGGCAGCCTTGCCAAGGGGAATGCCATGCTTGACCATCTGACCTATACCGCGCCGGAACCGAAAGTCATCCAGGGCGCGAAGCAGGATTGGGAACTGGTCATCGGGCTGGAGGTCCACGCCCAGGTCGCCTCGAACGCCAAGCTGTTTTCCGGCGCCTCGACCGGCTTCGGGGCCGAGCCGAACAGCCATGTCGCCTTCGTCGACGCGGCCATGCCGGGCATGCTGCCGGTCATCAACGAATTCTGCGTGGCGCAGGCGGTCAAGACCGGGCTGGGGCTGAAGGCCGAGATCAACTTGGTCAGCGCCTTCGACCGCAAGAACTATTTCTATCCCGACCTGCCGCAGGGCTACCAGATCAGCCAGCTCTACCACCCGATCGTGGGCGAGGGCGAGGTGATCGTGGACATGGGTCCCGGCGTGGCCCGCCGCGTCCGCATCGAGCGCATCCACCTGGAGCAGGACGCGGGCAAGTCGATCCATGACATGGACCCGAACATGAGTTTCGTGGACCTGAACCGTACCGGCGTCGCGCTGATGGAGATCGTCAGCCGCCCCGACATCCGCGGGCCGGAGGAAGCCGCGGCCTATGTCGCCAAGCTGCGCCAGATCATGCGCTATCTCGGCACCTGCGACGGCAACATGCAGAACGGCAACCTGCGCGCCGACGTGAACGTCTCGGTCTGTCCGCCGGGCGCCTATGAGCGCTACCAGGAGACCCAGGATTTCAGCCATCTCGGCACCCGCTGCGAGATCAAGAACATGAACTCGCTGCGCTTCATCCAGGCCGCCATCGACTACGAGGCGCGCCGCCAGATCGCCATCCTGGAAGACGGCGGCAAGGTGGTGCAGGAAACCCGGCTCTATGACCCCGACAAGGGCGAGACCCGCTCGATGCGGTCCAAGGAAGAAGCCCACGATTACCGCTATTTCCCCGATCCCGACCTGCTGCCTCTGGAGATCGAGCAGGCCTGGGTGGACGGCATCGCCGCCGCGATGCCCGAGCTGCCGGACCAGAAGAAGGCCCGTTTCGTGGCTGATCTGGGGCTCTCCGAATATGACGCGGGCGTACTGACCGCCGAGGTCGAGAATGCCGATTACTTCGAGGCCGTGGCCCGGGGCCGCGACGGCAAGATGGCTGCGAACTGGGTCATCAACGAGTTGTTCGGCCGGCTGAACAAGGAAGGCCTGACGGTCGAGACCTCGCCGGTTTCCGCCGCGCAGCTGGGCGGGGTGATCGACCTGATCGGTTCGGGGGCGATCTCGGGCAAGATCGCCAAGGATCTGTTCGAGATCCTATGGACCGAAGGCGGCGACCCGGCCGAGATCGTGGAAGCGCGCGGGATGAAGCAGGTCACCGACCTTGGCGCCATCGAGGCGGCCGTGGACGAGATCATCGCCGCCAATCCGGCGCAGGTGGAGAAGGCCAAGGCCAATCCGAAGCTCGCCGGCTGGTTCGTGGGGCAGGTGCTGAAGGCGACCGGCGGCAAGGCCAATCCGGCCGCGGTGCAGGAACTGGTGGCGCGGAAGCTGGGGCAATAGACGGGGGGCTGGGGCGCAGGCCCTGGTCTTCCGGGGCTGTCCTTGCGGGATGAGGCTTGGGCGAGGGTCTTGCCGCTCTGTCGTTGCTGGTACGACCCTGTTGGTCGATGGGGCGCTCGCAGGATGCGCAATTCGACTGGTGGATTCATTGCCAGACTTTGTTGAGCAGAATTCAGCTTGCCCGCGATGATATGTTCGGGCACCGACTCTGCTGCATAAATCGGCTGATGGACGGACTGCGCCTTTCCCTGGCCAGCCCTATCCTGCGACCATCGGTGATGGGTGTTCCGAGCGGTGAATCCGTTCAGGATGGCGACACGGAGCTGGAACTCCGCAACCTGACGGTCGAAGTCCCGCGCGGATAGGCGCTGGCCCGGCAACTTGGCGCAGTGCATCCGATCGTCGGGAATCTTGCGGGGCGATGGTTGCGGCGGCACCGCGGGCGGCGATGGCGTCGTGGCACCTGCGGGTGTCGAAGGCGCCGTCGGCGGTGACGGTGGCGATCTCCTGCCCGGGCGGGATCTGGTCGAGAAGTTCGGGCAGCATGGGCGCATCGCCTATATCGCCGGTGGTGAACTCGGCCGCCCGGATTTCCAGGGTATGCTCGTCGATCCCGATATGGATCTTGCGCCAGACCCTGCAGTTGGCGCCGCCATGCTCGGGCGCTCCACTCGCGCTCGTCCTCGACCTTGATGCCGAACGGACCGGCCGAGCCGCGGTCGGGAATGTTCACCTTCAGCGTCTTCCGATGGCGCGACACCTGCTGAAGTCCGGCACCGTCCCGTCCAGGCCGATCAGCCGCGAGCCGGGCTCTCGACGAAGCCGCCTCGCCATGGTCTCGAACCAGTGGCGATCCCATGGCTCGATCTGCCTCACGGCCATGCCGAACAGCGCTTTCATGGTCAGGCAGGTCTGGACCGCGGCATCACTGCAGGCTGGCTGGCGCCCGCGCCGCCGGTGGGGGCGGCCTCCCAGGTCATGGCGGGATCGAACCAGATCGTCAGCGAGCCACGACGCTTCAGCGCTTCGTTGTAAGCGGCCCAGTTCCGGGTCTTGCAGGTCGGAGGGGGCGGGTCTTCTCATGGGGACCAGCTAGCAAGCTGGATTCACGAGATGAATCCCCTCAACCGATTCATGCAACAGAACCCCAGACCTCCTCGAACTCGCGCCATTCGCCCTTGCTCATGCCGCTGCTCTCCTGCGTGACGGTTTCGCCGGCCAGACGACGGCGCAGGGCCTCGACGGCCTTGGCGGAAAGCTGCAGTCCGCCCAGGCGGTAATCCTCGAAGGCGGCATAGGCCAGCGGCACCCAGTCGCGGACGATGCCGCACATCGTCTCGGCATAGGCGCGGATCTCGTATTGCGCATGGGCATCGGCGCGCAGGCGCAGGAAATGGAACAGGTTGTGCAGGTCCACCTTCCAGTACCATTGCGTATAGACATTGGCCGGCAGGTTCATCCGCGCCAGCTCGCGCGCCAGACCCTGCTGGCCGTCCTGGCTCAGCATCGCCTCGTAATGGTCATAGCTGCGCATCGCATCCTCGCGCAGCAGGTCCAGGACGCGCGCGGCCTCGTCACCCTGCAAGAGCTGGCCGCGGCCCTGGTTGTTCACGGTCGATTGCGCGGCCAGGTGCTCGGGCGCCGGGATGTAGAATTCGCGGTCGAGGATGGAATAGCGCGCCGAATATTCGTTCACGTTGGCGGTGCGGTGGCGGATCCATTGCCGGGCGACGAAGACCGGCAGCTTGACGTGGAACTTGACCTCGCACATCTCGAAGGGGGTCGAGTGCCAGTGCCGCATCAGATAGCGGATCAGCCCCTCGTCATTGCTGACCGACTTGGTGCCGCGGCCATAGCTGACCCGTGCCGCCTGGGTGATGGCGCTGTCGTCGCCCATGTAGTCGATGACCCGCACCAGCCCGTGGTCCAGCACCGGATGCGCCTGGTAGAGATGCCGCTCCATCCCCTCGGCCACGGCGCGCAGGGTGGGGCGCGGGGTGGCGCGCAGCTCGTCGATCTCGGCCTGTTGTTCGGGGGTCAGCGGCATGTCTGGAATCCTTCCTTCTGCTGCCCGTCTTGTCGCGCATGTCCGCGCCGCGATCAACGAGGAAACCCGGCGCCGCCGGTTGCCGTTATGCCGCGGCAATGCCAGTCTGGCGGCCGCAAAGGAAAGGAAAGCCGATGAAGATCCGTTATCTGCACACCATGGTGCGCGTGCTCGACCTCGACAAGACGATGGCATTCTTCCGCCTGCTGGGGCTCGAGGAGACCCGGCGCATCGAGAACGACAAGGGCCGCTTCACCCTGGTCTTCATGGCCCCGCCCGAACAGCCGGAATGTCCGGTCGAATTGACCTGGAACTGGGATGGCGACGACGGGCTGCCCTCGGACAGCCGGCATTTCGGGCATCTGGCCTATCGTGTCGAGAATATCTATGACCTGTGCCAAAGGCTGATGGATGCGGGCGTGACCATCAACCGTCCGCCCCGCGACGGGCACATGGCCTTCGTGCGCAGCCCCGACAATGTCTCGATCGAACTGCTGCAAGAGGGCGAGAGCCTGCCGCCGCAGGAGCCCTGGGCCAGCATGGAGAACAGCGGCCACTGGTGATCCGGGCGGCGGCGCGCCCCGCATTTCTGCATATGCCCGGCCCGTCACCCCCAGATCGCCGGCGGCGAGAGAGACCGACCCGCCCGCGATACATGCCGGGCCGGGCATATCCGGGACCGCCAGGAATGCCCTTGGCGGCCGCGATTCCGCGCCGGAGGGCCGGCGCCTTGCCTCAATAGATGTAGCGGATCTGTTCGGCCCAGAAGCGTTCGACCCGGCGCCATTGCAGGTTCACCCCCTCGATGGGCGGGTCGTCCAGCACGCCGGAAAGCTCCAGCCCCTCGGCATGGCGGGTGAAAAGCGCGGCCACGCAGTCGCGCACCTCCTGCCCGTCGGGGGTCAGCCGCACCCGCACCGAGCGGCGGTCCATCTCGCAGCGTTCGTGGTGGACATAGCCCAGCTCGACCAGCTTCTTGAGATTGTAGGACACGTTCGAGCCCTGATACATCCCGCGCGAGCGCAATTCCCCAGCCGTCACCTCGGCCGTGCCGAGGTTATAGATCAGCATGGCCTGGATCGGCGTCAGATCCGTCCGGCCCAGCCGTTCGAATTCGTCCTTGACCAGGTCCAGCAGGAGCCGGTGCAGCCGTTCCAGGATCTGGAGGCTTTCAAGATAGGCCTCGCTTCGGCTGCTGCGTGGCAGGGGCCGCAGGGCGGGCACCGTCTGGGCAGGGCTGCGCTGTTGCATATGCAGTTTCCGTTCATGGCGTCGTTTCGGCCATGGTGCAGCATATTCCCCAATCTTCGGTTAATCCCGGCGCAGTTCGCTAAAATTGTGCCTATTCGGCCCCAGCCTGCCCTGGGCATGGCGCGCGATACGGTCCAGCAGCGGTGACAGCGCCGCGGGGCCGGGGCGGGCATCGCCCAGCCGCGCGGTGATCCAGGGATAGAGATCCTGGTCGTTTTCCTCCAGCAACGCCTCGTAAAGATCCAGCTCCGCGGGCGAAAGCCCCGCCAGGTCGCTGTCCGAGAACGGGCCCAAGATCAGGTCCATTTCCTTAGTGCCGCGCCGCCAGCTGCGCATCCGCAGCCGCTTCAGCCTTGCCTCATGCTCGTCCATGCCCGTCCCGTCCCAGCCGTCCCCGGCTTGCCTGTCCGCGGGGGGATGCCTATGACAAGGCGACCCAGCCGCAGGATGAATATGATGCGCTTTCTGTCCCAGACGCTCGCCCGCGTCAAACCCTCGCCGACCATCGCCATCACCGGCCGCGCCCGGGAGCTGGCCGCCGAGGGGCGCGACATCATCAGCCTGTCGGCCGGCGAGCCCGATTTCGACACGCCCGCCCATATCCGCGAGGCCGCCAAGGCCGCCATCGACCAGGGGCACACCCGTTACACCGCCGTTGACGGCATCCCCGAGTTGAAACGCGCCATCTGCGACAAGTTCGCGCGGGAAAACGGCCTCGACTATAGCCCGGCCGAGATTAGCGTCGGCACCGGCGGCAAGCAGATCCTCTACAATGCGCTGATGGCGACGCTGAACCCGGGCGACGAGGTGATCATTCCGGCGCCCTATTGGGTCAGCTATCCCGACATGGTGCTGCTGGCCGGCGGCACCCCGGTCATCGTCCCGGCCGAGATGGACAGCGGCTATCGCATCACGCCCGAGCAGCTGGAAGCCGCGATCACGCCGAAGACGAAATGGCTGATCCTGAACTCGCCCTCGAACCCGACCGGGGCCGGCTACGCCGAGGATCACATGCGCGCCCTGACCCGGGTGCTGCTGCGCCATCCGCAGGTCTGGGTGCTGGCCGACGACATCTATGAGCACCTGGTCTTCGACGATTTCCGCTTTGTCACCCCGGCCCAGGTCGAGCCGGCGCTGAAATCGCGCACGCTGACCATGAACGGCGTCAGCAAGGCCTATGCTATGACCGGCTGGCGCATCGGCTATGGCGCCGGGCCGCGCGAGCTGATCGGCGCCATGGCCAAGCTGCAATCGCAATCGACCTCGAATCCCTGCTCGATCAGCCAATATGCGGCGCTGGCGGCGCTGCAGGGGCCGCAGGATTACATCGCGCAAAGCCGCGCCGTGTTCCAGCGCCGCCGCGACCTGGTGGTCGCCGGGCTGAACGCCTGCCCGGGGATCGAATGTCCGGTGCCCGAGGGGGCGTTCTACGTCTATCCCTCGATCAAGGCGCTGATCGGCAAGACCTCGGCCGGCGGCACGCTCATCGCCGATGACGAGGCCTTCGCGACCGCGTTGCTGGACGAGACCGGCGTCGCCGTGGTGTTCGGCGCGGCCTTCGGCCTCAGCCCGCATTTCCGCATCTCCTACGCGACCTCGGATGCGGTGCTGGAGGATGCCTGCGCGCGGATCAGGCGGTTCTGCGAAGGGCTGCGCTGAAGGCAAGCGGTGTGCAGCGCGCGGGCGGCGAGACAGCCCTAGCGCGCCTCGCCCTCGCCCGACTGCCGGGCAGCCTGCCAGACCCGGCCGGTGATGCCGCGGCCGCGCGCGGCATTGCGATAGAGCCGGATCTGCATCGGCAGCTCGGGCGCGACGATTTCCAGCCGCCGGGCGGAAAGCTCGGCCTCGACCAGCCGGCGCGGGATCCAGACCATGCCATGCCCGGCCACGGCCATGCTTTTCAGCGCCTCGGCCATGCTCGATTCGTCGGTATGGGCGACATAGACCAGCGGCGCGCCGGGCTGGGCCAGCGCGATGCGGGCCATGGCGTTCAGGAACGAGCCGCGCGAATATTTCAGCATCGGCATGCCCTCGGTCAGCCATTCGCGCGGCCAGCCGGGACGGGCTACGGCGACCAGGCTGTCCTGGCCCACCAGCAGATGCGGATAGTCGCCCGGATCCAGCGGGATGTTCACCTGCGGATGGGCATAGGTCAGGAAGAAATCATAGCCGCCCTCGGTCAGCGCCTCGATGCAGCGGTCGAAATTCTCGGGCTTCACGCGGCTGGTCATCTGGCCGGCGGCGGATTTCAGCCGCATCAACCAGCCCGGCAGGAAGGTCACCGTCAGGCTGTGCAGCGCCAGGAAGCTGATCTCGCCGCCGCGGTTGCGCGCCTGGTCGCGGAATTCGGCGCGGCGGGCCTGGATCATCCGCACCGCCTCCTCGGCCGTCTCGCGAAAGGCGACGCCCTCGGGCGTCAGCGTCACCGGATAGCTGTCGCGGTTCAACAGATCCGTGCCCAGCCATTCCTCGAGCGCGCGGATGCGGCGGGAAAAGGCGCTTTGCGTGACGCCGCGCAACTCGGCCGAGCGCGAGAAGCTGTGCGTCTCGGCCAGCGACAGGAAATCCTCGAGCCACTTGAAATCCATGGCACCCCCTTCCGCCGGCTTTAGCCGAGGCGGCTGGGGGTCGCCAAGGGGCATTCTCAGACGGAGAAGTCGTCGGCCAGCACCGGGGCGGCGAAGCCGGTGCCGGTCGACAGCGCCACCTCGACGAATTCCTCGCCGAAGCCGACGATATCGGCGCACCCGTCGCCGTTCACATCGGCCAGCATGCGCTCGTGCCGGTCGGTGCGCCAGCCGTCGTCAAAGGCGAACTCGTCCGACCAGATCTCGGCCACGGCAAAGCCCGCGCCGGTGGAAAGCGCCACCGCGACGCCGGTTTCGCCGAAGGCGACGATATCGGCGCGGCCGTCGCCGTCCACATCGGCCAGCACGCGCTCGTGCCGGGTCACGTCCCAGCCGCCGGCGCGGGCGAACTCGGTGCTCCAGACCGTGCTGGCGGCAAAGCGGGTGCCGGCAGAGAGCGCGACCGCGACGCCGGTCTCGCCGAAAGCCACGATATCGGTGCGGCCGTCGCCGTCCACATCGGCCAGGGCGCGGACGTGAAGCTCGTTGCGCCAGCCGGCGGCATAGGTGAACTCGCGCGCGAAGACCCGGGCCGGCCCCAGCCCCGTGCCCGAGGACAGGCCGACCAGCACGCCGCCATTGCCGAAGCCGATCACGTCGTCGCGCCCGTCGCCGTCGACATCCGCCACCGCGCGCTCGTGCCGGGCGACGCGCCAGTTGCCGGCAAGCTGGCCCATGTCGGCAAGCCACAGCCCGGCATCGGTGAAGCCCTGGCCGTTCGACAGCGCCACCGTGACGCCATTGTCGCCGAAGCCCACGATATCGGCGCGGCCGTCGCCGTCCAGGTCGCCCATCTCGCGCTCGTGCCGGTCGATGCGCCAGCCGCTGCGGCTGGCGAAGGCCTCGGACCAGGCGGTGGCCTCGGCAAAGCAATAGTCGCCGGCCAGCGCGGTCAGCACCCGGCCCGTGCCGAAGCCCACCACGTCGGCCTGGCCGTCGCCGTCCACATCGGCCAGCGTGCGGACATGGTTCTGCACCCGCCAGCCGCCGCGCACCTGGGTAAAGTCCAGCGCCCAGAGGTCCAGCACGCCGGCGACCAGGTGGTCGCGCTGCAGCCAGGCCTCGAAATGCGCCTCGAAGATCAGCTCGCCCTCGGGCGTATGACCGCTTTGCGTCAGGGGGTCATGCGCGGCATAGGCGCGGAAGATGTCGCGGAAATGCTCCAGCAACTCGGGCGGGACATTGGCGGGCAGGGCGCGGCTGCCATAGTCGACATGGCCGACCAGTTCCCGCCCGGGGTCCGAGCCCTGGAAGGCCAGCGTGGCCAGCCAGGCCGTGGCGCGGTGATCGCTGTGGTCATCATGCGAAAACACGCTGACATGGTCCTGGATCAGCACATTCGTCGCCTGGTGCGTGTCCATCAGCAGCCGCATCAGCTCGACCAGCTGGGCGCGGTCGTAGCTGGCGGCGCCGTCGACGCTGTGCAGCCGCTCCAGATCGCCCTCGACCAGCTGCTCCAGGCTCTCGCGGCCATAGCGGTCCGAGCCGGTGCCATGCAGCATGCCGTCGGGCAGGCGCAGGAAATACAGCCGGACGTCGGGCTGGTCGGCCAGGTAGCTGGTGACGACCTGGTAACCGCTGTCGCCCAGCGTGACGGTTTCGGTCACCCATTGCGTCGAGCCGGTCATCTCGGACATGGCGGCGCGGGCGCCCTCCTCGCGCCCCAGCCAATAGGCGGCGCCTCGGCCGGCGTCGCCGGCGGTGAGAAAGACGGTGGTGATGGGCTCGCCGCGGGTCAGGGCGGCGTGCAGGGCCTGTTCCATGAACAGGATGCTGTCGTCCTGATGGGCGACAAACACGACATTGGATGTCGTTGGGCCAGACATGGCGATACTCGTGAAAAACCGGAGTGGAACACCACCAGCCTATGCCCGGAAAACCTTTGCGGCAATCCGGGAAATGGCGCATAAACAAAGGTTTGCCATGCCTTGCGGTTGCATTCACGGCCCGGTGCGAAACCCTGCGTGGAACGCCCGGGGCGCGCCGGTCAGCGCATCAGCGCCAGCCAGTCCGTGATCGCCCGCAATGCCTCGGGCTCGTCGAGGAAGGGGATATGCGCGCGGTCGGGCACTTCGGCCAGGATCATGTCGGGGCGGCGGCGCTGCATCTCGGCCGCCGTCTCCTGCGCCAGCAGGTCCGAATTCGCGCCCCGGATCAGCGCCAGCGGCAGGCCCTGCGCGGCGTCGAACAGCGGCCAGAGATCGACTTCGGGCGCGTCGAAACCGGCCAGGAAGGCATCGCGCAGCGCCGGGTCATAGTTGATCCGCAGCCCCGCGGGCGTTTCCTGATAGTGCCGGCGCGCCTCTTGCAGCCAGCGCTCGGCGGAGACATGGGCAAAGCCCGGCATCACCGCCGGCAGGCGCGCGGCCAGTTCCTCATGCGTGGCGGCCGAGGGGTTGCGGCCGATGTAATCCTTGATCCGGTCCAGCCCGCCGCGTTGCAGGACCGGGCCGACGTCGTTCAGGCACAGGCCCAGCAGCCGCTCATGCGCCACCGCCGCCAGCAGCATGCCGATCAGCCCCCCGCGCGAGGTGCCGAGCAGCGCCGCCCTGTCCAGCCCGAGGTGATCCAGCAGCAGCAGCGCGTCGCGGCCCTCTTGCGCGACGGTATAGCTGTCGGCGCCCGACCAGCCCGATGCGCCGCGGCCGCGATAGTCCAGCCGGATCAGCCGAACGCCGGTCAGGTGCGGCGCCAGATAGTCGAAGTCGCTGCCGTTGCGGGTCAGCCCGGACAGCGCCAGCACCGGCAGGCCGGCGCCCTCGTCGCGATAGGCAAGGCGGGTGCCGTCCTCGGCCTGGAAATGCGCCAGCGCCATCACAGGTTGTCCGACTGCGGCATTCCCAGCACGTGATAGCCGCCGTCGACCAGCACGATCTCGCCGGTGGTGCAGGCGCCCCAGTCCGAGCAGAGCCAGACCGCGGTGCCGCCGATGGCCTCCAGCGTGGCATTGGCGCGCAGGGGCGCATTCGCCTCGGTATGGCGATAGGTCTTGCGCGCGCCGCCGATGGCTGCGCCGGCCAGGGTCTTCATCGGCCCGGGGCTGATCGCATTGACGCGGATCCCGTCGGGACCGAGGTCGTTGGCAAGATAACGGACGGATGATTCCAGCGCAGCCTTGGCCACCCCCATGACATTGTAGAACGGCGTGACCCGGTTCGAGCCGGCATAGGTCAGCGTGATGATCGAGCCGCCATTCGTCATCAGGGGCTGCGCCCGCCGGGCCAGGTCGATCAGCGAATAGCAGGAAATCGTCAAGGAATTCTTAAAGTTGTCGCGCGTGGTGTTGATGAATCGCCCGGTCAGCTCGTTCTTGTCGGAAAAGGCCACGGCATGGACCAGGAAATCCAGCCCGCCCCAGCGCGATTCGATCTGGGCAAAGGCCGCGTCCAGCGATTCGTCGTTCAGCACGTCGACATCCATCAGGAAGTCCGAGCCCAGCGACTGCGCCAGCGGCTCGACCCGCTTGCCGAAAGCCTCGCCCTGATAGGAAAAGGCCAGCTCGGCGCCTTGGTCGGCCAGCGCCTTCGCGATGCCCCAGGCGATCGAGCGGTCATTCGCGACCCCCATCACCAGGCCGCGTTTCCCCTTCATCAAATCGCCCATCGCTTAACCTTTTCTTGGCTTATTCGCGGTATTTCGACAGGACCAGCGTCGCGTTGGTGCCGCCGAAACCGAAACTGTTGGAAAGGACCGTATCGAAATCGACATTGTCGACGCGCTCGCGCGCGATTTCCTCGGGCCGGATCTCGGGATCCAGCTCGGTGATATTGGCCGAGGCGGCGATGAAGCCGTTCTGCATCATCAAGAGCGAATAGATCGCCTCATGCACGCCGGTCGCGCCCAGCGAATGGCCGGTCAGCGACTTGGTCGAGGAGACGGGCGGCACGGCGCCCTCGCCGAAGACCCGGCGCAGGGCCTTGATCTCGCCCACGTCGCCGACCGGGGTCGAGGTGCCATGCGCATTGACATAGCTGACGCGGCGGCCTTCGGGCAGGGTCGAGAGCGCCAGCCGCATCGAACGCTCGCCGCCTTCGCCCGACGGCGCCACCATGTCGTAGCCGTCGCTTGTCGCGCCATAGCCGGTGACTTCGGCATAGATCCTGGCGCCGCGCGCCAGCGCATGGCCCAGTTCCTCGAGCACGACCACGCCGCCGCCGCCGGCGATGACGAAGCCGTCGCGGGTGGTGTCGAAGGGGCGCGAGGCGGTCTGCGGCGTGTCGTTGTATTTCGAGGACATCGCGCCCATGGCGTCGAACAGACAGCTGAGCGTCCAGTCCAGTTCCTCGCCGCCGCCGGCGAAGACGATGTCCTGCTTGCCCATCTGGATCAGCTCGGTGCCGTTGCCGACGCAATGCGCGCTGGTCGAACAGGCCGAGGTGATGGAATAGTTCACGCCCTTGATCTTGAAGGGCGTGGCCAGGCAGGCCGAATTGGTCGAGGACATGCAGCGCGTGACCATGAACGGGCCCATGCGCTTCGGCGCGCCTTTCTCGATCACGATGCGATGCGCGTCGAACAGGTTCGAGGTCGAGGGCCCGCCCGAGCCCATGACCAGCCCGGTGCGTTCGTTCGAGACATCCTCCGGCGTCAGCCCGGCATCGGCGATGGCCTGCTCCATGGCCAGGAAGTTATAGGCCGCGCCTTCGCCCATGAAGCGCAGGTTGCGCTTGTCGATATGGTCCTCGAGCACGATCTGCGGCATGCCGTGAACCTGGCTGCGAAAGCCGTGCTCGGCATATTCGGGGGCGAAGACGATGCCCGAACGGCCCGCGCGCAGGCTGTCGGTGACCTCGGTGGCATTGTTGCCGATGGGAGAGACGATGCCCAGCCCGGTGATGACGACACGGCGCATGGCGTGCTCCTTGTTCATGGGTCAGGCGGCCGACAGGGCCACCTTCATGTCCTTGACCTCGTAGATGGTTTCGCCATCGGCCTCGACCCGGCCGTCGGCGACGCCCATGGTCAGGCGACGGGTCTGCACCGCCTTGGTGAAGTCGACGAAATAGCGCAAGAGCTTGCGGTCGGGGCGGACCATGCCGGTCAGCTTGACCTCGCCCACGCCGAGCGCATAGCCGCGGCCCTGCCAGCCGCGCCAGCCCAGGTTGAAGCCGGTCAGCTGCCACAGCCCGTCAAGGCCCAGGCAGCCCGGCATGATCGGGTTGCCGGGAAAGTGGCAGGCAAAGAACCACAGGTCGGGAGTGATGTCGAACTCCGCGACGACATGGCCCTTGCCATGCGCGCCGCGGTCGGCCGAGATGTCGGTGATGCGGTCCATCATCAGCATGGGCGGCTCGGGCAGCTGGGCATTGCCGGGACCGAACAGCTCGCCACGGGCGCAGGCCAGCAGATCGTCCTTGTCAAAGCTGGTCCGTGTCATCGTCATGCCTGTGTTTTCCCCTTGGTCGGACGTTGCGTCATCACTTCTGGTCACGGCAGGCCGCGCCCTCCGTCGAACTTTTCCCGGTCTATCATTCCGCCCCGTCAAGGCGCAAGGGCGCAGCTTTTACCCGAATTTGCGCCGGCTTGGCCAGCTTGGCCGCGGCAGCGTTGCCGATGCCTTCACCCGCGCTGCCGGGGGCTTTGCGCCCCCGGACCCCCGCAGGATATTTCCACAAAAGAGAAACCCGACGGGTGTCTCAGACGGCTTCTTTCTTGTCCAAATATCCTGGGGGAGCGCGGAACGCGCGGGGGCAAAGCCCCCTGGTCCTGCGCGATCCCCACCCCGGTCAGGCCGCCCGGGTTTGCTGGGCAAGCTCCATGGCGCGGCGGGCGATCAGGGCGATTCCGGGCTGGATGTCGGCTTCGCGGATCGAGGAATAGCCCAGGCGGAAGAAGGGGCAGGGGGCCGGCGGCGTCTCGAAGAAGACCTCGCCCGGCTCGATCAGCACACTGTCCTGCTGCAGGCGCTCGGCCAGCAGGCTGCTGTCGATACCGCCCGGAGCCTCGATCCACAGGCTGGAGCCGCCCGAACGCGCGGCGCCGGCGATGCGCAGCGGCGTCTCGCCCAGCGCCTGTTCCATCAGCGCCCGGCGTCGCTTCAGCGCGCCGCGCAGCCGCACGATATGGGCGTCGTAATGTCCCAGCGCCAGGAAATAGGCGGTGATGCGTTGCAGGTGGTTCGGCGGGTGGCGCAGCATGATGGCCCGCAGCGCCCGGGCCCGCGCGATCAGCGGGGCAGGGGCGACCATATAGCCGATGCGCAGCCCCGGAAACAGCGATTTCGAGAAGCTGCCGATGTAGATCACCCGACCGGCCCGGTCGAGCGATTTCAGCGCCGGGGCCGGCGGGGCCAGGTAGGACATCTCGAAATCGTAGTCGTCCTCGACGATCAGGAAGTCATGGGCGGCGGCGCGGGCCAGCAGTTCGCGGCGCCGCGACAGCGGCATGGTGGCGCCGGTCGGGATGTTGTGGCTGGGCGTCACGATCACCAGCCGCGTGCCCTGCGGCAGCATCTGCGGGTCGAGCCCGCCTTCGTCCACGTCGAGGAAGGTGGTCGGGCTGTGCGCGCGGCGCAGGGTCTCGGCGAAATCGGGATAGCCCGGATCCTCGGTCACCGCGAGCCGGTCGCCGCGCGCCAGCAGTTCCACGGTGATGAACAGCGCATTCTGTGCCCCGAGCGTCACCAGCACTTCGTCCGGCTGCGCATGGATGCCGCGCCGCGGCAGCGAATGCGAGCAGATGTAGTCGATCAGCATCGGATCGTCGGCGCCGTAGAAATCCGAGGCCAACTCGCCGAAGTCGCGCGTCCCCCAGGCCCGGCGGGCACAATCGCGCCAGGCGTTGTGGTCGAAGAGCCCCGGATCGCTTTGCCCGTAGATGAAGGGATAGCGGAAGTCGCGCCAGTTCGCCGGCTTGCGGATCACCCGCTGCCGGGGCAGGTGGTCCGACAGCCAGCTGTCCCAGTCCAGCGCGGTTTCGCGCGGCAGGGGCTCCTGCACCCGCAGCCGGCGATGCGGCACCGTCGCCGCCACCATGATGCCCGAGCGCGCCCGCGTCTCGAGATAGCCCTGGCTGATCAACTCCTGGTAGACCAGCGTCACCGTCATGCGCGAGATGCCGAGCGACTCGGCCAGCCCCCGCGACGAGGGCAGCCGCGTCCCCGGCCGGGCCCTTGTTTCCAGGATTGCCTGCACGATGGCCGCGGCAAGCCGGCCTTGCAGCGTGCCTGCCTCGCTGTCGCGCAGGAAGAACATCTCGACGGGAATCCGGCCGCTCATCTGGACCTATCTTTGCTTTCATCTGGTCATATCCTTGCGGCGCCGCACCTGCAACATTTTGTCGCAGAAGCGGTCGAACAGAACCGCGAGACAGAGGCGGGCCCGACGACCAACCTGACCAGCGATGCGCAGGGGCGACGGACCGCCAGCACAGCAGGAGCCGGCCGGCAGGGCCAGTTCCGCCAACGACAACGAACAGGGAGTCCCAGAATGACCAACTTCAGCCGGGCCGGAGTCTATCTGGCCGCGATGATCTTCGGTGCCGGCCTGACCGGCCAGGCCCTGGCCGAGACCACGGTGGTGGTCGGCTATCAGCAGATCGTCGGCCCCTTCATCAATGCCATCGCCGACGGCAGCATCGACGCCGCCGCGGAAAAGGCGGGCTACAAGATCGACTGGCGCCAGTTCTCCTCGGGCGGCGACATCTCGACCGCGCTGGCCTCGGGCAATGTGCCGGTCGGCGTCATCGGCTCGACCGGGATCGCCGCCGCCGCCACGCGCGGCGTCGACATGCAGCTGTTCTGGATCCTCGACAACATCGGCAAGTCCGAGGCGCTGGTGGCCCGCTCGGGCTCGGGCATCGAAAGCCCGGCGGACCTAGCCGGCAAGAACGTCGCCGTGCCCTTCGTCTCGACCTCGCATTTCCACCTGCTGGTGGGCATGGACCAGGTCTGGAAGATCGACCCGCGCTCGGTCAACATCCTGAACATGAAGCCGCCGCAGATCCTGGCCGCCTGGCAGCGCGGCGACATCGACGCCGCCTATGTCTGGCCGCCGGTGCTGAGCGAGCTGATGAAGGACGGCAAGGTCATCGCCGACAGCGAACAGATCGGCGCGGCCTCGGTGCCGACCTTCGACGGGCTGGTGGTCTCGACCGATTTCGCCAGCGAGAATCCGGAATTCATGCAGGCCTTCACCGACGCGCTGGCGGCATCCTATGCCGATTACAACGCCAACAAGGCCGCCTGGACCGCCGACTCGGCCCAGGTCGCGAATATCGTCAAGCTGATCGGCGGCGAAGCGGCCGGCGTGGTCGAGGCGTTGGGCATGCTGTCCTTCCCCGACGCCGCCGAGCAGGCCTCCGCGACCTGGCTCGGCGGCGGCGCGCTGAAGGCCGTCAGCGAAAGCGCCAGGTTCCTGGTCGAGCAGAAGCAGATCGACAAGGCGCTGGACGACTATGCGCCCTTCGTCAACGCAAGTTTCGCCCAGGCTGCCGCGAAGTGATGCCCCGCATGCCCCGGGGGACCATCCCCGGGGCCTCATCCCAAGCCTTTCACCCCCTTCCCTGAAAGACCGCTGAGATGCAGACCCTGAAAGTCTCGAATGTCGACCTGATCTATCCGGGCCACCACAAGGGCGCCCCGGTCACGGCGCTGAAGGGCGTCAACCTCGAGGTCAAGAGCGGCGATTTCGTCGTCGCGCTGGGCGCCTCGGGCTGCGGCAAGACCACGCTGCTGAACCTGATGGCGGGCTTCATGGCCCCCTCGGCCGGCGAGATCACGCTGGGCGGCCGCCCCGTCGCCGGCCCCGGCCCCGAACGCGGCGTGGTGTTCCAGAAACACGCGCTGCTGCCCTGGCTGAACGTCATCGACAATGTCGAATTCGGCCTGAAGCTGCAGGGCGTCGATGCCAGGACTCGGCGCGAGCGCGCGGTCAAGAACCTGGCGCTGGTCGGGTTGCAGGACTTCCACAAGCACATGATCTATCACCTGTCGGGCGGCATGCAGCAGCGCGTCGGCATCGCCCGCGCCCTGACCTGCGACCCGGCCATGCTGCTGATGGACGAGCCGATGGCGGCGCTGGACGCGCTGACCCGCGAGACGGTGCAGGAGCTTTTGCTGCACATCTGGCAAAAGACCGAGAAGATGTATTTCTTCATCACCCACTCGGTCGAGGAGGCGCTGTTCCTCGGCTCGCGGCTGATCGTCATGTCGCCGCGCCCCGGCCGCATCACCCACACCTACGAGCTGGACTTCAACCGCCGCTTCCTGGCCGAGGGCGACTCGCGCGCCATCAAGTCCAGCCGCGACTTCATCGAAATGAGGGAGCAGATCCTTGGCATCATCTATGGCGACGAACGCGCCGGCGAAAAGGAAGCGGCCCATGCTTGAACGTCTGACCCGCGCCCGGCCGGCCCGCCCCGGCGTATCCTATGGCGCACCCGGCGACGGCAACAGCGCCGTCATCAGCCTGGTCACCGCCATCGCGCTGATCGGGCTGTGGTTCCTGGTCACCGGCATGGGCTGGGTGAAGCCCCTGTTCCTGCCGTCCCCCGCCGCGGTCTGGGGCAAGTTCGTGCTGGCCGTGACCGAGGGCGTGTCGAACTCGACCCTGCTCCAGCACACGCTCGCCAGCCTCGGCCGGGTGCTGGGCGCTTTCTTCCTGGCGCTGGTCGTCGCGGTGCCGCTGGGCATCCTGATGGGGGTCAACCGCTGGGTGCGCGGCATCCTGGACCCGATCATCGAATTCTATCGCCCGCTGCCGCCGCTGGCCTATCTGCCGCTGATCATCATCTGGCTCGGCATCGGCGAATTCCCCAAGGTCTTCCTGATCTTCCTGGCGATCTTCGCGCCGATGGCCATCGCGGCCCGGGCCGGCGTGCGCTCGGTCTCGACCGAACAGATCCACGCCGCCTATGCCATGGGCGCCAGCAAGTTGCAGGTGATCTTCCACGTCATCCTCAAGGCCGCGCTGCCCGAGATCTTCACCGGCATGCGCATCGGCATCGGCGTGGGCTGGACCACGCTGGTCGCGGCCGAGATGGTCGCCGCCTCGCGCGGGCTTGGCTTCATGGTGCTGAACTCGGCCGAATACCTGGCCTCGGACACCGTGATCATGGGTATCATCGTGATCGGCATCCTGGCCTTTGCCTTCGACATGCTGATCCGGCGCATCGAAAAGGCGCTGATCCCCTGGAAGGGCAAGATCTGACCCGGCCCCTCTGACCCGACCCCGATTTCCAAGCAAGACAGTCCCGGAGGCGCGATCCCGCGCCACCGCCCGGGAAAGGAGCATCCGAACCATGACCCGCAAGCTGACCGCCGACGACCTGAAAGCGACCTTCGACGCCTTCAACCGCCATGACATCGAGGGTGTGATGACGCATTTCGCCGATGACTGCGTGTTCTACACCGTCGCCGGCGACCACGAATACGGCAACCGGATCGAGGGCAAGCCCGCCATCGCCAAAGCCTTCGAGACGGTCTGGACCACGATGCCGGACGTCGAATGGGCCGACCACAGCCATTTCCTGTCCGAGGACGGCACCCGCGGCGTCAGCCAATGGACCTTCCGCGCCACCAACCCCGACGGCACCCGGACCGAGGTCCAGGGCGTCGACCTGTTCCGCATCCGTGACGGCCAGCTGGTGGAAAAGCAGGCCATCCGCAAGCAGCGCCCGGCCATTCCGGCGAAATGAGGTCCGCCATGCAGGTCATCGAAAAACGCCCGGGCTCGGTCCCCTTCGACCCGTTCTACGATCCGATGACGGCCCCGGGCCTGGGACCGCGCAGCGACTACGCGCCGACCTACTGGATCGGCACCGCGGGCACGCCGCCCGCCGACGACGGCCCGATCCGCGGCGATCTCGACGCCGATGTGGTGGTGATCGGCTCGGGCTACACCGGCCTTTCCTGTGCCCTGCACCTGGCCAAGGAGCACGGCATCAAGCCGGTGGTGCTGGAAGCCAATGGCGTGGCCTATGGCTGCTCGACCCGCAACGGCGGCCAGGCCCAGGTCAGCTCGGGCCGGCTCAAGCGCAGCCAGTGGATCGAGCGCTGGGGCCTCGACGTGGCGAAGCGGCTGCATGCCGAGGTCTGCGAGGGGTTCGATCTGTTCCGCGCCCTGATCCGCGACCATGCGATCGACTGCGATCCCCAGGACGGCGGACATTACTACATCGCCCACAAGGCCGGGGTGATGCCGGGCCTGGAGGCCGAGGCGGCGCTCTTGCGCGACACCTTCGGCTATGACGCCCGGATGCTGACGCGCGACCAGCTCCATGCCGAGGTGGTGCGCGACCACGAGGCGCATGGCGCCATGTGGGAGGCCGACGGCGTCGGCATCCATGCCGCGAAACTGGCCTTCGGCTATCTGCGCGCGGCGCGCGAACTGGGCGCCCGGGTGCATGTCGACAGCCCGGTGCAGAGCTGGGATTATCGCGGGGGTGTGCACAGCCTGTGTACGCCCGGAGGCACGGTCCGTGCACGCCGCGTGGCGGTCGCGACCGCGGCCTATGCGCCCCGCGGGTTGCATCCCCGGCTCAAGGACCGGCTGATGCCGATCATGTCCAACAGCATCGTGACGCGCGTGCTGACGCCGGGCGAACTCGAGGCCGTGGGCATCCGCACCGGCTCGCCGCTGACCGATACCAGGACGCTGCGCCACTACTACCGCCTGCTGCCCGACAACCGGCTGCAGATCGGCTCGCGCGCCGCGATCACCGGCCGGGACGCGGCGAATCCTGCGCATCTTCAGGCGCTTAAGGAGGGGATGTATCGCAAGTTCCCGGTCCTGCGCGGCATCGAGCTCGATTACAGCTGGTGGGGCTGGGTGGATGTCAGCCATGACATGATGCCCCGCATCACCGGCATGCCCGACCTGCCCGGCGCCTATTATGCCCTGGGCTACGGCGGCAACGGCGTGATGTATTCCGCCCAGGCCGGGCGCCGCATGGCGCAGCTGGTGGCGGGCCAGGCCGTGCCCGAGCTGCCGATCTTCAACTCCGAACTGCCCCACGAAGGCTGGAAGACGCCGTTCCGCCGGCTCGGCCAATGGGGCCTCTACAAACTCTATCATTACCGCGACGAACGCGCATAAGGAGCCATCGCCATGAGAATGACCACTGAGGAAGCCTTTATCAAGGTTTTGCAACTGCATGGTATTGAGCATGCGTTCGGGATCATCGGTTCGGCGATGATGCCGGTGTCGGATCTGTTCCCGAAGGCGGGGATCACCTTCTGGGACTGCGCGCATGAGACGAATGCCGGGCTGATGGCGGACGGGTTCACGCGCTCGACGGGCAAGATGTCGATGGCGATCGCGCAGAACGGGCCCGGGGTGACCGGCTTCGTGACGCCGGTCAAGACCGCCTACTGGAACCACACGCCGCTTCTCCTGGTCACGCCGCAGGCGGCGAACAGGACCATCGGCCAGGGCGGCTTCCAGGAGATGGAGCAGATGCGGCTCTTCGCCGATTGCGTGTGTTATCAAGAGGAAGTGCGCGATCCCTCGCGCATCCCCGAGGTCCTGAACCGGGTGATCATGCAGGCCTGGCGCAACTCGGCGCCGGCGCAGATGAACATCCCGCGCGACATGTGGACCCAGGTCATCGACGTCGAACTGCCGCAGGTGGTCCGCTTCGAGCGGCCGGCGGGCGGCGAGGCGGCGGTGGCCGAGGCGGCGCGGCTGCTCAGCGAGGCGCGGTTCCCGGTCATCCTGTCGGGCGCCGGCGTGGTCTTGTCGGGCGCGATCCCGGACCTGGCGAAGCTCGCCGAGCGGCTGGATGCGCCGGTGGCCTCGAACTACCAGCACAATGACAGCTTCCCGGGCAGCCACCCGCTGGCGGTGGGGCCCTTGGGCTACAACGGCTCGAAGGCGGCGATGGAGCTGATCGCCAAGGCCGACGTGGTGCTGGCGCTGGGGACGCGGCTCAACCCGTTCTCGACCCTGCCGGGCTACGGCATCGACTACTGGCCGAAGGAGGCGAAGATCATCCAGGTCGACATCAACGCCGACCGCATCGGGCTGACCAAGAAGGTCACCGTGGGCATCCAGGGCGACGCGGCCAAGGTGGCGCGCGCCGTCCTGGCGCAGCTCGCCCCCACGGCGGGCGACGCCGGCCGGGCCGAGCGCAAGGCGCTGATCGCGCAGACGAAATCCCGCTGGGCGCAGGAGCTTTCGAGCCTCGACCACGAGGATGACGATCCCGGCACGGAATGGAACGCCGAGGCGCGGGCGCGCGACGCCGGGCTGATGTCGCCCCGCCAGGCCTGGCGGGCGATCATGCAGGCGGTGCCGAAGGAGGCGATCGTCAGCTCGGACATCGGCAACAACTGCGCCATCGGCAATGCCTATCCGAGCTTCGAGGCCGGGCGCAAATACCTGGCGCCGGGCCTGTTCGGGCCCTGCGGCTACGGCTTCCCGGCGATCCTGGGCGCCAAGATCGGCAATCCGGACGTGCCGGTGATCGGCTTTGCCGGCGACGGCGCCTTCGGCATCTCGATGAACGAGATGACCGCCTGCGGCCGCGCGGACTGGCCGGCGATCACCATGGTGATCTTCCGCAACTACCAATGGGGCGCGGAAAAGCGCAACACGACGCTGTGGTACGCCAACAACTTCGTCGGCACCGAGCTCGACCGCGACACCTCCTATGCCGGCATCGCCCGGGCCTGCGGGCTCCTCGGCGTGCAGGTGAAGTCGCAGGAGGAGCTGACGGCGGCCCTGCACGAGGCGGTCGAGCGGCAGATGCAGAACCGCGAGACCACCTTCATCGAGGTGCTCTTGAACCAGGAGCTGGGCGAGCCCTTCCGCCGCGACGCGATGAAGAAGCCGGTGGTGGTGGCGGGCATCGACCCGGCCGACATGCGCCCGCAGCAGGGCGCGGCCTGACGCGGGAAGGCCTGACGCAGAAAGGCCGGCCCCGGCTTTCACCGTTGGGCAAATACCCCGGGGGGTGCGCTTGCCGGGCCCCATCGAGGGGCCAGGCAAGCGCGAGGGGGGCGGCGCCCCCCTCGGGGGCCCGGCCTCGCCGATCCCGCCCGAGGCCGCGCGCCCCTTCCGACGACGACCCGGCGCGACCCCCCTCGCGCCGGCCCCATCCCCGCATCCCGGTGACGACGATGACAACCACCCTGATCCCCTCGCGCAGCCTCATCTCGGAGGCCTTCCCGGGCTTCGCCGTCTCGGCGCTGGTGGCGGCGACGGCGCAGTTCCTGTCGGACCATTACGGTGCCCCGGCCATGCTGCTGGCGCTGCTTCTGGGCCTGGCGCTGAACTTCCTGGCCGAGGACGGCACCCGCACCGCGCCGGGCGTCGCCCTGACCGCGCGCAGCGTGCTGCGGCTCGGGGTGGCGCTTTTGGGCGCGCGGATCTCGGTCGACATGCTGGCGGCGCTCGGGCCGCGCGCCATCGGGCTGGTGGCCGCCGGGGTGGTGCTGACCATCCTCTGCGGCCTCGCGCTCGCCCGGCTCGGCGGCCGGGACTGGCGCTTCGGGCTGCTCACTGGCGGCTCGGTCGCGATCTGCGGCGCCTCGGCGGCCATGGCCATCGCCGCCGTGCTGCCGCGCCACGAGAAATCCGAGCGCGACCTGGTCTTCACCGTGCTCTCGGTCACCGTGCTCTCGACCCTGGCCATGGTGCTCTACCCGATGCTGGCCGCGCTCTTCGGCTTCACGGCGCGCGACAGCGGCGTCTTCCTGGGCGGCACCATCCATGACGTGGCCCAGGTGGTCGGCGCCGGCTTCTCGGTCGGCCCCGAGACCGGCGAGACCGCCACCCTGGTCAAGCTGATCCGGGTCTCGATGCTGGCGCCGGTGGTGCTGGCGATCTCGCTGATCATCCGGGCGCGCGGGCTGGCCGACAGCGACGGCGGCACGGCGCCGCCGCTGCTGCCGGGCTTCGTGCTGGGCTTCCTGGCGCTGGCGGCGCTGAACAGCGCCGGCGCGATCCCGCAGGCGCTCTCGGACCTCGCCGGGCAGCTGTCCCGCTGGGCGCTGCTGATCGCCATCGCGGCGGTCGGCATCAAGACCTCGCTCAAGCGCATGCTCGAGGTCGGCACCGGCGCCATCGCGCTGATCGTGGCGGAAACCGTGTTCCTCGGCGTCTTCGTGGTCGCCGGCCTGCATCTTCTGGGATAGCCGATGAAACCGCTCGACCGCATCCATGCCGAAGCCCGCGCCCGCGCCCGCCACATCATCCTGCCCGAGGGCGCGGATCCGCGCGTGGCCGAGGCGGCGCGGCGCATCACCGAACAGGGCCTGGCCCGCGTCACGCTGATGAACGGGCCCGCGATCCCCGGCGTCACCGCCCTGGACCCGGCCGAGGCGCCGGACCTGGCGGAACTTGCCGATCACTGGCACCGGCTGCGCGCCGCGCGCGGCATGACCGCGGAACGCGCGCTCGACGACATGCGCGACCCCATCCGCCAGGCGGCGATGCGGGTGCGGCTGGGCCAGGCCGACGGCACGGTCGGCGGCGCCGTCGCCACCACCGCCGACACGGTGCGGGCGGCGCTGCAGATCATCGGCAAGGCGCCGGATGCCGGGATCGTCTCGAGCTTCTTCCTGATGCTCGCTTGCGGGCCCGAGGCGCCGGTCCAGGGCGGGATGATCTTTTCCGATTGCGGGCTGGTGATCCAGCCCGACGCGGCCGAGCTTGCCGCCATCGCGCGCGCGGCCGCGGCGAGCTGCCGCCAGCTCCTGGCCGAGAAGCCGCGGGTGGCGCTTCTGTCCTTCTCGACCGCGGGCTCGGCCGAGCATCCGAGCCTCGGGCGGCTGCGCGAGGCCCTGGCGCTGATCCGCGCCGCCGAGCCGGATCTCGAGGTCGATGGCGAACTGCAGTTCGACGCCGCGCTCGACGAGGCGATCCGGGCCAGGAAGGCGCCGCAGAGCCGGCTGACCGGGCGGCCGAACGTCTTCATCTTCCCGGACCTGGCGGCGGGCAACATCGGCTACAAGATCGCGCAGCGCCTGGGCGGGCTGACGGCGATCGGCCCGATCCTGCAGGGCCTCGCCCGCCCCGCCAACGACCTCTCCCGCGGATGCTCCGTCGAGGACATCGTCAACGCAACCGCAATAACCGCAATCCAGGCAGGATAGCCCAGCACCACCCTCGGTTATCGCCGGTCCAACGGTGTCGCCGCCAAAGACAGACGCCCGGGCCGGACCCAATCGCCGTGCATCGAAGATCGCGGCAGGAAACCCGGCGGCACGCAAACAGACGAGGTGACTTCGCTAGCCTGCCCCGAGCCCCGCATCGACTGGTTCGCCAGAGGGCGTCCTGAAACATCACCGGCCGCTGGCAATCACGTTCACACACTGACCGGCGCGGGGTTCAACCCTGCATCGCGCAGACCCCGCAAAACCCTCACCGTTTCGGAAATGCCTCGATCGAGGCGATCTTCCTGGCCAGATCCTCATCCCGGTCCGAACACAACGCCGTTCCGCAGCGTTCTGCGCACTCCTGCAGCGATACCGGTGTCCGGCGCGGATCTATCGGGAGACCATCTCGCGTAAAAAGCTCGGCTGTCAATCGGCCCTTTAATTGCGTGGATTGGTCAAGCCTGATTTCGCTCCGGCGATCGAGCGTGGAAAGATCAGGCCGCACTCCTTCAGCATCGACCGAACCTGGTTTTCCAGATCGCGTCGGACGGCAACCAGCCGTGACCGCGCGCCACAAGGAGGGATAGCACCTGCTGACTGGCCGCGCCCTGATCGAATGCGTGGCCGACCCGATGCTGGAAACCGGCTGCTCGAAAAAGCATCGCGGGTGGGGGCGAAGAAGAATGCGCTATTCCGCATCCGGGAAGCTCGAGATCATCCGGATCATCTAACAGTCGCACCTGGCTGCCAACGCACGCTGGACCACCTCGGCATTCGCCCGCCGGACGTTCTGCCGCTGGTATGATCGCTACATCGAAGGCGGGAAGTGCTGGAGGATCGGCCGCCGGTGCCTGGCCGCGTCTGGACAGCAGGTTAAACTAGGTCATGTTGACAAATGGCGGAGCCAGAGGCGGATCGACGTGATGTCGATGAAGCCCAGGAAGCTTTCGGCGGTCTTGTCGTAGCGGGTGGCGACGCGACGGGCATTGTTGAGCTTGTTGAAGCACCGCTCAACGAGATTGCGCAGGCGGTAGAGCCTGCGGTCAACGGCGACCCGTAGCTTCCGGGTTTTGCGCATGGGGATGACCGGCACCACGTCGCGCACCTCCATGGTCTTGCGGATGTTGTCGGAGTCGTAGCCGCGGTCTGCGAGCAGAACGCTTGGCTCGGGCAGGTTGTCAGCCATGACCAGATCGAAGCCGAGGTAGTCCGATGTCTGCCCGGCCGTGATCTCGGTTCTCATGGGCAGGCCTGCCGCATTGACCCGCAGATGGATCTTGGTCGTGAAGCCACCTCGCGAGCGGCCGAAACCTTGGCGCGGAGTCCCCCTTTTGCGCCCGCTGCCTGATGATGAGCGCGAACCACGGTGCTGTCGATCATCTGCAGCGCATCCGGCACGATCCGGCTCTCGTTCAGCGCCTCCAGGATCTGTTCCCACAGCCCCGCCAACGTCCAGCGCCGGAACTGCCGATAGACAGACGACCATTTGCCGAACTCTTCCGGCAGGTCGCGCCAGGGCGACCCCGTTCGGGCGATCCAGAAAATCCCATCCAGAACAAGCCGATGGTTCGTGGGCTTGCGGCCGTTCGGAGAACGGACAGCCAGGATGAAGCGTTCAAAGAACGCCCACTCGTCGTTCGACATCAGGTTTCGTGCCACGCTGGTCTCCATTGCAGATACCAGCTTGAATCACGATCACCGCGCCCGGTGAATCCCTTTTGTCAACACGCCCTAGCATAGCGCGGGTTTCGAACCCCATGGGACGGATGTAGCCCAGTTTCGAGTGCCGCCGACGCGGATAGTAGAGGCGCTCGATGTAATCGAAGTCCTCAGCACGTGCTTCATTGCGGGTTAGACCTTGCTGGCTGTCCGTTCGGTCTTCGGCGTTGAGAAAAAGCTCTCTATTGCCGAATTGTGCCAGACGACGCCCGCACGGCTCATCACAGGCGATCCGCCACCCGAGCGATTATGCCGGCGTGACCGGGGCATTCAGGGGAGGTATTTCGTAAAACTTGCCTGCTGCAAATCCTGCTGTCACGCCGTGAGGGAATTCGTGTCACGCTCCTATCCGGGTGGGTTCGCGCCGTATCCGGAGACATCGTCGTCCAAATTCCGGTGACCGCGGAAATGGTGGCAAGATGTCGGGAGGAGGATGAAAAGGCGCCAAGCGGTTGTCAAACCTGCCTTAGCGCCTTCGGAATAGTGGTGAGCGATAACGGATTTGAACCGCTGACATCTTCGATGTGAAGCCAGCAATTGGTCTGTCACCCCATTGCAGCAGATGACACGAGACTGCGCGAAAGTGCAAGACTCGAGGTGTCGGGGAAGCGGGCCTCTGGGCGATGCGAATGTGCAGGTCAGTCGTGGATCGTGCAGTCTGGTCGAATCCGGCGCTGGTGACCGCATGGTGACCGCGCACCCCCGCTTGCTGGCTCGGTAATTTTGCAGCTTGGCATCACCGTTCCGGTCATGCACACTCCGCCGCAGTTTTATATGACCCATTTCCCCTCGCGGAGGCCTTTTCATGAACGCCCCCCTGCGCCAGTCCGAGCGTCTGGGTCGGCTGACGACCGCGCTTGGCCCCGACACGCTGGCGCTCCTGCGTTTCGACGGCACCGATCACCTGAACGACCTGTTCGAATATCGCGTCGAGGCGCTGGCCACGCGCTCCGACCTCGATTTCGATGCCCTCATCGGCACCCATGCCACGGCCGAGATCGAGACCCGCGATGGCACCCAGCCCTTCGACGGCATCGTCACCCAGGCGCGATGGGCCGGGGTGGGCGAGAACGGGCATCGCTACGACCTGACCCTGCGGCCCTGGTTCTGGCTCGCCTCCCGCCGCCGCAACCAGCGGATCTTCCACGACAAGACCGTCACCCAGATCCTGTCCGAACTGCTTGCCGACTACGCCCAGCTCGGCGATCCGGCGGTCGAGTTCCAGCTCTCGCAGGACTACCCGACCCTCGAATACACCGTGCAGTATCGCGAATCCGACCTGGATTTCGCCCGCCGGCAGATGGAGCGGCACGGCATCAGCTTCCATTTCCGCCACGCCATGGGCAGCCATACGCTGGTGCTGACCGACGACGTGCTGGCGCATGAGACGATCGGCGCCCGGCCCTACAAGAGCTACGACGGCCACCACCAGGCGGATGGCGAGCATTTCTGGGACTGGGCGCCCGAGCGCAACCTGACCACTGGCCGGGTGCGGCTCACCGATTACAATTTCAAGACCCCCGACGCGGCGATGGAGGTCGACCGGCTCGGCGACGCCGCCCATGCGCAAGGCGCCATCGAAAGCTTCGACTGGCCGGGCGACTACCCGGCGCAGGACGTGGGCAAGATCGTCGCCGGGCTGCGCACCTCGCAGGAGCGCGGCGCGGATCGCAGGAACCGGGCGGTGGGCGATTGCGCCTCGCTGCGGGCGGGCAAGCGGGTGACGCTCTCGGGCGACCCGGTGCCGGGGACGGGCGAGACCTACCTGTGCCTCTCGGCCTCGCATCATTTCGTCAGCGAAGCCTATGGGTCGGGTGGCCAGGGCAGCGACGGCTATGCCTTCACCGGCAGCTATGCGCTGATGTCCGACACCGCACCGATGGTGCCGCCGCGCCGCACGGCGGTGCCGGTGGTGCACGGGCCCCAGACGGCGATGGTGGTGGGCGAGGGCGAGATCGACTGCGACGAATATGGCCGCATCCTGGTGCGGTTCCACTGGGACCTGGCGGGGGCGTTCTCGATGCGCTGCCGGGTGTCGCAGAACTGGGCCGGGGCGGGCTGGGGCGGCATGGTGATCCCCAGGATCGGCATGGAGGTGGTGGTCGAGTTCCTCGAAGGGGACCCGGACAAGCCGATCGTCACGGGGAACGTGTTCAACGGCAAGAATGGCGTTCCTTACGAACTGGCCAAGCACAAGACGCGATCCACCTTCCGAACCAACACCCATGACGGCAAGGGCACCGGGCGCGGCTTCAACGAGCTTCGCTTCGAAGATCAGGCGGGTGCCGAAGAGATCTTCATGCATGCCCAGAAGGACATGAGCGTCGAGGTGTTGAACGATCGCGCCAAGCGCGTAGGTCGTGATCAGGCGGAAGAGGTCGGCAACGACAAGTCGATCCAGGTGATGGGCGATCACGACGAGCTTGTGGCGGGCAACATGTCCATTGCGGTCGGCAACAACCCGCTGTCCGAAATGGTGCGCCAGAAGACCAGGGTGCTGTTCGACGGTGTCGCGACTGCGATGAAGCGCATGAAAATCCCGGACCCGTTCAACTTCGGCAAGGGAAATTTCCAGCTATTCGTAGAAAAGAACCGCTCCGAGATCGTGAACGGTGCATCCTCCGAAATCGTGGGTATCGCGCGTTCGGTCGCAGTGGGGCATACGCATCAGACCACGGTTGGAAATGCCATGTCGGTCATCGTACGCAAGCGCTATGACAGCGATGTAGGATCGGTTCACAACATACGGGTGGGCGACCAGTTCACGATCAAGGTCGGCGAAAATTCCACGCTGACCATGTCGAAGGAAGGTGACATCGTCCTGACCGGCAAACGCATCCGCTTCAAGGCCGACAAGATCGACTATAATTGAGGGGGCTGATCGCGATGGCCGAGGAAGACAAGGCACCCCAACAGCCCCCGGCGTGGTTGCTGGCCTATCCGCCCTTTCAGCGACAGGACAGCCTGGCAACCCGAATGGTGATTTCGGATACCAAACTGCAGCAATGCCGCCGCTGTATCCGTTTCGAACCGATGCCTCCGGGATCGGCGCTGGTGCTCGGCGATCCGAGCTGTGTCCCGGCCAATGCAATCGGTTCGCAATCGGTTATTCCGTCGCTGATGGACTATGCCAGCCAGCGTCCTGCGAACATCCTGATCCCGCCGGCCGAGAAGCCGTCGGATGACGCCGTGGAGGAACAGCAAAAGGGCTTCTGGGAAACCTCCGGCAAGGTCGAGAGGCCGGGCGCCAAGACCTCGGCCAACCACTGGAGCGATCACACAACTTGGGAAAGCTCGTCCTCGCACACCGATCTGGGTTCTGCCGGTGATCTGTTTGAAAGCCGTCAGAGCATCAAGCACGAGGGCATCGACGGCGTGACCCGCAGCGCCAGCCGGGACGACGCCTTGCTGGTGCAATCCGATGTGATCCGGGCGCAGCGCATGGATCAGCTCGCCATCGCCCCGAATGAGGATTTCCGCAATAAGTTCCCCACCATCGACGCGCTGACGATCGCCAAGGCCGAAGCCGAGGCCAAGGCCGAGGGTGCGGTCGCCGACGGCAAGTTCGGCGACGAAAGCGACGTCTTCTCGGGCAGCGGCTCGGTCCTTGGCGGCGAGATGGTGGGCAAGGCCAGCGCCGAGTTGAGCACAAAGGCCGCCACCGCCGCGGTCGAGGCGATCATCGGCGGCCATTTCGCCAAGGGCGAGGTGAAATCGGCCGATGATGTGCTGGTGTATGGCAAGGTCGGGGGCGAGGTTGCCTCGGCCGAAGCGAAAGCATCAGGAGAAGTGGTTCTCAGCCCCGAGGAAGCGACACTGAAAGGCACCCTTAAGGCCGAGGCGCTGCTGGGGCAGATCGAAGGCGAGGGCGTGATCGAGATTACCCCCAAACGCGTCGGCAACTCGGCCATCTCGGCCTGGAACTTCGTCACCAGGGACGACGTGGCAACCTTGGGCGATGAGCATGATTGGGGCATCAAGTTCACGCTGGGCGGTTCGCTCAGCCTCGGCGTACAGGCCGAGGCCGAGGCCGAAGGGACGGCGTCGGCATCGCGCGTCGGCGCTAAGGCCAAGGCCAAGGTGGGCTTGGGCATCGGCGCAGGTGTGACCGTCGGGGCCGAGTTGAAGGGGCTGGACAAGGTCTGGGGTAGCATGAAAACGGCGGGGATCGCAGTAGGCGATGCGGCATCGCGCGGGGGGCACTGGATCGGTGGAAAGGCGGCATCGGGCTGGAGCAGCATCAAGCAGGGATGGAACAGTCTATGGAAGTGATGCGACATGTCGGCTTCATTCTGAACCGCAGGAAATTCATGGCAACGATGGGAGCAACAATCATGGCAGGTGGCGCCAAGGGGCAGTCGCAATCCGGTCTGGCGCTGGAGAAGGGCACCGACGCGCCGCTGGCGTTGAAAATTGGTGCGCCGCTGGACTGCTCGATGCCGTTGCCCGACGGCTGGATGGTCACGCCCGATGCTACCGTCACCGACAGCTTCGCGCCTGCGGAGATATTCGAGGAGCTGACCCGACGCCAGATCTGCTATGACCCGCTGAACCGCGACCGCTGCGAGATCGAGCTTTTCGCCGCCCGCATCGTCCCCGACCGCGTCGGGCTTGCCGCGCAATATGCGCAGATCCTTGCCCGCGAATGGGGGCCAGACAAGCACGGCACGGCCGCGCATGATCCGCTGTTCGGCGAGGTGCTGACCGGGGGCGACTGGTTTGGCCTGCCGTCGCTGACGCGCATTTCGGTCTGGCGGCGGGGAGAATGGCTGCTGATCCAGCGCGCGCGCTACCGCACCGACCATGCCGGGGAATACCAGTCCTTGATTGCCGGGATGGTCGGCGGGATGGGCTTTGGTGAACCGGCGGCGGACCCCATCGCCGAGTCGCTACGCCCCGATGTGCTGGAACTCGAGGAAGGCACCATTTCCACTCTGCGCCCGGAATGGTGGCGCGATCCCGGCTTTGCTGAGCCACCCCGCGACAAGGGCCAGTTCAAGTTCTGGGTCGATGAGGCCGACGCGCTGCGCAACAGCGGCGCCATGATCGCCGTCCAGCGCGTTGAACCGCTGCCCGACAATATGGCCACCCCGCCGGCCGGGATCATGACGCAGCAAGCGGACAGCGTGCTGGAATTCTTTGTGACCAACCTGCTACCGGGGCAGAACGTAACCCGCAAGCCTACTGCCGCCTTCACGCTGGGGCGCACGGATCGCGCGGCCTTTGACCAGACGCAGGTTTTCCGGCTGGATTTCGAGAAAAGCGGCTTGGTCGGAATCGCCCAGGTCACGCAGGTGCTGACACGCGACGGGCGGCTGGTTTCTTCGGTGATGATGACGCAGGCGCCGCTGACGCTGGATACGGTCGCACCCCATCTGCACGCGACATGGTTCGAAAACCAGATCAATGCGGCCGTGACCGGGTTTCTGAATACGCGGCGGGCCCTCTGATCGCGCGTGCGGCCGATTTCCTTGCCCGTTCGTGACCTGGATCGACCCGGACGGCGCGCTGCGCAATCTTGCCGGCGGCCCGGTCTTCATCAACGGTGCGCCTGCCGGGCGCGCCGGAGACGCGATCTCCTGCGGGGGCGCAGCAGATGAAGGATCCACACCGTAATCATCGGCGGCTGAACCAATCCAGCTTGGGGCGGACTCCCTCTGTCGACCTGCGCCTCTTCGATGTGAAGCCAGAAATTGCTTCGTCACCCCATTGTAGCAGATGACACGAGACTGCGCGAAAGTGCAGGATCCGAGGCGTCGAGGAAGCGGGCCTCCTGGCGGCGCGCAAAAGGCGTCGAGGATCGTGCAATCTGGTCGAATCCGGGGCTAGTGACCGGATGGTGACCGCGCCTTGCTGCTGGATCTCATTTGAGATACAATGCTGAGAGCACAGGGAGGCCGACATGCCCGCACAAACTTCGATGCTGCACGTTCGCGTGGACGACCAACTCAAGGCCCAAGCTGCTGAGGCGCTGGCTGGCGTCGGCCTGACCCTGTCGGATGCGGTTCGCATCTTGCTGACCCGCGTCGCGCGGGAGGGCGGGTTGCCGGCCGGTTTGACAGCCGATCCAGATGCCTATGACGCGTGGTTTCGTGCCAAGGTGCGCGAAGCGCTTGAGGATGACCAGCCGACGATCCCTCATGCCGATGTCATGGCGGAAATGCGCGAACTGATCGAGCGGAAGCGCCGTGCCTGAGGTGGATGGCGACAAGCCGCACGTGACGACCTGCGTTCGATTTTCGAGTACATTGCCGATGATAATCCAACGGCTGCACTTACGCTGCTGGACGAGATCGAGGCGAAGGTTGGTAATCTGCCTGACCGGCCGAGGGCATATCGGCCGGGCCGGGTCGCGGGAACGCGCGAGATGGTCGTCCGGCCGAACTATCTTGTGGTCTATGCTGAGGTCGGGGGAGCGCTGGTGATACTGCGGGTCTTGCATGCGGCGCAGATGTGGCCGTGAGAGGCAAAGGTGGCAAAGTCGGCCCTTTGCTGCCGGTCGGCCCCGGCAAATGCTGCGTGGCCGCATGCCCTGAAGCCGACTTTCGATCGGTGCTGCAGTGAAGTCTCGGCAATCCCGCGCTTGGCGAACGCTGCGGCCTCAGATCCTGGTGGAGGTGCTGCCGAACTTCTGGCAGCAGTAGGAAGGGTCACCCGTCGGGCCCGGGACAACGCCTTTGAGCTCGGGCTACAGAGAATCGTAAAATGAGCTTCGATGGTCCGATTCGGCCGAACCGATGCGCCGCAGCCTGAGCGAAATTCGCGCTTTCAACGCGTTATAGAGCAATTGCGCTCGACTAGAAGGTCGTTACACTGTTTCGACCAGTTGCGAGGTGGTCACAGTGAGCAGTTACCTTGATGTTGCGCAGCAAGTTCTGCTAGAGGCTCGCATGCCACTCACAGCGAAGTCTATCCTGCGCCTGGCTTTCCAGCGCGGTCTGGTACCCTATCATCTGCACGGGAAAACCCAGCACAAAACCCTCCAAGCTCGCTTGAGTACGGATATTCTTCACCATCGTGAGCAGAGCCTGTTCTACCGCACCGAGCCTGGGAAATTTTTCCTAAGGTCCTTCATGACTGACGCGACGATTCCGGGAAAATATCGTCGCGAGATGATCGCTCGTCGTAGGACAAGGGATCTTCTTCGCGGACCGGCTCTCGCGATCGAAAAGTCCTACCTCTGCGATCAATCGATAGGGCGGGAGTCTCACCCATCAGCGCTGCTCTCCCGCATTCGGGCAAACGGATGGTATCAGTATGTGGAGCCAAAGAACGTTCCGGACGGCTTCGCACTTTTGTGGTCGATTGCTGCAGTAAGGCGGGGAAACCTCGTACTGACTTACCGGACAGGTAGGTACCGAGACAACAGAGACTCTTTCAGCCAGAAGCGCTCCATCTGCTTCGCATCACTTGTGAAGGAGGAAGACGGTTCACTTTTTGACCAGCTAGGCTTTGGGGTGATCGATGCAGCATTAACTGCTGCTGCGGTCGATCTGAACGTGCCAATCGACCGGCACCAGGACCACCAAGGAATGGCTGAGAGCTTTTCCCATAGACTCTGGTGCGTCTCTCTGCATGGTGCTGATAGGTCGGAGGTACTTGCCTACATCGATATCACTGCACCTGAATGGTTTGAACCTGCCCAGACGCGCCTGTCGATCAACGATCTCGTGTGGATGGATATCTCTAAGAAGAACGATCTGAACGACTTCGACCCTTGGTCTCGTTCATTGGTTGAGAATTTTGGGTCACGGGGTTGGCATGACGCAGAAGCGCGGTCTCAGATTCATTCCTGAACTTGAAGTTGCGTTTCTCAAAAGTGCTATTGAGTGCGGCGACAATTTTCGCACTAAACTCGCCTTGCAAGCGCTCTGCAAACTATTCTGGCATGGCGGCAAGCTCCTTCCTCAAAGCACCAATGGCCTAGAAAACACGGTTCTAGGAGCACTGTCTCGAGGGAACGCTGACGAAAAAGTTCGGCGTTGGTCGCTGTCAGCGCTTGCACAGTTCGGACGACCAGAGCCTTGCTGGAGCCCAGTGATGCAGGCCGTGCAGAACCACCCGCACGAGCAGCAGGTCCTATCGGCAGGAATAGCAGCTGCGTTCAAGCTCAAACCGGCGCTCGCGGAAATGGAACTCACACGGTTGCAGTTTGTTTCGCCGGAGATCTTGGCCATATCGGCGCTTCAGGTTGTCAAGCCGGACAAGCTTAAGGCACTTCTTCCGAAGATAGATGTAAACAATGCATCTATTGGAACGCTAAAACTGGCTCTGATCCTGGTCGGCTTGAACAAAGCGCCAGACAACCTTTTTGACCCTCGACATGCGAACAGGGCGCTGGTGCGTGACTTGTGCGGCCACGATGACGATTTAACTTCGCAGTATGCGGTTTGGGCCACTGCCGAGAACCCGCACCTCTCCGCGAAGGATCTTGGAATCGCGGCGGACACGGTCGAGAGCCGGAACCCTGATGTCAGGTCGTATATCTACCGGTTGTACGCGTCGGATCGAGAAGTTTCCGCGCTGCGACACGAGATCATCACAGTAGGCAGCGCAGATCAAGAGCGTAGGGCAAGGCTTGGATGCGCGATCGGGCTCAGGGACTCTTGGTACGATGGTCTGGAAGACCTGACGCTCGATTGGCTTGGCTCTGAGCCCGATGACGATATTCGTAGAAGCCTTCTTGACCACATTGTAAGGCAATCAGATCACTGTGATGCCTATCAGACGTGGTCAGCGGAGCTCTACCAACCAAGGGGCTCAAACGAGGTCGAGAGATCGGTGATGAAAGCGGCTGCGGTCCAGCTTCCGATCTCGAGAGTATTTAACCAAATTGATGCTAATAACTACATGGGAACGCTGTTTTCCTCTGGAGGAGGTCAAATGAAGGGTGACATCAAGATTCACATCGGAACGGCAGGAAACGTCGCCGTCGCCGGTGTCGGCAATGCTGAGATCCGAGGCAATGCCAACGTAAGAGTTCCTCTTTCCCCGGGTCTTCTGATGGAGATTTCAACTCTCCTTAGAACAGCCCCGATCGTAGAGGCGGACCGAGAAGCAGGGTTGAAGGCTGTCGAGGAGGTTGAAGCTAATGCCACGCCGGAAAAAGTGACCGGTCTGCTCGGCATCCTGCAACGTTGCCAGACAGCGCTGGAGGCCATCAACGGGGCCGCTGAACACGCGATGAGCCTAGCAGGCAAGATCGCGCTTCTGAGCGCAGGCTTGGGTGCCTAATCGCTCTCTCCCCGAGCGAACATAATGTCCACAAGAGCGAAGTCACGCACCTCGCTCTTGTCGAGATCTTTGGCTTGCATAAACCACTGCTCTTCGGGGTGCCAGGTAGAAGCCCCAAACCAGATCTTGAGCGGCAGCACGCGCCTGACGGAGAGCTCGCCTCTCCAGTTTTTGTACTCGAAGACGAGCTCTTGCTCGTGCGGGGTGGTCCCGGCTGATGACATTTTGCGATCTCCTAGGACAGCCGGTCATCTCACGATTGAGCGAACATTTCAAGCAGTCGACCGGTCTCTAGGCAGTGCTTCGCCTGCATGTAATCGCACTGCTGCCGATTTCCGTGTCAAGCCAAATGCGAGCAACTTCACGCGCTCGATTCAGCGGTGGCGAAGGGTGATCGCTGCACTGCGCACGGATGACTGCTTTCCTACGTTTGGTGCGGTAATCCTCCCTGTGGTTAAGGGGATGCGAAGGTAGAATTTTCTCGGCAAGATGGACGAGGAGATTCCGATGAAGAAGAGCCGTTTCACCGAAGCCCAGATTATGGGCGTGCTGCGTCAGGCCGAGGGCGGGCTGGCCGTTCCCGAGCTGTGCCGCGAGCATGGGATCAGCAGCGCGACGTTTTACAAGTGGCGGGCCAAGTATGGCGGCATGGATGCGTCCATGATGAGCCAGATGAAGGCACTTGAGGACGAGAACCGGCGGCTGAAGCGCATGTTCGCCGATCTCAGCATGCAGGCTGATCTGCTTCGAGAGGCTCTTGGAAAAAAGTGACGCGGCCAGCTCAGCGCCGGGAGTTGGCCGAGAAGGCGGTGGCGATGAAGGGGGTCAGCATTGCGCTGGCTTGTCGTGCGTTCGGCGTCAGCGAGACCTGTTTCCGCTACAGCCCGAAGCGCGACGACGAGAACGAGATGATCGCCGACCTGCTGGTGGGGCTGACCAACGTCCACAAGACGTGGGGCTTCGGCCTGTGTTTCCTGCACCTGCGGAACGTGAAGGGGCATGTCTGGAACCACAAGCGGGTCCACCGGATCTACTGCGAGCTGGAACTGAACCTGCGCATCAAGCCGCGGCGACGTCTCAAGCGCGAGAAGCCCGAGGAACTGGCGGTACCGGATGCCCCGAACCTGGTCTGGTCGATGGATTTCATGGCCGACCGCCTGGCCGACGGGCGGCAATTCCGGCTTCTGAACGTGCTGGACGACTTCAACCGCGAAGGCCTTGGCATCGAGGTCGACTTCTCGCTGCCTGCCGAGCGGGTCGTCCGGTCCCTGAACCAGATCATCGAATGGCGCGGCAAGCCTCTGGCGATCAGGGTGGACAACGGCCCCGAATATGTCAGTTCCACGCTGACGATCTGGGCTGAGAAGCAGGGCATCGCCCTGAGCTACATCCAGCCCGGAAAGCCGCAACAGAACGCCTACGTCGAGCGCTACAACCGAACGGTCCGGCACGAATGGCTGGACCTCTACATCTTTGAAACCATCGAGGAGGTGCAGCAGATCGCTACCGAATGGCTATGGACCTACAACAACGAACGCCCCAACATGGGCATTGGCGGCGTCACACCCGCCATGAAGCTAAAAATGGCCGCGTGAGTTCTACGATCGAGCCCCGTTAAAACGGGGAGGATTACCGTGCCGCCGCCATGCCGCACCAACGTCAGGCCGCTTCCCGCCCAACCGGTCGACATGGCGCCGCAACAGATCTGAAGATCTCCCTCAGGCTTTCCGCAGATCGTCGAGGTATATCCGCACCGCATCCTGCACATGTCGGAAGCGATCACCGCCGAGATGCTTGCCGCCGAACCACCGGGTTACCACGACGATATGGTCGCGCAGCCCTTCGCGTTCCAGCATCCGCAGGATCACCATACCCGCGCCGGCCTCGCCATCATCGTTCTTCAGCGAGGTGTCCGCCGTCCGGAGCGCCCATGTGTTGTGCGTCGCCTTGGCAAACTTTTTCTTGCGGCAGAGTTCCTTGAGAAAGGCTTTCGCCTGCTCCTCAGACGTGCACGGCCCGCCCGAGACCGCGTATTTGGACCCGCGATCACTGATGATGTTGTCCAGAACGCGCATGGCGCAGGCTTAGAGGCAGTCAGGATCGGGAGCAAGTCTGTCCGTCGCGGCTATCAGCGATTCGGCCCGAGCAACAATCAGTTCCCTCCCTCCCTCTCTGACCGCTCACGGTGCCGATGAGGTCTCTCCCCGTGATTCTGCCCGAAAAAGATGCTAGGAGACCTGCACGCTCTGCACTTCGCGCGGCGCGGGAGGCCCATCGACCGGGTAAGTGTAGCGCGTGCAGCACCGGAGGCAGGTCTCGATGCTGTCCCACGGAGTGGTGTAGCTGGCGCTGATCGTCACCGTTAGGTTCGGCGCTGGCCTGCTTGATCAGGATGCCGCTGCGGGCAGGCTGATGACGGGATCATCGCCCATTGACGCGATGGTTTCCAGCGTCATGTAGCGGGTGCGCTGAACGGTCCATTCATCGTTCTGTTCGAGGAGCAGAGCCCCGACGAGGCGGACGATGGCGTCGTCATTCGGGAATATTCCGACGACGTCGGTGCGGCGCTTGATCTCGCCGTTCAGCCTTTCGATCGGGTTGGTCGAGTGCAGCTTGGCCCGGTGTTCCTTGGGGAAGGACATGTAGGCCAGGACGTCATGCTCCGCGTCATCCATGAGGGTGGCCAGCTTCGGCACCTTGGGCCTGATCTGGTCGGCCACGGCGCGCCACTGGGTGCTGGCGGCCTTGGCGGTGTCTTGGGCGAAGGCGGTGGCGATGAAGGCCGAGACGACGCGCCGCCCGCTCTTCCCGGCATGCGCCAGGGCATTGCGCTGGAAGTGGACGCGACAGCGCTGCCAGGTGGCGCTGAGCACCTTCGAGACCGCGGCCTTGATGCCTTCGTGGGCATCGCTGATGACGAGCTTCACCCCGCGCAGTCCGCGGCGGGTCAGCTTGCGAAGGAACTCCGTCCAGATCGGCTCGGCCTCGGATGTGCCGATCTCGAGACCAAGAACCTCGCGCCGCCCATCGGTGTTGACGCCGATGGCGATGATGACGGCGACCGAGACGATCCGCCCGCCTCGACGGACCTTGAGGTAGGTGGCGTCGATCCAGAGATAGGGCCAGTCACCTTCGAGGGGGCGGTTCAGAAACGCCTTCACCTTGCCGTCGATCTCTTCGCAGAGCCGCGAGACTTGGCTCTTGCTGATCCCCGACATGCCCATGGCCTTGACCAGATCGTCCACGGACCGCGTCGAGATACCCTGAACGTAGGCCTCCTGGATGACCGCCGTTAGCGCCTTCTCGGCCATCCGCCGGGGCTCGAGAAAGCCCGGAAAGTAGCTGCCCTTCCGAAGCTTCGGAATACGCAGTTCGACCGTCCCGGCGCGCGTCTCCCAGTCCCTGTCGCGGTAGCCGTTGCGCTGCGCCCGCCGTGCAGGGTCCTTCTCGCCATAGGCCGCGCCCGTCACAGCGCCGACCTCCAGCTCCATCAGCCGTTCGGCCGCAAAGCCGATCATCTCGCGCAGCAGGTCCGCATCAGGGGCCTTCTCCACAAGGTCGCGGAAGTTCATCATGTCGGTGGTCATCGGTGGTCCTCTCGGTTCTGGGTTGGCGTAAGCAACCAGACCTTAACCGAACATCGCCGGTGACCACCTCACCCAGAACCTACACCACGCTCAGGGACAGCATCCAGGTCTCTCGGGGGATAGGCCTGGGGGGTATATCCCTCTTGATGAAGTCAGTAACGAACCCCAAGTTAAAAGCCGGAATATGGAGGGATGTATGCGCAAGAAACCGTCCGAAGAAGGGATCTTGCAAGAGATGTCGCGTCGTTTTTCTGGCGGGGATAATTTCGACCATACAGATTTGGTTTGGACTGGAATAAATGGCAGTCTCGACCCTGACGATTTTATCGAAGAACGCGGCTGGGATTTTCGATCGCCATTGGAGCAAATTCTATTCGCGTTAATCGCGGGGTATCAGAGAGACGCTAAATGTAAAGAGCTGAAAGATCTTGTAAGAAAAGTGTCATCCCTGATTACAGGTGAGAAAGATAGGGGTAATGCGCTTAAGGACGACGGCGCTCTGTTGTTGGAGATCGCCAGAAGATGGCATAAGGAATATTTCGAACTTGGCAGGAGGGAGCCAAAATTGGCACCAATTTGTAGAGGCGTTGTAACTGACTATGCTTCAGAAGTTCGAGGCGCGGAATATTTTGATATAGAAAATATTTCGAAAGTATTGGAGCGGAAATTCAAGGAAGATCGAGATCTTTGGTTGGTGCGCGCCACAGCTGGTGACGGATATTATGCGCCGGAGCGGATGAATGGTATCGACAGGATAAAGTTTGCCTTGACGTCTCTTCAAGACGCGGGGGTCGCTGTGGATCTTGAGAGGGTGCGCCCAACTATGCCGCCGTCGGTGTCTTGAGCGAGTATGATTGGGAGGTAGAGGATCCAAATCGGGTGATTAAGTCCTTCGCGTTCTTCGAAAACGTGTGATCATTGAGAGGCTCCTAAAACCAACAGGAGCTTCTGATGAACCCCGACAATCCGACTTCCCCGGCCGCGTTCATGACGCTGCCGGTCTTCTGCAAGGTGCACGGCTTCAAGGAACATGCCGTGCGCCGCGCCGTCAATACCGGCCTGCTGCCGGTGTACCAGCCCTTCGGCGCGCGCCAGTACCTGCGCGTCGATGAGGCGCTCGCCTTCATCGCGACCTGCCGCAAAGGGGGCGTGCAATGACTGGCCCCTTTGGCAAAAATGCCCCCGCCTACCGTGAGGCCGGCTTCCCCGTGATCCCGTTGCGCGCTGACAGCAAAGCCCCGGCGGTCACCAGCTTCCCGAGCTTTGTGCACAATCCGGCTAGCGATAAGCGCTTCAACCAGTGGCTGAAGGAGCACCAGCAGGGCAATATCGGCCTCGTTCTGGGCGGTGCTGCCGGTCCCGGCCACCGCCTGGTTGGCATCGACATTGATGACGATGCCCTGGTGCCCGGGGTTCTAGCTCAGTTGGGCGTCAGCTCCTGTGCGAAACGCGGGAAGAAGGGCCTGACGATCTTCGCGCGGACCCCCGAAGATGAGCCGGTCAAATCGACGGTCATCAAGGGAGGCGAGCAGCACGGCAATATCGACATTCTCGCGGACGGCAAGCAGACGGTGATCCCGGACAGCGTCCATCCCGACACCAAGATGCCCTATGCGTGGGTCGGCCGACCCCTGCTCGAAACCGACCTGACCAGCTTGCCGATCTTCGACGCGACGCAACTGCGCATTTTGAAAGCCTGGGTGGAAGACAAGGAAACCCACATCATCCGGTCGGGCAAGACCACCAATGAGGCGGCACTCCGGCTGTCGGCAAAACTTGTCGTGGGGGGTGCCACCGGTGAGCAGATCATGGCGATCTTCAAGGCGCTTTTGCCGCCGGATTATGGCGGCGATACCTTGGACCAATTGCCGGGAATGATCGAACGGGCGCGCAAGAAGGGCTTCAAACCGGGCCGGAAGAGCAATTCGCCGCCCAAGAACTCCGCCGTTGCCTTGGAGGCGCTGGAAATCGGCGGCCTGGAACTGTGCCATGACAATTTGGAAAGCTCTTATGTGATCTTCTCCGAGCAACCGGGAATTGCCTATGATGTGTCCTCGGCTTTCGTCGCCAAGCGGGTGCAGTTCGATTATTATAATCGGAATCGTGACGCGCTGAGCGCGGAAGGTCTGAAGGAGGTGATCGGGGTCTTGAAAGCCCGTGCTCTGTTCGAAGGGCCGGAGCGGGAAATCCATCTCCGCTGCGGTGGCGACGAGGACCTCATGGTAATCGACCGGGGCGCGGACGAGCAGAATTTCGTGCATATCACCCCCGAGGATTGGGAAATCGCGGAGGCTTCGCCGTTCCTGTTTCGCCGGGCCCCCGATTTTGGCACCTTGCCGGTGCCGGAGCGCGGGGGCGATCTGCGCGAGATGCAGCGGATTCTCGGCATGCCCGATCAGGCCTTCTTCGTCATGGTGTTGTCCATCATCGTGTCGCTGGCGCGTCAGGGGCCTTACCTGATGACCATGATCAAGGCCGAACATGGTTCCGGAAAAAGCACCATCACCAGCGTGATCAAGGGCGCGGTTGACCCGTCCACCGTTTCCCGGCAGCCGCTGATCAAGGATGAGCGCGACCTCTATATTCGCGGGCAGAATAGCCGGTTGCTGGCATTCGACAACGTCTCGCGGGTGACCGAGGCAATGGCGGATGCGCTTTGCCGCATCCTGACCGGCGGCGGCTTCATGACGCGCAAGCTCTATTCCGACACGGAGCAGGTGCTGATCGAGGCGACACGACCGATGCTGTCAAACGGAATCACCGACATCACCGACCGCCCCGACCTGATCGACCGTTCGATTCTCATGTCCCTGCCGCCCATCGACGAAAGCAACCGCAAGACCGAGGCCCAGATCAAGAAGGAGGTGGCGGAAGCGATGCCGCGCTTCCTGGGCTGCATCTACGACTGCCTCGCTTGCGCCATGCGCTTGCAAGGCCAGATCGAGGCACCGCAGGAATTCCGCATGGCCGATGCAATGCACTGGGCGGTGGCGGCGGAACCGGCCACGGGCTTTCCGGAAGGCAGCTTCGTCGCGGCCATGAAACAGGCGCAAGAGGAGGCATTGGTGGAAAGCGCGCTGACGAACTCGGTGGTGATCTCGTTGCTGAAGCTGCTGCATGAGGCCAAAGACCATGTCTTTGAAGGTCTGGTAAGCCAGCTGCATGAAGCGCTTTATAATCTGGACTGGCGCTCGCACCATCCGCTGCCGAAGACGGCAAGCGGCCTGTCCTCGGCGATCTCCCGGCTGCGCCAGAGCCTTGGCCGGATCGGCATCCAGGTCAGCTCTCCGCCGCGTTCCAATGCAGGTCGGTTGATCCGTCTTTCGTTGGATGAAGCTGGTAAAAAACACGCCGCGGAAGTCTATGGCGAGAGCGGTCGCGGCGAGTACTAGAAATGGGCAAAGTCGCCGGAGGGGATATATACCCTATCCCCTCCGGCCCCACGACCGGGCGCGCGATCTACACGGTCTACACTTCACTCTAACACGGCTTTGGCACTGCTCGACGCGCTTCCCCGGGTCCCTGAAGCGTATACCCGCCCTCGGCTTTTGGGTCGCATGGGGGATATCCTCGCCGACCCGAACTCGCGTTTCCCTGCGCCCCTGCTGTCACCGCCGCCCGCTGCATCGCCCCGCCGTCCCCGCTGATCTCTTCGTCGGCGGCGATGGAATCCAGCCCGAGGGTGTCCCTGTTCTCTGGCGCCTCTCGCTGCCCCACGACCCGCCTCTCTGGGCCTCTGGAACGCCCCTCCGGCCTGTTCCCGGCCCCTCCGACCGCCAGCGCTGCCCTCGTCGGCGGCGCCGGCCCCGCCTTCGCCAACCGTGCAATATGGCACGGTCACCGCAATGTCACCGCTCCGGGATTTCGCGTGTTTTCAGCAAATTGCGCGCCATCCTCGGGCGTGTTTCCGTTTCTTGCAAAGCAAAAGCAAGGAGTTAAACCCATGGCCGACACGGCTATCACCCTTGGCATCTGGAACCGCAAACGCAAGCTGGCCTCGGGCAAGACCCAGCGCCAGAAGCTGCATGTGCTGAACTGGACCTGCCCCGAGACCGGCAAGAAGCGACGGCTGTCCTTCGCCACCAAGATCGAGGCCGAGGCGCAGCGCGCCGCCCTGCAGGCCCAGATGCAGGGCAAGCGCTATTTCAATCCCGGAGCCAACCCGACCGTGGCCGAGGCGGTCAATCATTGGCTCGACCTGAAGGCCACTGACATCAAGCCGCAGACGCTTAAGACCTATCGCATCCTGTGCCGCTGCATCACCGGGCCGCTGCTGCAGGGCACGCCGAAGGAGCGCGCCGCCTTCACCGAGACCGGCGTCAAGCCGCAGCGCGACGCCAAGGTGTTGCAGATGCTCGGGCATCGCCGGATCAGCGAACTCACCACCGCCGAGATCCGCATTTGGCACGCCACCATCCGCGAGGAAGTGGGCGAGTTCACCGCCGGCGAGGTCAGGGGCATGTTCAAATCCATCCTCGCGCTGGCCGAGGAGGACTTCGGCGTCCCGGTGCCCAAGATGCCGAGCAACCTGACCCGCAGGAAGCAGAAGCCCAAGAAGTCGATCCTTGAGCCCGCCGAGGTGGCGCAACTGCTCGACCATGCCCGCACCGATCCGCAGCGCGGTATCTTCTACGCGTTCCCGTTCCTGACCGGGGTGCGGGCCTCCGAGCAACTGGGGCTGCTGTGGGAGGATATCGACCTGGACCGGGGCGTGATCCAGATCCGGCGGGTGCAGGAGCGTGACGGTTCGATCACGCTGGCGACCAAGACCGAGGCTGGAGAGCGCGAGATCCCGATCTGCGCCAGCCTGCGCAAGATGCTGCTCGAATGGAAACTGGTCTGCCCGCGCCTCGATGGCGCGCTTTACCGGGTGTTCTGCGGCCCCGGCCAGCCGCGCGCCTGGCCGCAGCGGCCGAAGAACGCGGGCGCCGCGATCCTCTACAGCAATTTCCTGCGCCGCTATTGGCAGCCGGGGCTGAAGGCGGCGGGGGTGCGCTATGTCACCCACCATTCGGCGCGGCACAGCTTCGTCTCGGTGTTGCAGGCGCAGGGCGTCGAGGTCGGACTGGTGGCGAAGCTCGCCGGCCATGCCAATCCGGCGGTGACGCTGGGACACTACACGCAGGCGGTGCGCGGCGGGGCAGGGGCGCTGGCCCTGCTCGATGCGGCCTACGGTGGCGCGGCGGTGGGCGCGGGGGCGGCAGGGTGAGGACGGCGGCGGTGGATACGGCCCGAGGCAGAGGCGGGGCCGGAGATATGCTCCCGTCGCCCCGGCGATACCGCCTGACTGACCGGCACAGAGGCGATGAGTACGAGGTCGATGCCGATGTACTGGAGCGCATTCTCGGCATCGAGGCCGGTTATGTCGATTGGGCCATCGCCGAGGATGGTGCGTTCGAGAACGGCGGGTGGCGGGTGAGGTGAGGGGAAGCCAAAAGCCTGTAGTCACCGCTCATGTGCTTGCTATGGTCGTGACATGATCGATTCCGATTTAGGTGTTCTGGCACTCGCGAGCGGGATTCTGGCATTCTTGGCCGTATCCATCGCATATTGCTTCCATGGAGCCCTGCGCCTGAAGGTTCTGGGCTGGCTGGCTGGGCTGTTAACCCTGTTCAGCATAGCTTTCTTGGGACGCTGGTATAGTTGGCATATGGGCTTTTTTCGGCTCGTGGACGATTTATGGCCCCCTCACCTCTTTCTTTTTGCGGCCGTATTCGGTTTGGCAGCTTTAGGTGTATGGATTTGGTTCATTGTCTTGCATCTGAGAGAACCTTGACCCGATAGGATAGCCCTCAAATCCGTCCGGCATCGCTGCCGTGGGCGCTTTCGCCGCACACGGCTTCCCCATTCTTTCAGGAGATTTCCAACATGCAAATCTTTCAACGCCGTCTGGGTGCGCCCTTGGCCTTCGCCCTGATGCTACTCGTCGCGGCTTGCGATGCGCCGAGCAGCAGCGACCCGGCCGGCCCGGCCTATAACGTTTGCCGCCCGCCGGAACCCGGCACGAACGTGCAGGTCTGCGGCTAGGCCCTCATTTCTCGGGCGGCGGTTTCTCTGCGTCCCGGCGGAGCCGCGCCTCGTTGCGCTGAAGCTGCTCCCACACCTTCATGTTGTGGCGCCGTCGCCGGTTCATCTCATAGGGCAGGCGCTCGACGAAGTCGGCCACGAGCTCGCGCAGGTCCGCATTGGCCGTCAGATCCGAGAACACGTTCAGGATCTGCGCCAGAATGTCGGCCTCCTTGGGCGGGTGGTTGCGATGGGAGAGCGCCACCAGCGCCCGGAGCAGGTCACCGCGAAGCTGTTGCTGCCAGTCCATGCGATCGGCCGCGAATGCCGCCCTCAACCGCGCAGCGGCCTCGTCTTCGCCGATGTCTTCCGGTTTCCCTGTCATCTGCTCACTCCGTCAATCTCGTCCTCGGTTGCCACGCCGCCCGGATAGGGGGGACTTCTCCTGCCCCGCGCTCATCAGCTTCGAGATAGGAGGCAGGTCAGCGGGTATGGTTTCCGCTTCTCAGTGAAACCGCTGCCATGCCCAGCGGGCCAGTCGCCATAGCAGCCAGACGCAGCCGGCGAGCAACGCCAGCACCAGCAACAGCGGGTTGACCGCGCCCATCACCGCCACCGAGACCCCGATCAGGCAGATTGCGAGGATCAGCCGGAACCGCTCGGCGCTCATGGCGATCCTCCGACGAGATAAGCCGTAATTATGACCGCCAGGACGATCAGCAAGCTGGCCGATCCAATGACGTACATCTGCCCTTGTGGCGGCAAATCAGTGACGACGAAATAGCTCATCACCGCCCCAAGAATTACCGTCACCACTTGAGTGAGCAAGTGCCAGCCGAGGGCTATGGTGAGCAAAACCTGCCAGGACGGCAGCCATGCAGGCAGATCCGCGACGGTGATCACAACCCACCCCGCAACTTGCACTCATAGGCACGGGTCTTGAGATGGGTCTCGCGGGTGCGATCTGGTTGAATGGCAAAGCCCGCGATCCCGACGACCGGGATCCAGGTGACGCTGTTTTGCGTCTGCCGGGCCTGATGGTTGACCCTCTCCTGCCGTTGCAGTTCCGCATGAACCGTCGCGCAGGGCCAGATCGAGGGATGTGGACCAGTTGCCTGCTCTGGCGCTGCTGTGCAGCCAGTGAGCGCCATGAAGCTCAGAAATCCCGCGCGTTTTACCATCTTCATCTCTAATCTTCTCACAAACTTAAATCATGCTTCGTATTCCCTGAAAATTCAAACCACGCACGATTTATTCTGTCAATCCATGAAGCCTACTCCGGCTGCATGACCGAGACGCTCAAACATTTCATCGCCGGGCAGGTGCGGGTCTTCCGCAAACAGCGCCGCTTGCGGCAGGCGGAGCTGGCCGAGGCCATCGGCCGCACCCCCGAGGCCATCTCCAACATCGAGCGCGCCAAGTCGCTGCCGGCCCTCGACACGCTGATCGCCATCGCCGCCGCGCTAGAGGTGCCGATCCGCGCGTTCTTCCCCGATGACGGGGTGGCCGAGGACAAGAGCCCGAACCGCCTGAAGCTCGACGCCGAGGGTGCCGCCATCCTGCGCAGCCTCAGCGACGACCGCGCAAAGATCGCAATCGGGCAACTCAGGGCAATGGCGGAAGCGTAACCGGGCACGCAGATTTGTGCTTGTCCTGTTGCCATGCTTTATTCCCCGAATGTGGTTTATCTCGGGCCTTGTTCAGCATATGGATTGTTCCGGCACCCCACGTTCCGTAGATGACCGAGGCGCAGGGGCGCTGCTCGGCCTTGCCGTTGGCGATGCCTTGGGCGCTCCGGTCGAGTTCCAGCCCCGAGGCAGCAGCGCCGTTCATGGTCACAGCGATACGAGCAGGTTCAGCCGCAGCACGGCCTCGCGTCCCTCGCCGGCCGATGCCAGGGCAACGACGAACTCCCTCAGGTTGCGCCCTTCGAGCTTTTCACTGCCGCCTTCGATTTGCCATTCGACCAGTTGCGGCATCGCCAGCGTCACCGTGCCCCAGATGGCGTTGTCCTTGGATTGTGCCATTGCTTCCAACTCCTTGTTGCTCATGGAGAATTGGTAACAGGCGGGCGGGGCATCGCACAAAATGGGCGGAAAAGCTTTCCGGGCAAGATGTTGTCAGGAAAACACAATCGATCTTGCGGCAGAGAAGTGGTTATGCAGTAAAGCGGACGGTCAGGGAAGTTCTTCCTCTGGGTCATAGTCCTCAGCGCGCAAGGCCAAGCTGGGAGCGGGCAACCTTCCGTCATCGTTCAGAAGCGCCTCGACAGCGGCAAGCAGGTCGACCATGGCTTTGGATACTTCATTCCCCATCGCATCCTTCAAAGCGCACTCAATTCCAGCGTCCAGCGCCCAATGAGCATATGCCCAATGCACAGCCTTCGCGCATTTGGCATAGGCAGTCTCGACAGCTTCATAGTGCTCATCACGGACTTCCATTTTCGCCTCTTCAAAGTTCTCAGATGGAAAATGGCCCGACACTGCCATCGTCTGCAATAGACTCAAGACGACGCCTGCCAAGACAGCGAGGGTCGCCGTTTCGCCTCGGCGGGAATGCTCCGGGCTTCTGGCCTTATCGGTAGAGGCATCCGGTGACACCGTCGTCCGAATTCCGGTGACCGCGTGGTGACCGCGGACATCTTCGGAAATGGTGACAAGATGTCGGAAGGGGCATGAAAAAGGCGCTAAGCGGTTGTTAAACCTGCCTTAGCACCTTTGGAAACATGGTGGGCGATAACGGATTTGAACCGCTGACATCTTCGATGTGAACGAAGCGCTCTACCGCTGAGCTAATCGCCCGATGCGGGCTAGATAGCCGCAGTCGACGACAGCCGCAAGAGGCTTCGCAGGAAAAAAAGCCACGCGGCAGCCCGTCACGAAGGCCGGCGGCGCAGGCGCAGGGTGATGACCTCGCCGCCCGTGCCATCCGCGCGCCGGCTGATCCGGGCGCGGCCCAGCGGCGGAAGCGCCAAGGTCATGCCCGCGGCGATGGCCTCGCCAAGCTCGGCCAGGGTGGCCTCGACGATGGTCTTGATCTCGTTCTGACGCAAGCCGGTGCGATGACCGACCAGAGACAGAAGCTCCCGCTTTTGCAAGACCTTGGCTGTTTCCGGCTCGGCCTTCTCTCCGGCGCGCGGTTTTCGCTCTGACAGTGCCATGAAGCACCCCTTTCGGCGTCGCGGTCCAGAAAAAGGCCGCGCGGGATGCCGCGCGGCCTGCTGTCAGTGGGCGACGGCAGCGCCGCCTTCCTGGTCATGGGCGGCGAGCCGGTTGGCCGCGGCCGCCTCCTCGGCGGCCTCGTCCCATTCCACCGGCTCGGGCTGGCGCACCAGGGCGTGTTTCAGCACCTCGCGCACATGGCTGACCGGGATGATCTTCAGCCCTTCCTTGACGTTGGCCGGGATGTCGGCCAGGTCCTTCTCGTTATCGGCCGGGATCAGCACGGTCTTAATGCCGCCGCGCAGGGCCGCCAGCAGCTTTTCCTTCAAGCCGCCGATGGCCATGGCATTGCCGCGCAGCGAGACCTCGCCGGTCATGGCGATGTCCTTGCGCACCGGGATCTGCGTCAGCACCGAGACGATGGAGGTCACCATCGCCAGGCCGGCCGAAGGGCCGTCCTTGGGCGTCGCGCCGTCCGGGACGTGGACGTGGATGTCGATGGCGTCGAACTTCGGTGGTTTCACCCCGATCTGGGGCGCGATCGAGCGCACATAGCTCGCCGCCGCGTCGATCGACTCCTTCATCACCTCGCCCAGTTTCCCGGTCGTCTTCATCCGGCCCTTGCCCGGCAGTTTCAGCGCCTCGATCTGCAAGAGATCGCCGCCGACCTGGGTCCAGGCCAGGCCCGTCACCACGCCGACCTGGTCGTCCTTTTCGGCCAGGCCATAGCGATGGCGGCGCACGCCCAGGTATTCTTCGGCCTTCTCGGGCGTCACGGCGACGGACTTGACCTGACCTTTCAGGATCTCGGTCACGGCCTTGCGGGCCAGTTTCGCGATCTCCCGCTCCAGCGACCGCACGCCCGCCTCGCGGGTGTAATAGCGGATCACATGGGTCAGCGCCTCATCCGAGACCGAGAATTCACCCTTGCGCAACCCGTTCGCCGCGATCTGCTTGGGCAGCAGGTGCTGGCGCGCGATCTCGCGCTTTTCGTCCTCGGTATAGCCGGCCAGAGAGATGATCTCCATCCGGTCCAGAAGCGGCCCGGGCATGTTGTAGCTGTTGGCCGTGGTCACGAACATCACGTTGGACAGGTCGTATTCCACCTCAAGATAGTGGTCCACGAAGGTCGCGTTCTGTTCGGGATCCAGCACCTCCAGCATGGCCGAGGCCGGGTCGCCGCGGAAATCCTGGCCCATCTTGTCGATTTCGTCGAGCAGGATCAGCGGATTGGTGGTCTTGGCCTTTTTCAGCGCCTGGATGATCTTGCCGGGCATCGAGCCGATATAGGTCCGGCGGTGGCCGCGGATCTCGGATTCGTCACGCACGCCGCCCAGCGAAATGCGGATGAATTCGCGACCCGTCGCCTTGGCCACGGACCGGCCCAGCGAGGTCTTGCCGACGCCCGGAGGGCCGACGAGGCACAGGATCGGGCCCTTCAGCTTGGCCGAACGGTTCTGCACCGCCAGATATTCGACGATGCGCTCCTTGACCTTTTCCAGCCCGTAGTGATCGGCGTCGAGCACCTGCTCGGCCTTGGTCAGGTCCTTGCGGGTGCGCGACTTCACGCCCCAGGGCAGGGCCAGCAGCCAGTCGAGATAATTGCGCGAGACCGTGGCCTCGGCCGACATCGGCGACATCGACTTCAGCTTCTTCAGCTCGGCCTCGGCCTTTTCGCGGGCCTCCTTGCTGAACTTGGTGGCGTTGATGCGCTCTTCCAGCTCGGTCAGCTCGTTGCCGCCATCCTCGCCGTCGCCCAGCTCCTTCTGAATGGCCTTCATCTGCTCATTCAGATAGTATTCGCGTTGGGTCTTCTCCATCTGGGTCTTGACGCGCGACTTGATCTTCTTCTCGACCTGCAGCACGGACATCTCGCCCTGCATCAGGCCATAGACCTTTTCCAGCCGCTCGGCGGTGACCAGCGTTTCCAGCAGGTCCTGCTTGCGGTCCAGCGCAATGCCCAGGTGGCCGCTGACCAGATCGGCCAGCCGCGCGGGATCGCGCGCCTCGGCCACGGCCGAGACGACTTCCTCGGGAATGTTCTTGCGCACCTTCACATAGCGTTCAAACTCTTCCGCTACGGCTCGGGTCAGGGCGGTCAGCGTGTCGGAATCGCCGGGCTCTTCGACGAGGCTCTCGCAATGGGCCTCGAAGTAATTCTCGTTCGGCACGAAATCGGTGATGCGCACGCGCTCGCGGCCCTCGACCAGCACCTTGACGGTGCCGTCGGGCAGCTTGAGCAGTTGCAGCACATTGGCCAGCACGCCGGTGCGATAGATGCCCTCCGGCGCGGGCTCGTCGACCGCGGCATCCTTCTGTGCCGCCAGAAGGATCGGGCGGTCCTGTTCCATCACGGCTTCCAGCGCGCGCACCGACTTTTCGCGCCCGACGAACAGCGGCACGACCATGTGCGGAAACACCACGATGTCCCGCAAGGGCAGGACCGGATGGGTGGTTTGGGCGAATTCGTTCATGGAATCAGTCCTTTCTCGCCAAGTGGCGCAACCCCTGGAACAGGCAGTCTGCGCCCCCTGCTGGCAGACAAGATAAGAAGCTGGACGGCCGGGTTCAATGGCTGAATGGTTCGCATTTCGTTCGCATCCTTCACGACATGAAAAACCCCCGGCGGTCAGCCGGGGGTCCATGCTTCCGGGAGGAGGGAAGGATCAGGTCTTGTCGCGGAAGAAGTCGTTCAACTGGTTGTCGGCTTCTTCCTTGGTCCAGCCGTATTTCTCCTGCAGCTTGCCGGCCAGCTTGTCCTTCTTGCCGGCGACTTCGGTCAGCTCGTCATCGGTCAGGTCGCCCCATTTCTCCTTGACGCTGCCCTTGAGCTGGTTCCATTTGCCTTCGACGATATCCCAGTTCATCTCGCACTCCTTCGATGGTCCGGCCTGCGCCGGATCCTGTGGCGTTACCAAGGGACAACCATGCCGCCAAAGCCAAGGTTCCCGGGTTTTTCCCTTCGCGATCCGGGAACCGGACGCATTCCGGCGTAATGCGCTGATCCGCCTAGCGCAGGCCCATGTCGGCCAGCGCCCGGGCGATCTCCGCCGGCAGGCCGGGCTCGTCCTCGCGGCCCGGCGGCAGGTCCGGGGGGGCATCCTTGGCGGCGAGATAGCGCCAGCCCTGGAACGGCCGGCGCGGCACCGCGGCCACGCGCAGCAGCTGCGGGTCGAGGATCAGGGCACAGCGGCGGATGCCGTCCTCGCCCTTGACCTCGTCGAGGCGCAGGATGCGCTGGCGCGCCTGCATCACCCCCTTGAACACCCAGTAGATCGAGCCGCCGTCCAGCAGCTCGGCCTCGCGCTTGGGCCACATGCGGGTGACATGGCGCGCCGGGCCGCCCTGGAAGCGGTGCTGCTGCCATTGCGCAAGCTCGGCCGGGTCGTCGCAGCCGACACAGAGCTTCATCAGGTTGAGCGATGCGGTCATGCGCCAGATATAGCCCAGTCGCGGCGGCGTGCAACCGCGCGGCCTTGAACCGCGGCGCCTGCGACGTTAGGCGCGGAAGGCGCATTCAGGAAAGACATCATGCCCGATCCCCAATTTCCGTCGCCGCGCAGCCAGCCGCTGCCGGAATTCATCGCCATGCTGGCGCTGATCTTTGCCGTCATCGCCTTTTCCATCGACTCGATGCTGCCGGCGCTGCCCGAGATCGCGGCCGAGCTGACCCCGGACAACGTCAACCGGGCGCAGCTGGTGCTGACCGCCTTCGTGGGCGGGCTGGGGCTGGGCCTGCTGGTCGGCGGGCCGCTGTCGGACGCGCTGGGGCGCAAGCCGGTGATCCTGGGCGGCTTCCTGCTCTATGCGCTGGCCGCCGTGGCGGCGATCTTTGCCGATTCGCTCGAACTGCTGCTGGTGGCGCGCTTCGTGCAGGGCCTGGGTGCCGCCGCGCCGCGCATCGTGGCGCTGGCCATGGTGCGCGACCTCTATCAGGGCCGCGAGATGGCGCGGATCACCAGCTTCGTGATGATGATCTTCATCCTGGTGCCGGCGGTGGCGCCCTCGATCGGGGCGATCGTCATCCATCTGGTCGGCTGGCGCGGCGTCTTCGGCTCCTTCGTGGTCATGGCCGCCCTGGGCGGCGGCTGGCTGCACCTGCGCCGGCCCGAGACGCTGCCACCCGCCGCGCGGCGGGCGCTGAGCCTGCGCAGCCTTGCCTCGGCCGCGCGCGAGGTGCTGTGCGACCGGCAGGTGCAGCTGGTGACGCTGGTGATGACGCTGGGCTTCGGCCAGATGTTCGCGCTGCTGAGCTCGGCGCAGCAGCTTTTCGTGCAGACCTATGGCAAGGGCGACGATTTCCCGCTGTGGTTCGCCGGCATGGCGCTGCTCTCGGGCAGCGGCACGGTGCTGAATGCGCGCTACGTGGTGCGGCTGGGGATGCGGCGCATCGTGACCATGGCCTATTGGATGCAGGTCGTGGTCTCGGCGGTGATGATGGTGCTGGTCTTTGGCGACCTTCTGCCGCAGGCGCTGCGCTTTCCGGCCTTCTTCTTCTGGGCGGTCAGCGTGTTCTTCATGGCCGGGGTGACCTTCGGCAATCTCAACGCCATGGCCTTGCAGCGCATGGGCCATGTCGCGGGCATGGCGGCCTCGGTCGTGGGGGCGGTCTCGACGCTGGGGGCGGTGGTGATCGCGGCGCCGGTCGGGCTGCTCTACGACGGCACGGTGCGGCCGATGCTGCTGGCGACGCTGGCGTGCTCGGGCCTGGCCGCCTGGCTGATGCGGCGCGTGCGCGAGGGCTGAACATGAAAAAGCCCCGCTCCCCAAGGGAGCGAGGCTGTCTGGTATTCCGCAGCGGTGGGTTATGCGCACTGCGGAAGCGGGTCTCAAGAGCTTCGTACTAAAAGCATGATCAAGCTACAGCCACCGGCCGCTGCTTGCTATTCGTAGTATTACCTATGGATGTGTCCCGGGGGGGCTGCGCGGTCGCGGTGCAGGAACTGGCAGCCCGTAGGGGGCGTAAACTCTGCTGAAATAACAACTGTTTCCAGTTGTCTAACCTCTGCCAATGCGCCCATTGAAAGCATTGGAGAAAGCCCAGCGTTGGCTAACCTAGCCGAGAGCAAAGGCGACTGCAACCCCGGTGCGCTGGCGGGCGCAACCGAGGTCAAAGTCGAAAACTTTTGGGAATGGTTCGATTCTAACGTAAAGCGCCAGGCTGGCGCAAGCCGTATCATCGAGGCGGTGCTGTCCTGCGATCCCGAGGACCGCGTGCTGTTCCTTGAAACCCTCCTCGACCAGATCCGCCCCTGCTGGCCCAAGTCGTTCAACATTGACGTGATGGAGGAGGCGGGCTGGTGGGCTGACAGCGCCACGACGCCCGAGCGCAAGGCTTATATGCTCGCCTGCTATCGTCGCCTGTCGCGCACCGACAAAGAGTCGTTCCTGACCTACATCACCGGGAGGGCTGCGGCATGACGGTGATGCAGCGCAATGATTTCTCGGAGATGGCGAACTTGGACCGCAAGCACATGCAGGCGGCCGGGCCGCGCTTCAACCCCAACCTGGCTGGCCGGGCACTGGATCTGTCGGGCGCAATCCGCCCGCTGCACAAGATCAAGCCGGTGCTGAAATCCCGCTATCTGGTCAAGGGCTGGCTTGACCGTGGCGCGTCCAGCGTGATCTACGGCGAAAGCAACGTCGGCAAGACCTTCTTTGCCTTGGACCTGGCTTTGCATGTCGCGGCCGGCGAGGAATGGCACGGCAGCCGCGTTCCGACCGGCGAGAAATGGGCCGGGCCGGTGATCTATGTCGCCTGCGAGGGCGGCAGCGGCATCAACAACCGGATCGAAGCCATGCGCCGGGCCAAGCCCGAGTTGATGGAGCGGATCGAGGAAAACGGTGATTTCTGCCTGCTGTCGGCACCGCTCGACCTCTGCACGTCCGAGGACGCCAGCTATCTGATCGACGCGATCCGCGAGGACTTCGACCAGATGCCCAGCCTGATCGTGGTGGACACGCTGGCCCGCACGATGGGGGCGGGCGACGAGAACACCGCCAAGGACATGGGCATGTTCATCAAGAGCATCGACCTGCTGCGCGAGGCGACCGGGGCGCATGTCATGGTGATCCACCACAGCGGCAAGGACGCCAGCAAGGGCGCGCGTGGCTCTGGCAGCCTGCGGGCCGCTGTCGATACCGAGATCGAGCTGACCCGCACCGACGACGTGGTGACAGCCGAGGCGCGCAAGCAGCGGGATATGCCCTGCGACGGCGTGTTCGCCTATCGGCTCAAGGGCGTTTTCCTCGGCCATGACGAGGACGGCGACAAGGTGACTTCGGCTGTGGTGGAAGCGACCGAGGCCCCGGCCAAGCGCGTGAAGCTGAACGGCTCCGACAAGATCGCCCTGCAAGCCTTGTCCGACGCAATCGCCCAGCACGGCAAGGTGATGCTCAGCGATATGTTCCCGGCCAATCGCGGGGTGGTTTCAGTCGAGAATTGGCGCGAGATGTGCGACCGCCATTCGCTCTCCGCTGGTGATAGCCCGACGAGCAAGAGAACCGCGTTCCACAAGGCCAAGACCCGCCTGCAAGACAAGGAACAGGTGCGGATTGTGGACGGCTATGCCTGGCGTGTCGTTGCTGGCGACGAGCGTTCCCACCGTTCCCAGACCGTTCCCGAGAACGCCGGGAACGCAGGTCAAGCCACCGTTCCCACCGTTCCCGCGCTCTATAAGAGCGGGAACGCAGGGAACGCAGACCCCGGCCAAGAACAGCGGCTAGCTTCTCGACTACCTGATCCCGACGCCTTCGACCCGGAGGCATGGGCCTGAGCATCAACTTGAGAACAATTCGCAACTGTGATATGGTAATAAAATACCGCAATGCCGGAACGCCCATGCACATCACCCGCACGCCCCTCTCGACCGACGATCCGTTCATCCTGGACGATGTGAAGCTGCACGCCCGCGTGTCGTTCGACGACGACGACCCCGATCTGGTGCTGATGGCCCGGACGGCGGCGCGCGAGATCGAGGCGCATTGCGCGCTGGCGCTGATGACCCAGATCATCACCGTCACGTTCACCAAATGGGGATGCGTGGTTCCTCTGCCCATTGGCCCGCTGGACGTGGTGGCGCTGGACGATCACCCGATCACCGTGCAGACCCGCGATGCTGACGGTTCGCTTGTCACATGGCCGCAGGGCTGGTGGTTGGATGCCGGGCGCTATCCTATCCTGCACCTGACCGACCGGCAGCTCATGGACGGCACGGCGCTTGTCGTGACCTATCCGGCGGGCTTCGGCGCGGCTGCGGCCAGCATCCCCGAGGATCTGCAACACGCGATCAACGATCAGGCGGCAGCGTTCTATGACCAGCGCGGGGCCGAGGACGGCAAGCAGGGGCTGTCGCTGGCCGCGTCCCGTATCGCAGCGCGGCACCGCAGGGTGGCCGTGGCATGACCGAGGTGGCGATCAAGGCGAAGGGGCGCAAGGGCCGGTCGGGGACTGGTCCCAATGCCCAGGTTTCGATTGAGGCGGTGGACCGGCGGCGGAGTGTTCCGCTCTCTTTCCCGGCCCCCGAAAAGGCTGGTCTGGCGATCCGGTTCTTGGAAACCCTGAAAATTCCGGAAGGGAAAAAGGCTGGTGAACCGCTGCGGCTGGCCGAGTTCCAGAAGCGTTTCGTTCGCGGCGCGCTGGCGGATGGCGTCATGGTGGCCTGTCTTTCCATCGGCCGGGGCAACGCCAAGACCGCGCTATCGGCGGGGCTGGCGCTCGGCGCGCTTAAAGGCATCTGGGACGATCAACCCAAGCGCGAGATCCTTTTCGCAGCCCGGAACCGCGACCAGGCCAAGACCGCGTTCCAGTTCCTGGTCGGATTCATCGAGGGACTGCCCGAGGACGAGCAAGAACAGTTCCTGATCCGGCGCGGCTCCAAGCTGGAAGTCGAATACAGCGGCAACGGCGGCGGGCTGGCGCGCTGTATCGCGGCTGACGGCAAGTCGATCCTCGGCGGCGCTCCGACGCTGGCGCTCATGGACGAGCGGGCGGCATGGGAACGCGAGAAGGGCGACAACCTCGAGAACGCCATTCTCTCGGGCCTCGGCAAGCGCGATGGCCGGGCGCTGATTATCTCGACCTCGGCCCCCGACGACGCGAACACCTTTTCCCGCTGGCTGGATGAACCCCCGCCCGGAACCTATGTCCAGGAACACCGGCCCGCCTTTGGCCTACCTGCTGACGACCTGGAAAGCCTGCTACAAGCCAACCCCGGCGCGCCCGAGGGCATCGGCTCGACCCCTGAATGGCTGGTGGCGCAGGCCAAGCGGGCGATTGCGCGGGGCGGCTCGGCGCTGTCCAGCTTCCGCAACCTGAACCGGAACGAGCGGGTTTCGACCGAGGATCGTTCGGTGCTGGTGACGGTGGACGAATGGCTGTCGGCCGAGGTGAACCCCGATCAGCTTCCCCCGCGCGAAGGGCCGTGCATCCTCGGCGTGGATCTGGGCGGCTCTCGCTCCATGTCGGCTGCATCGTTCTACTGGCCCGCCACGGGCAGGCTTGAGGCTCTGGGCACGTTCCCGGCTTCCCCGTCTCTGGCCGACCGTGGGGCCGCTGATGGCGTCTCCGACCGCTACACCGAGATGCAGGAACGCGGCGAGTTGTCCGTCATGGGCGGTGCGACGGTTCCGCCCGGCCCGTGGCTGGCCGAGATCGTCAAGAAGCTGGACGGCATCACCCCGGCTTGCATCTGCGGCGACCGCTTCCGTCATGCTGAGTTCATCGAGGCGATGGAAAAGGCCGGGCTGGCCCGCGTCCCGTTCATCTGGCGAGGATTCGGATGGAAAGACGGCTCCGAGGACATTGAGCGTTTCCGGCGCGCGCTGTTCGACGGCGAGGTGAAATGCACGGCGTCCCTGCTGCTGCGCTCTGCCTTCTCTGACGCCATCGTCCTGCTGGACCCGGCCATGAACGCCAAGCTGGCGAAGGGGCGCAGCCTCGGGCGCATCGACGCGGCGGCGGCAACCGTGCTGGCGGTGGCGCAGGGGCAGCGCATGAAGGCGGCACCGATCCGCAAGGCGAGGCTGCAATGGGCGTGAGGCGCGACGAATGGCGGCGCTTCTCTCGGCCCGTCCTGAAAACCAGACGCTGGCAGGTGCTGCTGCAGATCGTGCTGGAACGCGACGGCTGGGCCTGTGTCGATTGCGGCACTAGGCGCGGCCGGCTGGAAATCGACCATGTAAAGCCGGTTCGCAGCAATCCCGAGCTGGCCTTTGAGCCGGGGAATTGCGCCACCCGGTGCAGTTCCTGCCACACGAAAAAGACCCGGATCGAGTGCGGCCACCCCGCGCCGATCATCACGCCCGAGCGATCCGCCTGGGCGAAAGCCGTTGCCGATCTGGCGACGAACCCCAACCCGGCAACATGAGGTATCACATGCTGGACTCTGTGAAGATCGCCCGTCGCCAGTCGGAAATCCGGCAGGCACTGGCTGGCCTGGTCGGCAAAGAAAACCCGACCGAGGACGAAACCCGCTCCATGGAAACCATGGACCAGGAATATCGCGGCAACGAAACCCGCTACCGCGCGGCGCTGATTGCCGAGGACACCGAACGGCGCGAGGCCGGGGCGGATCTCGAAACCCGCTCCGACCGCGATTGGCAGGCCCTGCTGGGCCGGTTCGAGCTGCGCCAGGTGGCGCTGGCGATTGATGAGGGCAAGGCGCTTTCCGGCGCGACTGCCGAGGTGGTGGCCGAGCTGCGCAATGCGGGCGGTTATCAGGGCATCCCGGTTCCGTTCGCGGCGCTGGAAACCCGCGCGGGCGAAACCGTCGCAGCGGACGTTCCGAACCCCAAGACCATCCGCCCGGTCATCGACCGGATCTTCCCGAACTCGGTGGCCGAGCGTCTGGGTATTCAGCGCATCAATATCACCTCGGGCGAGCTGGCTTTCCCGGTGGCGACGGCGGGCGCGGTGTTCGGTTGGCAGACGACCGAGCTGGGCAACGTGGGCGCGGCCTCGGAATATGAGACTGCCGAACGCAGCCTGAACCCCGATCACACGGGCGGCGCGCAGATGATCATCAGCCGCAAGGCGCTGAAACAGGCGGGCGAGGGGCTGGAATCGGCCATCCGGCGCGACCTCAACGCAGCCATCGCAGCCGAGCTTGACCGCGTGGTGATCAATGGCACGGGCGCGGCGGGCCAGCCTCTGGGCATCATCCCCGGCGCTGCGACCTATGGCATCACCTCGACCCCGGTTGGCGCGACTGCGACCTGGGCCACTTTCCGGGCGCAGATCGTGGCGTTCATGGAAGCCAATGCCATCACCTCGGCCAGCCAAGTGAATCTGGGCTTCGACCCGGCGATCTGGGCCGAACTGGACGATGCGCTGATCACCGGCACGGCTGTTTCGGAATGGGACCGGCTGACCAAGCATGTCGGAACCCCGGCGATCAGCAACATCATCCCCGATGAAACCGCAATCATGACCGCGACCGTGCAGGGCATCGCACCGGGCTATCTTGGCATCTACGGCGGCGTGGATCTGATCCGCGACCCCTACACCAAAGCGGCCTCGGGCCAACTGGTCCTGACCGCGCTGGTCACGGCCGATTTCACCGTCCCGCGCGGCCTGCAAACCCGCATCCTGACCGGCATCGGGGAACCCTGATGCTCTGGGGCGGCTTCAACGGTTCGCTTGAACTGCGCACCGAGGGCGGGGCGACCCGCTTGCGGGGCCGCTTCCCCTATGGGGCGGCAACGGTTCTGGCTACGACCCCGACCCGCAAGCGCGAGGTGTTTGCGGCGCGAGCCTTCGCAGCTCGGATCGAGGCGGGCGAGGATATTCACCTGCTGGCCGGGCATGACTTCGAGAAGCCGCTTGCCAGCCGCTCGGCGGGCAGTCTGGATCTGACCGACACCGACGACGCGCTGGTGTTCGAGGCGCGGATAGAGGGCAGCACGTCATGGGCGCAGGACTTTCTGGCGGCTCATGCGTCCGGGTTGATCCGTGGGTTGTCGCCGGGGTTCCGCGTGGCGCAGGGCGACGGGGCCGAGATGGTCAAACGCGACGGCGAGGGCCTGATCCGCGTCATCCACCGGGCCGAGCTGTTCGAGCTGTCGGCAGTCACCCGGCCCGCCTATCCCTCGGCGCAGGTGGAAGCCCGCTCCTGGGAAACCCATCAGGACCGGCAACCCTATCGGGGTGCTGTTCACCCCCTCAATCGGTGGAGGGTCTGATGGGGATGCTGTCATTTTTCAGGCGGAAAGATGAGAACGCAATTTCGCGCTCTCATGAAACTCGCGCTGTTCAACCCGGCTACACCGCGGCGTTGATGGCGGCGCGCGAGGCGTGGATTGCGGGCGGCTCCGGGCTGGCCGAGCTGACAGGGGCCGTGCAAGCCTCTGTGAGCCTCTGTGAGCCTCTGGGAAAGCGGCCTGTCGCTGGCTGACGTGACCGGCACCGACCTGCTGGATCGCCGCTCCATGGCGATCTGCGCGCGCTCCCTGGCGCTGCGGGGTGAATGTCTGTTCCTGGTTCGCGGCGACCGGCTGGTGCCCTGCACCGATTGGGATCTGTCCACCCGCTACGGCCAGCCTCGCGCCTATCGCGTCGGCCTGCCCGAAGTGGGCGGTGGCCGCTCCGAAACCGTGCTGGCGGGCGAGGTGCTGCACTTCCGGATCGGCTGCGATGCCGTGACCCCGTGGGCCGGGACTGCTCCCTTGGCAAGGGCGAAGCTGTCGGCATCGCTCCTGGACGAAATCACCACCGCCCTGCGCGACGTGTTCCGCGATGCGCCCATCGGTTCGCAGATCATCCCCGTGCCCGAGGGCAGCACCGAGGACATGGACGCGATGCGGCGCAGCTTCCGGGGCAACCGGGGCGCGGCGCTGGTCATCGAGGGCGTGGCGCAGGCGACGGCGGCGGGCATGAACCCGAACATCGGCAAGTCCCCGGATCAGCTTTCCCCGCAACTCGACAAGACGCTGGCCGACAAGCTTCTGACCGAGGCCAAGGGCGAGATCTACGGCGTGTTCGGCATCCTTCCCGGCCTGATGAACGAAAGCACGACCGGCCCACTTGTGCGCGAGGCGCAGCGGCACCTGGCGCAGCTGGTGTTGCAACCCGTTGCAAATCTCATGGCCGAGGAAGCCAGCGAGAAGCTGGGCACTGCTGTGGCGATCGACGTGGTGCGACCGATGCAGGCGTTCGATCATGGCGGCAAGGCGCGGGCGCTGGCCACGATGCTGCAAGCCATGGCGACGGCGAAAGAGGCCGGGTTGGACCCCGCGACCGTCAAGGACGCGCTGGCCTTCATCGACTGGGCGGAATGATGGACAAGATCACGGCGGCAGACCTGACCCTGTTCGGCAGCTTCTACGAGCCGTTCGAGGATACCGACCCGGACGGGCAGGTTATCCAGGACTGGATCTTGCGTTTCACCTGCCCGGTTCACATCAGGCACCTGCGGGGCGGCGAGGAAGTCATGCAGGCGAGGCTGGCGTCCAGGAACCCGGTGATCGTCACGGTTCGCACCTGCAACCAGGCGCGGCGCGTCACCAGCGAATGGCGCGTGTCAGTCGGCGGCAAGCTCTACGACATCAAGGAAGATCCGCGGCCAGATCAGGCGCGGCGGCTGCTGGAAATGCTGGTCGAGGGATAGGGCCGGGATGCGCCCCGCGGGTATTTGGTCCCCGCCAAGCATCTGGGATTAGACGGTGAGTGCCCGGCTCTAGCATAGGCCAAAACCCCGTCAGGCGCGGCCCTTTCTCCTTTCACCAGGGCGCGGCGCAGGCAGGCACGGGTTGAGATCCGGGGCTTGCCAACGCGGCACGTGCATGTGCCAGCCCCGCGTCTGGGGCCAGGGCCGGGATGGTGCAGGGGATCTGCGCGCCCGGCCCGTCTCATTCGCCCGCGCGCGTGGAGGAACAGAAACCGGGTCCGTTTTCGACCCGGTTTTATCGCATTCGCCCGCGCGCGCGCGTGAAGGAACGCCAGCCGTGGTGGCGAACGTTCCGGTCGGGAACATTCGCCCGCGCGCGCGTGGAGTGACTGGCGCTGGCCGATTACAATCAGGGCATTGCGTCCATTCGCCCGCGCGCGCGTGGAGTGACTAAAGGAAGGTCACGTCGCCAGTAGACTTACGTTCCTCTTTTGCGGCCTGTAGCACCGCCTCAAGGATCTGGTTGATCTCCAGTATCTCGCGGCCTGCATCACTGCTATTCTTGTCCCCGCGGTTCCACGCGTTAACAACTAGCCGCCGATCTTCGACTAGGTCGTGTTGACAAAAGGGATTCCTCTGGCAGTCGTCCTATGATTCAAGCTCATCTCTACGTGGGAGATGAACTTGGCACGCAACCTGATATCCGACGATGAGTGGACCTTCTTCGAGGGCTTCATTCGTGCCGTCCGGCACCCTAACGGGCGGAAACCTGCGGACCATCGTCTTGTTCTGAATGGTATATTCTGGATCGCAAGGACTGGTGCGCCATGGCGCGATCTGCCCGAAGAGTTTGGCAAGTGGTCCTCGGTCTACCGTCAGTTCCGCCGCTGGATGCTGTCCCTGAGCGTGGTGTAGGTTCTGGGTGAGGTGGTCACCGGCGATGTTCGGTTAAGGTCTGGTTGCTTACGCCAACCCAGAACCGAGAGGACCACCGATGACCACCGACATGATGAACTTCCGCGACCTTGTGGAGAAGGCCCCTGATGCGGACCTGCTGCGCGAGATGATCGGCTTTGCGGCCGAACGGCTGATGGAGCTGGAGGTCGGCGCTGTGACGGGCGCGGCCTATGGCGAGAAGGACCCTGCACGGCGGGCGCAGCGCAACGGCTACCGCGACAGGGACTGGGAGACGCGCGCCGGGACGGTCGAACTGCGTATTCCGAAGCTTCGGAAGGGCAGCTACTTTCCGGGCTTTCTCGAGCCCCGGCGGATGGCCGAGAAGGCGCTAACGGCGGTCATCCAGGAGGCCTACGTTCAGGGTATCTCGACGCGGTCCGTGGACGATCTGGTCAAGGCCATGGGCATGTCGGGGATCAGCAAGAGCCAAGTCTCGCGGCTCTGCGAAGAGATCGACGGCAAGGTGAAGGCGTTTCTGAACCGCCCCCTCGAAGGTGACTGGCCCTATCTCTGGATCGACGCCACCTACCTCAAGGTCCGTCGAGGCGGGCGGATCGTCTCGGTCGCCGTCATCATCGCCATCGGCGTCAACACCGATGGGCGGCGCGAGGTTCTTGGTCTCGAGATCGGCACATCCGAGGCCGAGCCGATCTGGACGGAGTTCCTTCGCAAGCTGACCCGCCGCGGACTGCGCGGGGTGAAGCTCGTCATCAGCGATGCCCACGAAGGCATCAAGGCCGCGGTCTCGAAGGTGCTCAGCGCCACCTGGCAGCGCTGTCGCGTCCACTTCCAGCGCAATGCCCTGGCGCATGCCGGGAAGAGCGGGCGGCGCGTCGTCTCGGCCTTCATCGCCACCGCCTTCGCCCAAGACACCGCCAAGGCCGCCAGCACCCAGTGGCGCGCCGTGGCCGACCAGATCAGGCCCAAGGTGCCGAAGCTGGCCACCCTCATGGATGACGCGGAGCATGACGTCCTGGCCTACATGTCCTTCCCCAAGGAACACCGGGCCAAGCTGCACTCGACCAACCCGATCGAAAGGCTGAACGGCGAGATCAAGCGCCGCACCGACGTCGTCGGAATATTCCCGAATGACGACGCCATCGTCCGCCTCGTCGGGGCTCTGCTCCTCGAACAGAACGATGAATGGACCGTTCAGCGCACCCGCTACATGACGCTGGAAACCATCGCGTCAATGGGCGATGATCCCGTCATCAGCCTGCCCGCAGCGGCATCCTGATCAAGCAGGCCAGCGCCGAACCTAACGGTGACGATCAGCGCCAGCTACACCACTCCGTGGGACAGCATCCGCCGCTGGACTTTGGCGGGACTGTGGGAGGATATCCTGGATGCGCTGAACCACGCTGGGATCGCGCCAGACAAGCTCCAGATGGTTGATAGCACTGTGATCCGCGCCCATCATCATGCGGCGGGCGCAAAAGGGGGACTCCGAAAGAGGCTCTTGGCCGTTCGAGAGGCGGCTTCTCGACCAAGATCCATCTCCGCGTCAACGGCGCAGGCCTCCCGATGAGGACCGAGATCACGCCGGGGCAGGATTCCGACTACACCGGCTATGATATGGTGATGGCCGACAACCTGCCGCAACCAGCAGTTCTGGTCGCCGACAGGGGCTATGACTCTGATAAAATTCGGGAAGACATCGAGAGCCGCAACGCCCTGCCCATGATACCGATGCGAAGGAACCGAAGGGTGCGCAAGGCTGTCGACATGACCATCTACACCCTGCGCAACATGGTCGAGCGCTGCTTCAACAAGCTGAAAAATAGCCGCCGCCTTGCAACCCGCTACGACAAAACCGCCGAAAGCTTCCTTGGCTTCGTCGACGTCGCCTGCATCAGGCTCTGGCTCCGCCATTTGTCAACATGACCTAGCTCATCCGCCAGATCCCTGAAAATATCGGAATAGGTTTTCTCTCTGTCCGTCATCATAGCCTCATGGGTTGCTGGGTGGAGATTCGAAATCTCTCTATCTGCATATCACGCGGAATGGCTTGCGTGAAGCCTTTCGGTGTGTCATACGAATAGACATGCAGTCAGGATCGTTCATCAAACTTATCGCAGACGCCTACAAGGTCGAGGAAAAGACCGTGATCGTCTATGCTCGGTTTCTGCGGGAGGCGGGCTTGCTCACGTCTGGCGCGCGCGGCGTGAATGCGCCCCATATGCGCCCCCTTGATGCGGCACGGATGACCATTGCCTTGCTGGCCACGGACAAACCGTCGCAGGCGGTGGCTGCGGTTTCGCGGTATCGCGCAATGACCTTGCGCCTGAAAGAAAGCAACGGTGAATTGCCGCCGATGCTTTTCCACGACAACCCGACCTTGGAGCAGGTCTTGGTCCGATTGTTCGGGACTGATCTCGATGATGGGGCGTTCGATTGCGCTCCGTATTTCGAGATCCGCGAAAATGACAAGACTGCGGTGTTCGAGATGACGGGCGCCCTTGCCAAATTTCGGACCGCTTCCAGACCCACCGAAATGGCCGCGCAGGACCGCCGTGAGATGTTCGGAATCCGCCGGTCGCGCGGCTTGGCTTCTGCCGAGTTAATGATCGTGGCCGGAGAGATGTGGGCTGATAGGTTCTCGGGGTGTGACGGCGACGGTCACCCTCTCGACCTCACACATCCTTGGAACGAGGAACTGCGAGGCGCTGATCGGCGGAAACGCTATGATGAGATTTGCGCATTTGTTCGTGCGCGCGATCCGGACTGGATGAAGGGGGCCTGATCAATGGCCAACCGTCCAGCCACCGTAACCGAATCCGAGATCAAGCGATCCGTAAAGGGCGCGATGGCTGCTGGTTTCGCGGTGGGCAGGATTGAGGTCGATCACGCGACGGGGAAGGTTATCATCTATCCGATGGGGGCCGCGCCCGCTGCGGGCGTCGGGCCTGATCCTGACGAGTTGCTGCGCAGATGAGAAAGCCCCGCAATCCCTTCCCTGGCGTTTCCCGGCTTGTGGACCGGCACGGCAAGGTGCGCTGGCGCTTTCGCCGGAAGGGGCGGGCTGACGTGTATCTGCCCGGTCCCTATGGCTCTGCCGAGTTCCGCACCGCCTACGAAGCTGCGGTGGCCGGTGTGGCCGAGCCGGTGACGCGGACCAATTCCAGCTATGGCACCATCGCCTGGCTGATCGAGAATTACTTGCGCAGTCCAAAGCATATGAACCTGTCTGATATTCGTCGCAAGACTATCCGGCGGGAACTGGACTGGCTGCGGGGGGAGATGGGGCAGTATCAGGCCGGGCGGTTCGAGACGAGGCATGTCGAGGCGATCATGGCCCGCAAAACCGGCCCGACCGCTGCGAACACGGTGAAGAAGAACCTGTCCATGCTTTTCAACTTCGCAATCAAGTATTCTCTGGCCGATCTGAAGCACAATCCGGCCAAGTATGCAGATCGGCGTAGGGAAAACCAGGATGGATACCACACTTGGACCGAGGCCGAGATTGCGCGGTTTCTAACGTTCCACAAGCCGGGCAGCAAACCCCGGCTGGCTGCTCTGCTGATGATGAACACGGGTGCCGCGCGGCAAGATGTGATCCGCCTTGGCTGGCAGAACATCGAGGGCGACCGGATCAGATACCGGCGGCACAAGACCGAGATTGGCGGCGACTATCCGATCCTGCCTGAATTGGCCGACGAACTGCGGCATGTGCCCGCCGACCGGATGTTGTTTCTCACCCACGGCGAGGGACGGCCCTACAAACCCGAGACGTTCGGCAACTGGTTCAAGGATCAATGCAAGGCGGCGGGGCTTCCGCATTGCTCCGCGCATGGCCTGCGTAAGGGGCAGGCGACAAGGATCGCAGAGGAAGGCGGGACCGAATTGGAGGTCATGAGCTTCCTTGCACATGCGACCCCGAAAGAGGGCGCGACCTATACCAAAAAGGCCGGGCGAGCAAAGCTTGCCGATCGAGGTCTCTCAAGAGTTTCCGGGGCGAAACCAGAACAGAAGTTGTCTAACCTTGGTGGCGGGTTAGACAATGCCATCATGCAACCACATCAAAAGAAAGGGTAATTATGGAAAAGTGGCAGCCCGTAGGGGAGTCGAACCCCTCTTTTCAGGTTGAAAACCTGACGTCCTAACCGATAGACGAACGGGCCATGCGCGTCGGCGATGCGGACATTTAGGCCAGCTTTGCCGCTCGCGCAAGGGGGCGGCGCGATGTTCCGGCGGGAAATTTTTCCAAGGCGGAGCAGGGGATTTGCCGCGGGCAAGAGCGCCGCTCTGTTCGGTCCTGCCGAGCGGCGGAAACCATGTCCCCGAAAAATGCCGTGAACGGCGCCATCGTCCTGCCGGTGATCGCGCCAAGCTCCGAAACGACCCGGCCGGTGAAGCTCTATGACTGATCAGCTTCCGCGCTTTCAGGCTCAGGCCACCGCCATCGCCGAGGCGGGCGGCACGGAAAACGAGGTCATGAGCTACCTGGCCCATGCCACCACCAAGGAAGCCCGGACATATACGGTCGCGGCGGTTCGGAAAAGGTTGACGAAATTGGGGGTTGGGCCGTCTTAATGGCGCGGAATTCCGGTGCAGGGGGCCAACAGCTTGCCGAGTTGGCCGCTTCGGTCATGCAACAGTTTGACAACGTAGAGAAACAATATGGAAGTGGCAGCCCGTAGGGGAGTCGAACCCCTCTTTTCAGGTTGAAAACCTGACGTCCTAACCGATAGACGAACGGGCCACTTTCTTGTTCCGCCAAGGTCTGTGCCGGCGGCGTGGGGCGGTGTTTAGGGCTTGGGCCGCAGGGCTGCAAGCGGAAAAATCGCCCGGGCAGGAAGTTTTTTCCGCCGCCTTTCAGCCAACCGGCGCGGCATCGTCGAGGCGCAGGCGCACCCGCTCGCGACCGCCCCATTGCGACAGCTCCAGCCTGCCGGCCAAGTGGAAGCGGCGACCCTTCGCGCCCAGCAAGGCCGGGCCCAGCGGGCCGGTCATCGCGCCCCAGGCCACCGCCTCGATCACCGGGCTGCCGGCGCTGCGGAAGCGCAGGCGCAGGTGGCTGTCGCCCATGGTGCTGGCGCTGTCGATCAGCTGGTCGGCAAAGGCGAAACGCGGCGCCGGCGCCGCCTGGCCGAAGGGGCCGGCCCGGTCCAGCATCTGCATCAGCTCGACCGTGGCGCCGGCCGGGTCCAACAGCCCCGAGATGCGCAACTCGCCCGCGCCGCTGCGCGCGGCCATCTCGCGCGACAAAAGCTGCGCCAACCGCTCCATCGCGGCGGGAAGCAGGGCCTCCTCCACCGTCAGCCCGGCCGCCATGGCATGGCCGCCGCCCTTCAGCAGCAGCCCCTCGGCCGCCAGGCGCTGCACGGCGCGGCCCAGGTCGACGCCCGGGACCGAGCGCGCCGAGCCCTTGCCGATGCCGCCCTCGATGCCGATCACGACCGAGGGCAGGTTGGTCGCCTCTTTCATCCGCGCGGCAACGATGCCGACCACGCCCGGATGCCAGCCCTGGCCGGCGGCCCAGGCCAGTGTCTCGGCGCCGCGCGCCTCGACCTGGGCCAGCGCCTCGCCACGCACGGCGGCCTCGATGGCGCGGCGGTCGCGGTTCAACGCGTCCAGTTCCGCCGCCAGGCGCTGCGCCAGGGCGGCATCGGTGCAGGACAGGCATTGCGCCCCCAGGTCGGCCTGCCCGACACGGCCGCCGGCGTTGATCCGCGGCCCCAGCAGGAAGCCCAGGTGAAAGGCGTTCGGCGCCGAATCGAGCCGCGCCACATCCGACAGCGCCACCAGGCCGGGCCGCTCGCGCCGGGCCATGATCAGCAGCCCCTGGCGCACGAAGGCCCGGTTGACCCCGACCAGCGGCGCCACATCGGCCACCGTCGCCAGCGCCACCAGGTCCAGAAGCGGGATCAGGTCGGGCGCCGCATGGCCCGCGGCACGCAGCAGGCTGTTGCAGCGCACCAGCGTCAGGAAGACGACGCCCGCGGCGCAGAGATGGCCCAGGGCGCCGTCCTCGTCGGCGCGGTTGGGGTTCACCACGGCCAGGACCGGCGGCAGCGTCTCGCCGCCTTGGTGGTGGTCCAGCACGATCACGTCGCAGGTGGCGGCGGCCAGCGCCTCGTGGCTCAGCGTGCCGCAGTCGACGCAGACGATCAGGTCGTGGCTTTGCGACAGCGCGGCGATGGCCGGGGCGTTCGGGCCGTAACCCTCGTCGATGCGGTCGGGAATATAAAGCGTCGCATCGCGGCCCTGGCGGCGCAGCCAGTCGATCAGCAACGCGGCCGAGGCGCCGCCGTCCACGTCGTAATCGGCAAAGACGGCGATGCGCTGGCCGGACAGGGCGGCGGCGGTGATGCGTTCGGCCGCCTTGTCCATGTCGCGCAGCCGCAGCGGGTCGGGCAGCAGGTCGCGCAGCTTGGGGTCCAGATAGGCCTGCGCCTCATGCGCCGGCACGCCGCGCTCGGCCAGAACGCGGCTGACGGGCAGGGGCAGGCGGCTGTCCTGCGCCAGCGCTTCGGCCGCACGCTCCAGGCTGGTCTCGGGGCCGCGCCACGACCGGCCGGTCAGCGAGGCGGTGACGGAAAGGAAGGCGGGCGAAAGCAAAGCGGTCATGCGGGCTTCATCCCCCATGACCGCCCGCTGTTCAAGATGCCGCCCGCTTACTTGACCGGGTTGCGATAGATCATGCGCCGCACCGAGCCGGTCTTCGAGCGCATCAGGATGGTCTCGGTCTGCAGATAGTTCGGCTCGCGCTTGACGCCGGCCACGATCGAGCCGTTGGTGACGCCGGTGGCGGCGAAGATCACGTCGGCGGTGACCAGCTCGTCGCGCGAATAGATCCGGTCCAGGTCGGTGATGCCGGCCTTCTTGGCGCGGCCCTTCTCGTCCTCGTTGCGAAACAAGAGCTTGCCCCACATCTGCCCGCCCATGCATTTCAGCGCGCTGGCCGCCAGCACGCCCTCGGGCGCGCCGCCCGAGCCCATGTACATGTCGATGCCGGTCAGCTCCGCCTCGGCGCAATGGATCACACCGGCCACGTCGCCGTCGGTGATCAGCCGGATCGCGGCGCCGGTCGAGCGGACCTCGGCGATCAATTCCTCGTGGCGCGGACGCTCGAGGATGCAGACGGTGATGTCGCTGTCCTTGACGCCCCGCGCATTGGCCAGCGCCCGCACGCGCTCGGCCGGCGCCATGTCAAGGCTGACCACGTCCTTGGCATAGCCCGGACCGATGGCGAGTTTCTCCATATAGACGTCGGGGGCATGCAGCAGCGTGCCGCGCGGCGCCATGGCGATCACGGTCAGCGCGTTCGGCATGTCCTTGGCGGTCAGCGTGGTGCCCTCCAGCGGGTCCAGCGCGATGTCCACCTCGGGACCGTCGCCGGAGCCGACCTCCTCGCCGATATAGAGCATCGGCGCCTCGTCGCGCTCGCCCTCGCCGATGACCACGACGCCCTTGATGTCGAGCATGTTGAGCTGCTCGCGCATGGCGTTGACGGCGGCCTGGTCCGCGGCCTTCTCGTCGCCGCGGCCGATCAGCCGGGCCGAGGCATGGGCGGCCGCCTCGCTGACCCGGGCGAGGCCCAGCGACAGCATCCGGTCATTGAAATCCTTGGCCGAGCTCATACGGAAATTCCTTGTGTGTCTGATCGTGTTTCTGATCCCGGGGGGCTTCTACGCCCGCGACCTGCACCGGGCAAGACTGCGCGCGCTAACGGCTCAGCTTTCGGCAAGCTCCAGCGCCAAGGCGTGGATGCGCGGCACGATATCGCCCAGGGCGGCATGCACCAGCCGATGGCGGGCGACATGGCCCAGCCCGGCGAAGGCGGGGCTGGCCATGCGGATGCGGAAATGCGTCTCGCCGCCCTCGCGCCAGCCGCCATGGCCGCGATGGCTCTCGCTTTCGTCCAGGATCTCCAGCCGCGAGGGGGCGAGCCCCGCCAGTTTCTCGCGCATCTCGTCGGCAATCATCCGCATCACCCCTTTCATGTCCCGCGAAATAGCCTAAACTGCCTGTCCCGTTCAGGACAAGGCAGTCAGATGAGCAACAGCGACCCGTTCGGCTTCGACATATCCGCCGCTTCCGACAAGAAGAAGCGTTCCAAGGGCCGGCGCGGCATGTCCGGCGCCTTCGAAACCTCGCGGCGGGTCTGCGACAAGGAAGGCTGCAACGAGCCCGGCCAGTACCGCGCGCCGAAATCGCCGCGCGCGCTGGACGACTACTATTGGTTCTGCAAGGACCATGTGCGCGAATACAACCTGAACTGGAACTATTTCCAGGGCCAGTCCGAGGCCGAGTTCCAGGAGTTCCTCGACAATGCCACGGTCTGGGAGCGCCCGACCAAACCCTTCGGCCGCGCGGCGCAAGAGCAGAAATGGGCCCGCCACGGCATCGACGACCCGCTGGAGATCCTGGGCGCCAACGGCACCAATCCCGAGGTCCGCAAGGCGGCCAGCCGCAAGCTGCCGCCGACGGAACGCAAGGCGCTCGAGATCCTCGAGGCGCGCGACACTTGGACCCGCACCGAGATTCGCAAGCAATACAAATCCCTGGTCAAGGATCTTCACCCCGACATGAACGGCGGTGACCGCTCGGACGAGGATCGGCTGCAAGAAGTGGTCTGGGCCTGGGACCAGATCAAGGACAGCCGCAGCTTCAAGGATTGAAGAAGAGGGGGCTTTGCCCCCCGCGCGTTCCGCGCTCCCCCCAGGATATTTGCCCAAGAAAGAAATTCACGGGGACGCAAAAACCTGCGGCCCTTTCTTTCTTGTTGAAATATCCCACGGGGGTCCGGGGGTGTGAAACCCCCGGCGCGGCCTTACAACTCGCGTCTCAGCGCATCGGCGAGATCGGTGCGTTCCCAGGAGAACCCGCCATCGGCTTCGGGCGCGCGGCCGAAATGGCCGTAGGCGGCGGTGCGGCGATAGATCGGGCGGCATAGCTCCAGATGTTCGCGGATGCCGCGCGGGGTCAGGTCCATGGCGCGGGCGATGGCGCGTTCGATCTCGGCCTCGGGGACGTCCGAGGTGCCGAAGGTGTCGGCATAGATCGACAGCGGCTTCGCCACGCCGATGGCATAGGAAAGCTGGATTACGCAACGCCGTGCCAGCCCGGCCGCGACGACGTTCTTGGCCAGGTAGCGCGCGGCATAGGCGGCCGAGCGGTCGACCTTGGTCGGGTCCTTGCCCGAGAAGGCGCCGCCGCCGTGCGGCGCCGCGCCACCATAGGTGTCGACGATGATCTTGCGTCCGGTCAGGCCGGCGTCGCCGTCGGGGCCGCCGATGACGAAGGTGCCGGTCGGGTTCACCCACCATTCGGTGCGCTCGGTCAACCAGTCGGCGGGCAGGACCTCGCGGATATAGGGCTCGACGATGGCGCGGATGTCGTCCGATGTCTGCGCCTCGTCCTTGTGCTGGTGCGAGAGCACCAGGCTGGTCACCTCGACCGGCTTGCCGTTCTCGTAGCGCAGCGACAGCTGGGATTTCGCATCCGGGCCCAGCATCGGTTCGGCGCCGGATTTGCGGGCCTCGGCCAGGCGGCGCAGGATGGCATGGGCATATTGGATCGGCGCCGGCATCAGTTCGGGCGTCTCGTCCACGGCATAGCCGAACATGATGCCCTGGTCGCCGGCGCCGTCGCGGTCGACGCCCTGGCTGATATGGGCGGATTGCTCGTGCAGGTAATTGTGGACGTGGCAGGTGTTCCAGTGGAACTTTTCCTGCTCGTAGCCGATGTCGTGGATGGTGTCGCGGGCGATCTGCGTCACCCGGCCCATGTATTCGCCCAGCTTCTTCTGGTCGGTCAGGCCGATCTCGCCGCCGATCACCACGGTGCCGGTGGTGGCGAAGGCCTCGCAGGCGACGCGGGCGGCCGGGTCCTCGGCCAGGAGCGCGTCCAGCACCGCGTCGGAAATCTGGTCGCACAATTTGTCGGGATGCCCCTCGGATACGGATTCCGAGGTGAACACGTAGTTCTGTCTGGCCATGAAGGTGCTCCGTTGAATGACGCCGCCACGCCAGGAAGCCGTTGTGGCGGTCAACGCTCAGCGATAGATCACGCCCCGGTTGCCGTCAACCGTGCTGATGACGCCGCCGCGCGGCCAGGGCCAGGGCCGCCAGCACCAGGGCCAGCGCCGGCCCGTCGCCCCAGCGCGCCCAGGGCGTGGGCGGCAGTGCGCCGGGCAGCGCCGCGTCGATGCGGCCGGCGCGGTTCAGCCCCAGCGTGGCGCGCAGACCGCCGCGGGCGTCGATGACCGCCGAGACGCCGGTGTTCGCCGCGCGCATCAGCGGCAAGCCGGATTCGATGGCGCGCAGCCGTGCCTGCGCCAGGTGCTGCCAGGGCCCCGAGAGCGCGCCGAACCAGGCGTCGTTCGTCACCTGCAGCAGCCAGGCCGGCCGCGTCTCGCCCGCGATCAGGTGGCGCGAGAAGATCGCCTCATAGCAGATCAGCGGCTGCATCCGGGGCAGGCCGGGCAGGTCGAGAAGCCGCGGGCCGGGACCGGCGGAATAGCCGAAACCGTGCTGCGCGGCGAAGGCCCGGACGCCGAAGCGCGCCATCAGGTCGCCCCAGGGGGTGTATTCGCCGAAGGGAACGAGGTGGAACTTGTCATAGACCGGGCCGATGCCGCGTGCCGAGAACTCGGTCAGGCTGTTGAAATAGCGCTGGCCTTCGCTGCGCTGGATGCCGAGGATCACCGGCGCGCCGGCGAAGCCGGCGATCTCCTGCGGCGCGGTGCCGGACTGGTCGAGCAGGAAGTTCACCGCCGTCTCGGGCCAGATCACCGCGTCGGGTGCCGGCCGGCCGGGCTCGCGGGCGGCGGAAAGGTCGAGGAGGCGGCGGAAGAAGACCTCGGACCAATAGGGGTCCCATTTCAGCGCCTGGGTGGCGTCGGGCTGGATCAGGCGCAGCTGGATGGCGGTGTCGGGCGGCAGCGGACGCGCGAGCCGTGCCAGGCCGGCGCTGAGGGCGGTTGCGATGACGAGCGCCGACAGGATCGTGCCCGGCACGGCCCCTCGCAGCTGCCGCGCGGGACCGCGCCAGAAGGCGAGCGGCAGCGCCGCCGCCAGCATAGTCAGGCCCGAGAGGCCGATGGCGCCGAATGTTGCCGCCAGTTGCGCGGCCGGGGTGCCGATCCAGACATGGCCGGTCAGCGTCCAGGGCAGGCCGGTGAAGATCCAGCCGCGCAGCCAATCCGACAGCACGATCAGCGCCGCAAAGACCAGCCCCTGCCGGGGAAAGCCCGGGGTCAGCCTTGCGGCGGCCCAGGCGGGCAGGGTCCAGAACAGTGCCGCGCCGGCCGCCATCAGCGCCAGGGCGAAGGGGGCCATCCAGCCATAGATCTCGGGTTCGACCAGGAAGGGCTCGACGATCCAGGACATGGCCAGCGCGAAATGGCCAAGACCGGCCGCGAAGGCGTGCCAGGCGGCGGGCCGCGGGCCGGGCGCGCGGGCGATGCGCCAGCAAAGCGTGGCCAGCGCCAGCACGGTCAGCGGCCAGAGACCCCAGGGGGCCTGTCCCAGCGCCGCGCCGGCGCCAAGGATCAGGTCAAGCGCGAGCGCCGCCCAGGACGGGCGCCCCGGTCTTGCGGGGGTCGGCACGGCTGCCGCCGCCATGGCGCGCCTCAGGCGTCGGCCGCCGTATCGTCCGGGCTGGGGACGGTGTCGGCCTGCGGCGCCTCGGCTTCGGCCTCAGGCGCGGTCTCGGCCGGCGCCTCGGCGGGTTGGGCCTTGGCGCGGGACTTGCGCGGCGCGCGCGGCTTCGCGGGCTTCCTGGCCGGCTTCTCGGCGGCTTCGGCGGGCTCTTCGGCCGGGGCTGCGGTACTGTCCGGAGCCTCGGGGGCGGTTTCCGGCTCGGTCGCGGCGGCCTTGGCCTTGGTGGCGCGCGGCTTGCGCTGGCGCACCGGCTTTTCCGGCATTGCCGCTTCGGTCGAGGCCTCGGCCGCCGGCTGAGGCACGGCCTCAGGCGTCGCCTCGGTCACGGGCTCGGGCGCTGCCTCGGCGGGGGCCGGTTCGGCGGCGGCTTCGGGGGCCGCTTCCGGCGCGGGCTTGGCCTTGCGGCTGCGGCTGCGCTTGGGCTTTTCGGCCGGCGCGGGTGCCTCGGCGGCCGGGGTGGCCTCGGTCGCCGGGGCGGTTTCCGCCGGCACCGGCGCCAGATCCTCGGCCTCGACCACCGGGGTTTCCTCGGCCGGCTCCAGGAAGCCGGGGCGGAAGGTCCGGGTCATGAACTCGGGCATGTGATCGCCCATGCCCATCACCGGATGGCGGTCGGTGCGGCGATCCTCGCGGCGCTCGTGGCGGTCATGACCGCCGCGCTCGCCCCGGCGGTCGTCGCGCCGGTCGTCGCGACGCTCCTCGCGCGCGGGCCGATCGTGGCGGCGCTCGGGCTGGACGGGCGCCTCGGCGCGGGGTTCCGGCGCGGCGGCGCGCTGTTCGCTGTCGTCGCGGCGGCCGCGGCGTTCGCCGCGATCCCGATCCCGATCCCGCTCCCGGCCGCGCTCGCGCCGGGCGTTGCTCTCGCGGCCCGGGCGCGGGGCGTCCTGGGCGGCGGCCGAGAGGGTGAAGCCCTCGGGCAGGGGGGCGCGGGGCAGGCTCTGCTTGACCAGCGATTCGATGGCGGTCAGGTATTTCTCATCGGCGGGGGTGCCGATCGAGATCGCGGTGCCCTCGCGCCCGGCGCGGCCGGTGCGGCCGATGCGGTGGACATAATCCTCGGCATGGCTGGGCAGGTCGAAATTGATGACATGGCTGACCGCCGGAATGTCGAGCCCCCGCGCCGCCACGTCCGAGGCGACGAGGAAGCGCAGCGTGCCTTCGCGGAAGCCGTCCAGCGTCGCCATGCGGTGGCGCTGGTCCAGGTCGCCGTGGATCGGCGCGGCGTCGAAACCATGCGCCTTCAGCGACTTGGCGACGATATCCACGTCGGTCTTGCGGTTGCAGAAGATGATGGCGTTCTTCAGGCCCTCGCCCTCGGCCCGGATCAGGGCGCGGAGAAGCTCGCGCTTCTGCTTGGCGGCCTGGTCGCGGCGGGTCGGGGTGATCTCGACCAGCTTCTGGGTGATCGTCTCGCTGGTGGTGGCCTGGCGGGCGACCTCGATCCGTTCCGGCGAATGCAGGAAGGTGTCGGTGATGCGCTCGATCTCGGGTGCCATGGTGGCCGAGAAGAACAGCGTCTGCCGGGTGAAGGGCGTCAGCTGGAAGATGCGCTCGATGTCGGGGATGAAGCCCATGTCGAGCATGCGGTCGGCCTCGTCCACCACCATGATCTGCACGCCGGTCAGCAGAAGCTTGCCGCGCTCGAAATGGTCCAGAAGCCGGCCCGGGGTGGCGATCAGCACGTCGACGCCGCGGTCGATCAGCCGGTCCTGTTCGCCGAAACTCACGCCGCCGATCAGCAGCGCCTTGGTCAGCCGGGTGTGCTTGGCATAGATGTCGAAATTCTCGGCCACCTGGGCGGCCAGTTCGCGCGTCGGGCACAGCACCAGCGAACGCGGCATCCGGGCGCGGGCGCGGCCGCGGCCCAGGAGGGTAATCATGGGCAGGGTGAAGCTCGCCGTCTTGCCGGTGCCGGTCTGGGCGATGCCCAGCACGTCGCGGCCTTCCAGCGCGGGGGGAATCGCCCCGGCCTGGATCGGGGTCGGGGTTTCATACCCGGCCTCGGCAATGGCTTTCAGAACCTTGGGGTCCAGCTTCAGATCGGAAAACTTGGTCATTCAGGGCTTTCGTATAGCTGTGCGGGGAACATCCCGCACTTTTTGCGTCCATCGCCGACTGCCGGGAATTGGGGGCCGCGCGGCGGTTCGGGACGCAATTTCCGCACGCCCCTCGCCATGCCTGCCGGATGCAGACAGGCTGCACCTAGCCGAAAATCCGGGCTGCGTCAATCTGATGCGGGATCGCGGGCCGCGGCGGCGCGCGGTGCGCGCCCTGGCCGTGGTTGACGGCCCCCTTGGGCAGGCGCTATCCCGGCGCGATCTTACGGATGGAAGCCATGAACCTTTTCTCGGATATCCGCGCGCTGGTGATCGACGCGCTGGCGCAGATGGAACAGGCGGGGGAACTGCCCGCCGGTCTCGACACCGCCAATGTCACGGTCGAGCCGCCGCGCGATGCCGCGCATGGCGACATGGCGACCAATGCCGCGATGGTGCTGGCCAAGCCCGCCGGCAAGAAGCCGCGCGACATTGCCGAGGCCCTGGCCGCGCGGCTGGCCGCCGATCCGCGCATCACCGAGGCCCAGGTGGCGGGACCGGGCTTCCTGAACCTGCGCCTGGCGCCCGCCGAATGGCAGGCGGTGATCCGCGCCGCGCTGACCGAGGGCAAGGACTACGGCCGCTCGGACATGGGCCGAGGCCGCAAGGTCAACGTCGAATTCGTCAGCGCCAACCCGACCGGGCCGATGCATGTCGGCCACACCCGCGGCGCGGTCTTTGGCGATGCACTGGCGGCGCTGCTGGATTTCTCGGGCCATGATGTCACGCGCGAATATTACATCAACGATGGCGGCGCCCAGGTCGATGTGCTGGCGCGTTCCGCCTATGAGCGCTACCGCGAGGCGAACGGGCTGGAACCCGCGATCCGCGAGGGGCTCTATCCCGGCGACTACCTGATCCCGGTGGGCGAGGCGCTGAAGGCGAAATACGGCACCCGCCTGCTGGACCAGCCCGAAAGCGAATGGCTGGCCGAGATCCGCGACTTCGCCACCGAGGCGATGATGGAGATGATCCGCGCCGACCTGGCGCTGCTGAACGTCCACATGGACGTGTTCTCCAGCGAGAAGGCGCTTTACGGCACCGGCCGGATCGAGGCCGCCATCGACCGCCTGCGCCAGGCCGGGCTGATCTATGAGGGCGTGCTGGAGCCGCCCAAGGGCAAGACGCCCGAGGATTGGGAGCCGCGCGAGCAGACGCTCTTCCGCTCGACCGCGCATGGCGACGACGTGGACCGGCCGGTGAAGAAATCCGACGGCTCCTGGACCTATTTCGCGCCCGACATCGCCTATCACTGGGACAAGATCGACCGCGGCTTCGACGCGCTGATCGACGTCTTCGGCGCCGACCACGGCGGCTATGTCAAGCGCATGACGGCGGCGGTCGCGGCGCTGTCGAACGGCCGCGTGGCCCTGGACGTCAAGCTGATCCAGTTGGTCAGGCTGTTCAAGAACGGCGAGCCCTTCAAGATGTCCAAGCGCGCCGGCACCTTCGTCACCCTGCGCGACGTGGTCGAGCAGGCGGGCGCCGACGTGACCCGCTTCCACATGCTGACGCGCAAGAACGACGCGGCGCTGGATTTCGACTTCGACAAGGTGCTGGAGCAGTCCAAAGACAACCCGGTCTGGTACGTGCAATATGCCAGCGCGCGGGTGAACTCGGTCCTGAACAAGGCCGCCGGCATGGGCGTCGATACCGCGGACGCGGCGCTGGCGGCGGCGGATCTGTCGCGGCTGAGCCATCCGGCCGAGCTGGAGCTGGCGCGCAAAGTTGCAGAATGGCCACGCACGGTCGAGATCGCGGCCCGCGCCAACGAGCCGCACCGGATCGCGTTTTTCCTCTATGACATCGCCTCGGACCTGCATTCGCTGTGGAACCGCGGCAATGACGAGACCGCGCTGCGCTTCGTCCAGGACGGCGATCCGGCGGCGACGGCGGCGAAAATCGCGCTGGTGCGCGCCGTCGGCGTTGTCATTTCGGCCGGTCTTGGTATCTTGGGGGTGACTCCGGCCAAGGAAATGCGCTGACCAAAGGCGCCCTGTCGGGATCGAGCAGATAAACGAGCAGCGTCGGAACAACCGGCAGGCAGGCAGGAATGACGGTGGTAGATTTCCGCTCCTCGGGCGGGTTTGACGGGTCGCAGCCGCAACGGCTGGCGCATGACTATCCCTATGGCGAAACGCAGGAGCAGGACTGGCAGGACGACGGCTGGGATGCGCAGCACGACCATGCGCCGGCCGAATCGCCCTCGCTGCTGGGCCGGGTGTCGCGGCTGACGCATTACCTGGGGGCGCTGGTCTCGGTCGGGTTGATCGTGATCCTGGCGGTCTGGGGCTTCAAGCTGGTGGTGCGCGACGTCTCGGGCGTGCCGGTGATCCGCGCCGTCCAGGGCGAGGCCCGCACCGCGCCGGAGAACCCGGGCGGCGAGCTGACCGACCGCACCGGCCTGGCCGTGAACACCGTCGCCGCCGGGCAGGAGCCGAAGCGCGTCGACCAGGTCGCCATCGCCCCGCCGGCCACCCCGCTCGGGGCGGAGGACGTCGCCATGGGCGCGCTTGGCGCCACGGCCCAGGCCCCCTCGCACCCGGTCGAGCTGCCGCTGACCGACGACACGCCGCGCGTCATCGCCCGGCCGGACGGCGAAAGCAGCGAAGAGCCCGACATGGTTGCCGAGGCGGCGATCTCGGACGCGCCCGCCGCCTCGGAAGCGCCGGTGAACGAGGTCGTGACCGATCTCGCCGGCAACGAGACCCGCGACGTGGCGATCACCAATGCGCTGGCCGAGGCCGGTGCCGCGCCCGCCGTCGCCCCGGCCTCGGTCGCGGGCTCGCCCCGCCCGGCGCCGCGCCCGCGCCGGCTGGCCTCGGCCGCCGTGGTGACGAGCGACGCCGCACCGGCACCCGCCGCCGCGGCCGCCGTGACCGAAGCCAGGCCCGAAGACGCCCCCGCGCCGACCCCGGCGCCCGCCAAGGTCGCCTCGGGCGCCTCGCTGGTGCAGATCGGCGCCTTCGACAGCGACAAGCTGGCGCGCGGCGAATGGAACCGGGTGTCGAACAAGTTCGGTGCGCTTTTCGCCGGCAAGGGCATGGTCGTGCAGGAGCACAAGGCCAATGGCCGCAGCTTCTGGCGCCTGCGGGCCGCGGGCTTCGCCTCCAAGGACGAGGCGCGCCGTTTCTGCGCCGCGCTGATCGCCGAAGGCGTCGACTGCATCCCGGCCACGGCGAAGTAATGCCCTCGGCCACCATCCTTGGCGGCATCGCCGGCCCGGACCTCGACCGGGCCGAGCGCGATTTCTTCCGCGCGACCGACCCCTGGGGCTTCATCCTGTTCGGCCGCAACATCGACACGCCCGAGCGCCTGCGCCGGCTGACCGCCGACCTGCGCGAGGCCGTGGGCCGCGACGCGCCGGTGCTGATCGACCAGGAGGGCGGCCGCGTCCAACGCATGCGCGCGCCGCATTGGACCGACTGGCCGGCGCCGCTGGACCAGGCGGAACGCGGCGAGCGCGCCGTCTGGCTGCACCATCACCTGCTGGCGCTGGAGCTGCGTGCCGTTGGCATCGACGCCGATTGCGCCCCGGTGCTGGACATCGCCCGTCCCGAAACGCATCCGTTCCTGCGCAACCGCTGCCTTGGCACCGACGCCGCGACCGTGACCCGGCTGGGCCAGGCGGCGGCCGATGCCATGCTGGCGGCGGGCGTGCTGCCGGTCGTCAAGCACATGCCGGGCCACGGCCGGGCCCAGGTCGACAGCCACAAGAGCCTGCCGGTGGTCGATGCCACGCTGGCCGAGCTGGAGGCCACCGATTTCGCGCCCTTCCGCGCGCTGGCCGACCTGCCGATGGCGATGACCGCGCATATCCGCTTTACCGCCATCGACGATGCGCCGGCCACCGCCTCGCATACGGTGATCGGGCTGATCCGCCGCAGCATCGGCTTCGACGGGCTCCTGATGTCGGACGACATCGGCATGGAGGCGCTGTCGGGCAGCCCGGCCGAGCGCGCCTTGGCCGGCATCACCGCCGGCTGCGATCTGGTGCTGTCCTGCAACGAGACGCTGCCGCAGATGGAGAGCATCGTCGCCGCCGCAGGCCCGATGGGAACCGATGCCCTGCGGCGCGCCGATGCGGCGCTGGCCCTGCGCTGCATCCCGGCCGAGCAGGACATCGCCGCGCTGCGCGCCGAACTGGCGGCGCTTGGCGGGCTGCTGGCCTGAGCGGTTGACGAACTCCGCGCCATCGCCGATTCTGCCCGCATGACCAGGGTTCCCTATCTGACGCCCGTGCCCGACCCGGACCCCGCGCCGCCGCTGCCGGGGCTGGAGCCGCCCGGCCGCCCTTCCGACCGGGCCGCCGCCCGCGCCGAGGAGGTGCTGGTCGTCGATGTCGAGGGGTTCGAGGGGCCGCTGGACCTGCTGCTGAACCTGTCGCGGATGCAGAAGGTCGATCTGCTGCAGATCTCGGTGCTGGAGCTGGCCGACCAGTACCTGGCATTCGTCGACCAGGCCCGCGCCCTGCGCATCGAACTGGCGGCGGATTACCTGGTCATGGCGGCCTGGCTCGCCTTCCTGAAATCACGGCTGCTCTTGCCACCCGATCCCGAGGCCGAGGGGCCGAGTGCCGAGGAGATGGCCGCGCATCTGGCCTTCCAGCTGGAACGGCTGAACGCCATGCGCGAGGCCGCGGCGCGGCTGATGGCGCGCGACCGGCTGGGACAGGACCGTTTCGCGCGCGGTGCGCCCGAGGTGGTGACGCGCCAGCGCCAGGTCGCCTGGCAGGCCGGGCTCATCGACCTGATGCGGGCCTATGCCCGACTGCGCACCCGCGACGAGTTCCGGCCCTATGCCTTCGACCGCCGCGACGTCTTTACCATGGAGCAGGCGCTGGACCGGGTGCGCGGGCTGATCGGTTTTGCCGGCGACTGGACCGCGCTTGCCGCCTTCCTGCCCGAGGGCTGGGAGACCGATCCGCAGCGCCGCCGCTCGGCCACCGCCGCGACTTTTGCCGCCACGCTGGAACTGGCGCGGCAGGGCCGGCTGGAGATCAGCCAGAGCGCCAGCTTCGCCCCCATCACCATTCGCAGACGCCCGGAATGACCGACGAATCGCTTGATCCGCAACGCTTCCCGCCGCCGCCGCTGCCCGAGCAGGAGCGCATGGTCGAGGCGGTGCTGTTTGCCTCGGCCCATCCGATGAGCCTGCGCGAGATCGCCGCGCGCCTGCCCCGGGGCTGCGACCCGGCCGAGGCGATGCAAAGCCTCTGCGCCCGCTATGAGGGGCGCGGGGTGCAGCTGGCGCGCGTCGGCGATGCCTGGGCCTTTCGCACCGCCGCCGACCTGGGCTTCCTGATGCAGGAAAGCATGGTCGAGAGCCGGCGCCTGTCGCGCGCCGCGACCGAGACGCTGGCGATCATCGCCTATCACCAGCCGGTCACCCGCGCCGAGATCGAGGAGATCCGCGGCGTCGCCGTCAGCAAGGGCACGCTGGACCAGCTGATCGAGCTGGAATGGGTGCGCATCGGCCGGCGCCGGCAGACCCCGGGCCGGCCGGTGACCTTCGTGGTGACCGAGACCTTCCTGGATCATTTCGGGCTGGAAAGCGCCCGCGACCTGCCGGGGCTGGCCGAGCTGCGGGCGGCCGGGCTGCTGGAATCGCGCCCGCAGGCCGCACTTGCGCCCACGCTGTTCCGGGACGAGGATGCTGACGCGGACGAGCCCGTGGCCTTGGCCGACGACCTGTTCGAAGATGAATGAAAACAAGGCATAGCGCCATGAACATGAACCAGCTTGTCAATATGCTGACGCGGATGGTTTCGAATCGCCTGCTGAACTGGGGTGTTCGCCGTTTGAACGCACCGAAACCCGGCGAGCGGCAGACGCCGCAGCAGAAAAGCCGCGAGAAGGCGGCGCGCGAGGCGGTGAAGCGGGCGCGCCAGGCGGCGCGGATCACCCGGCGGATGCGGTAGCGGGGGCGCTGCCCCCGTCCCTGCGGGACTCCCCCGGGATATTTCGGCAAGAAAGAAGCTCAGGCGAACTGCTTGGCGAGCTTCAGCCCCTGGCCCTGGTAGTTCGAGGCGATGCCGCTGCCATAGAGCCGGTCGGGGCGGGCCGCCATGCGTTCGTAGACCAGGCGGCCGACGGTCTGGCCATGCTCGAGCGCGAAGGGGGCTTCGTGGCAGCGCACCTCGAGCACGCCGCGCGCGCCCTGGCCCGGGCCGTGGCCGAAGCCGGGGTCGAAGAAGCCGGCGTAATGCACGCGGAATTCGCCGACCATGGCGAGATAGGGCGCCATTTCGGCGGCGTAATCGGGCGGGATCGCCACCGCTTCGCGGCTGACGAGGATGTAGAAGGCACCGGGGTCGAGGATCAGCTGGCCGTCGCTGGTGCGCAGTTCGTCCCAGAAGTCGCGGGCGCGATAGGCGCCGATGCGGTCGAGGTCGATGACGCCGCTATGCGGGCGGGCGCGATAGCCGACCAGGTCGCCGGACTCGGGCCGCAGGTCGACCGAGAAGCCCAGGCCGTCGTCGATCAGCGCCTGGCCGCTGACCAGCGGCTCGCGGGCGTGCAATTCCTGCAGCTCGGCGTCCGAGAGCACCGCCTGGCCCTGGCGCAGCCGCAGCTGGTTCAGCCGCATGCCGGGCCGGACCAGGACCGAGTAGCTGCGCGGGCAGATCTCGGCGTAGATCGGGCCGTCGTAGCCCGGCGGCAGGCGGTCGAATTCGGTGCCCTCGTCGGTGACGAGGCGGGTCAGCAGGTCCAGCCGGCCGGTCGAGCTTTTCGCATTGGCGACCGCGTCGAGGCCATGCGGCAGCGACAGCCGTTCCATCAGCGGCACCAGGTAGACGCAGCCCTTTTCCAGCACGGCGCCGTCGGTCAGGTCCATGCGGTGCATCTCGAAATCCGCCAGCCGGTCGCTGACCTTGCGGCCCTGGCCGGCCAGGAACGAGGCGCGCAGCCGCCAGGCGGTCGCGCCCAGCCGCAGGTCGAGGCTGGCAGGCTGGATCTGCTCGGGCAGGATCGGGCTTTCGGCGCGGATGGCGCCGGAATCGATCAGCTGGCGCAGGCGGGAATCGGGCAGGACACCGTTCAAGGCAAACCCTTTCGGCAAAAGGAAACGCCCACCCCCGCAAAGGGATGGGCGTTTTCGGAATGGTCGGGCCGGCGAGATTCGAACTCGCGGCCTTCCGCCCCCCAGACGGACGCGCTAACCAGGCTGCGCCACGGCCCGACGAGGGGCATATAGAGCGAAGCGGGCGGCCAGCACAAGGGGCCAAGCGCGGAAATCTGGTCGGGAAATTCGATTGTTGCAGCATGCGGCGACAAGGGATGCGCTGCCATGCGCTCAGCGCGGGTCGCGCAGCGCCATGCGCAGCTGTCGGGCCCGGTCGGGCAGGGCGCGGCCCTGCAACTCCTGCCGGCGCAGCCGGGCGGCGGCGGTGACGAGGCGGGCCAGCCAGTCGGGCGCGGCGGCGGGCCGCTCGAACAGCGGCAGGGATTCGGCAGGCCTGGATGCGCGGCGCGGCGGGCGCGTCGATTCGGGCGCTGCGGGCGCGGCCGGGGGGGCCACGTCCTGTCTCTCGCCCAGCCGCGCGGCACCGATCTCGCGCAGGCCCAGGCCGCGATCCGCCGCGATCAGGCGGCGGGCACCGCGGATGCTGAGCCCTTCCTCGCGCATGACCTGGCACAGGCCCGCGGCCAGCCGCACGTCGTCGGGGCGATAATAGCGGCGGCCGTCGGCGCGCTTGACCGGGGCCAGTTGCGGGAATTGCGATTCCCAATAGCGCAGCACATGCGGCGCGACGCCCACGAGGCGCGAGACCTCTCCGATGGATCGGAAGGCGTCGGGCGACTTGCTCATCAGCCCTTGCGCCTGTTCCCCGCCGCGACGCGGTCCTTCATCAGATGCGAGGGCCGGAAGGACAGCACCCGGCGCGGGGTGATCGGCACTTCCTCGCCGGTCTTGGGATTGCGGCCGACGCGCTCGTTCTTGTCGCGCACCGAAAACGTGCCGAAGGACGAGATCTTGACCTGTTCGCCGCGCACCAGCGCGTCCGAAACATGGCCGAGCACGCTTTCGACGAGTTGGGCCGATTCGTGGCGGGACAGACCCACCTCACGGAACACGGCTTCGGCCAGGTCCATGCGGGTCAGGGTAGAGTCGCTCATCTCGGAAACCTCATGAATGCTGTGCAGGATGAGTTCTTTAGGATGCCGAGTCAACAACCGGCGCTTCGATTCCGTTCCCGCATGCCGGATTTTGTTCCGCGTTATTCGCGCCTTACCGGCAAGACCCCGCGCATTCCCTGCGCGCATGGGCTTGGAGGGCGGGGTTTTGCTTCCTATCTTTGCAGCGTAACCCGGGACGGAGCGGCAGACATGGCGGGCGGTTGGGCACGCGACGAGGCGGTCAACGAGCAGATCGACATCTCGACCCAGGAGGCGATCGAGCGGATGCGCGCGCGCAACGCCCATCGCGCCCTGGGCGACAGCGCCGAATTCTGCGACGAATGCGATGAGCCGATTCCCGAGGCCCGGCGACAGGCGATTCCCGGCGTGCGGCTGTGCGTCTCCTGCCAGTCGGGGCGCGACAAGGCGTTCCGTCCGGCGGCGGGGATCAATCGGCGCGGGTCCAAGGATTCGCAGTTGAAATAACGGCTTGCGCTGGGGCTTCGGCGCCGAGCGATAGCCTTAAATATCTATCACCTTTGTCGTGAAATTTTCCGCAGGTTGTGCTAGGCTGCGATCATGGCGCAGCAACCCGCTGCCGGTTTCATGGGAGGCATGAGATGACCAGCAAATGGAAGCGCAAGCTGAAACGGGCGCTGATCGAGGAACGGCAGAAGCTGAAGGGCGCCGCCGGCGTGCTGGACGACAGCGCGGCGAACAGCCGGTCCGCATGACATTCATGGCAAGGCGGCAGGCGGCGGGGGAACCCGCCGTTTCCGCATTTACCAGCGCAGCACGGCCGAGCCCCAGGCCAGGCCGCCGCCGATGGCCTCGACCACCAGCAGGTCGCCGGGCTTGAAACGGCCCTGCGCATCGGCGACCGACAGCGCCAGCGGGATCGAGGCGGCCGAGGTATTGCCATGGTCCGCGACGGTCAGCACCACCTTCTGCATCGGCAGGTGCATGCGCTTGGCGGTGGCCTCGATGATGCGCAGATTGGCCTGGTGCGGCACCAGCCAATCCACCTGCTCGGGCGTGATCCCGGCCTTGTCCAGCGCGCGATGCGCGGTGTCGGCCAGTTTCTCGACCGCGTGGCGGAACACCAGGTTGCCCTGCATGCGCAGATATCCGGCGGTGCCGGTCGAGGCGACGCCGCCGTCGACATAGAGCAGATCGCGATACTGCCCGTCGCTGTTCAGGTCGGTGGCGAGGATGCCGCGGTCCTGCGCGGTGCCGGCGCCCTCGGCGGCCTCCAGCACAACGGCGCCGGCGCCGTCGCCGAACAGCACGCAGGTGCCGCGGTCGGTCCAGTCCATGATGCGGCTGAAGGTCTCGGCGCCGATGACCAGCACCCGCTCGGCCAGGCCGGCGCGGATCATCGCGTCGGCATTGGCCAGCGCATAGACGAAGCCGGCGCAGACCGCCTGCAGGTCATAGGCGAAGCCTTGGCGCATGCCCAGCCCAGCCTGCACCATGGTCGCGACCGAGGGGAAGGTCAGGTCGGGAGTCGAGGTCGCGACGATCACCGCGTCGATGTCCTGTGCCGCCAGCCCGGCCCTGTCCAGCGCCGCGCGGGCAGCAAGGATGCCGAGATCGCTGGTGCGCTGGCCCTCGGCCGCGAAATGGCGCCGCTCGATGCCGGTGCGGGCGCGGATCCATTCGTCGCTGGTGTCCAGCTTGTCCTCGAACCAGCTGTTCTCGACCACCCGTTCGGGCAGGTAGTGGCCGGTTCCCCGGACGATCGCTCGCCGCATCAGGACGCTCCCTCGGTTGGCGCGGCGCCATCGGTCTCGGCGCCGGCATGGATCTGGGCGAGGCGCGCCGCCAGCCGGTCCTGGAAGCCGGATTGCGCCAGTTGGAAGGCCAGCTTGACCGCCGCCGAAACCCCGGTCGCATCGGCCGAGCCATGCGATTTCACCACGGTTCCGTTCAGGCCCAGGAAGACGCCGCCGTTGACGCGGCGCGGGTCGATGCGCTTTTGCAGCCGCTTCAGCGAGCCCATCGCCAGCAGTGCCGCGAATTTCGACAGCACGGACTTGCCGAAGGCTTCCTTGAGCAGGTCGCCGACCAGCTTGGCGGTGCCCTCGCCGGTCTTCAGCGCGACATTGCCGGTGAAGCCGTCGGTGACGATCACATCCACCCGGTCCGAGGGCAGATCGCCGCCCTCGACGAAGCCGACATAGTCGAAATTCGCCGTCTTTGCCGAGGCGGGCATCAGCTCATGCGCCTGTTTCAGCTCGGGGCGGCCCTTGTGTTCCTCGGTCCCGACGTTCAGCAGCCCGACGCGCGGCCGGGCAAGGCCCAGGCCGTTGCGGGCATAGGCGGCGCCCATCAGCGCATAGGCCAGCAGGTCCTGCGCATCGGCGCGGATGTCGGCGCCCACGTCCAGCATGACGTTGAAGCCCTGCGGATTGCGCGAGGGCCAGAGGCAGGCGATGGCCGGCCGGTTGACGCCGGGCAGCTTGCGCAGCCGGATCATCGACATCGCCATCAGCGCGCCGGTATTGCCGCAGGAGACGGCGGCCGTGGCCTCGCCCTGCCGCACAGATTCGAGCGTCGACCACATCGAGGTGCCTTCGCCCTTGCGCAGCACCTGGCTGGGCTTGTCGCCCATGGTCACCACGCCGGGGGCGTCGCGGATGTCGCAACGCAGGGCAAGCCCGGGCCGGCGGGCGACCAGGGCTTCCAGTTCGGCGCCGGGGCCGTGCAGGATGAAACGGATATCGGGGTTCTTCTCGGCGCTTTCGGCAATGCCGGCGACCACCACGGAAGGTCCGCGATCGCCGCCCATTGCATCAACCGAGATCACCACGCCCCCGGTCTCCGGGGTGCGCGGCAGCGTCGTGGAGCCTGCCGAGACCATATCCGCGGTCAGTCCGCTCAGGCCGCGTCTTCGTCCAGGTCGACCTCATTGGCCTGCGCCACGACCTCGCGGTCGGCGTAATGGCCGCAGGAGGGGCAGACGTGATGCGGGCGCTTCAGCTCGCCGCAGTTGCTGCATTCGTTCGGGTTGCCGGCGACCAGCGCGTCGTGCGAGCGGCGCATGTTGCGGCGGGACCGGGTAACTCGGTTCTGAGGGACGGCCATGTCTCAACCTCAAGTGGTTCGGGGGGCAACCCGACTGGGCGGCCCCGGATTCTGATTTCGTTTCTGGGGCGGGCATAGGCCAAGAGCGCGTGAACCGCAAGGCGCGAAACAAGTCTGGCGCACGGGGGCAACGGTCCGGGTGATGCCCCGCCGGTCGGATGAAGCGCGGAAAATAGCGGCTTTCCCGGTTTTCGCAAGGGAAAACTTGGGTGGGCAGGAAGAAAGCGCCGCCGTGCGGCGCTGCCTCCGGCGGGGTATTTGGAAAACGGTGAAAGCGGGCGGCGGCGGCCCGCAGCGGCGCCGGCCCGGGGTGCGGGCCGGCGCGACGGACTCAGCGGCCCAGCTTGGCGTGGACTTCGTCCAGGTCGACTTCGTGCCTGGGATATTTGTTGTCGGGATCGTCGAAGTCATATTTGAAGAGCTGGAAGTCCTTCTTGTAGATCTCCCAGACCAGGTGGCGCGACAGGTCGTCGAAATAGTCGCTGATCCTGTGCGCGCGCTTGGGGCCGTGGCCTTCCGATTCGTTGAACTTGGGCACGTCGTTCACGTCGAGCTTGACCGGCGTCGGCGCGGCGTCCAGCACCTTCTGCATGCCCTCGTTGAACTTCTCGGTGAAGAAGATCTGGTCGTAGCGGCCGCCGTTCACGATGAAGGTCGAGATATGGCCCGACATGGCCGACCAGTGGATGTCCGGCTCCATCGGCCGGCGCCAGCGGATGGTGTCGCGTGCGAACAGCAGGAAGCGGCGGAAGCTGGCGATCTGGTCGAACTCGAAGCCGTTCTCGGGGCTGCCGACGTCGATGCCGTAGCGCTGGATCAGCTGCGGCACCAGGTTGCCGCGATAGCGCTTGCCGTTCCTCTGGATGCCGGCGATCTTGTCGAAGAACGAGGACAGGATGCGGCCATAGGGGTTCCTGACGCAGGTGAAGGTCAGCGCCTCATGCGCCTTGACCGATTTCTCGATCAGCGGCTGGCTGGCCTCCTGGTTCCACTTGTGCAGGCCCTCGGTGGAATCGTGGATGTCGCCGTCGAAATAGCGGCCGTGGTCGGAATAGAACATGATCTGCCCGATCGACGAACAGGCGCATTTCGGCACCACGCGATAGACCATGCTACCGCTTTCGGTCATCCAAGTTCCTGGGAAGCCCATTCCGTGCCTTTCCTGTTCACATTGCCGCGCCCGCTGCGGGCCGGGTGCGGGCCGGGTTGCCGGCCCGGTCAAAATCGGTAAGGACACAAAGCAAATCACCGGCAGAGATTCAACCTGCTGTAGAGCGTTCCGGGCGCGAACCGGGAAGATGGGATAGAGAATGGCGCGGATTGCCTTCATTCTGCTTTGCCACAAGGATCCGAAGGGGGTCATCGCGCAGGCCAAGCGCCTGACCGCGACCGGCGACTATGTCTCGATCCATTTCGACGGCCGCGCCAATCCGAAGGATTTCGACGCCATCCGCGCGGCGCTGGCCGACAATCCGTCCGTGGTCTTCGCGCAGCGCCGCTGGAAATGCGGCTGGGGCGAGTGGTCGCTGGTCGGCGCCACGCTGGAGGCCGTGCGCTCGGCCGTGGCGGCCTTTCCGCTGGCGACGCATTTCTACATGCTCTCGGGCGATTGCATGCCGATCAAGTCGGCCGAATACGCCCGCGCCTTCCTCGACGCCGAGGACTGCGACTATATCGAGAGCTTCGACTTCTTCGAATCGGACTGGATCAAGACCGGCTTCAAGGAAGAGCGGCTGATCTATCGCCACTGGTTCAACGAACGCACGCGGAAATGGCTGTTCTACGCCAGCTACGACCTGCAGAAGCGATTCGGCCTGACCCGCAGCATCCCGGCCGACATCCAGGTCATGATCGGCTCGCAATGGTGGTGCCTGCGCCGCCAGACCGTCGAGAAGGTGCTGGAGTTCTGCGCCGCGCGCGCCGATGTCATGCGATTCTTCGCCACGACCTGGATCCCGGACGAGACCTTCTTCCAGACCATCGTGCCCCATGTCGTGCCGCGAAAGCAGATCCGTTCGCGGACGCTGACCTATCTGGTCTTTACCGATTACGGCATGCCGGTGACCTTCTACAACGATCAGTATGACCTGCTGATGGGCCAGGACTCCCTGTTCGCGCGCAAGATCTCGCCCGAGGCGATCCGGCTGCGCGAAAGGCTGGGGGCGCTCTGGGCGGCGACCGGGGTGCATTTCCCGATCTCGAACGAGGCGACCGGGCTCTTCCGCTTCCTGACCGGGCAGGGCCGGGTCGGGCGCCGCTTCGGCCAGCGCTTCTGGGAGGCCGAGGGCAGCCTGGGCCGCAACAACACGCTGCTGCTGGTGGTCTCGAAGAAATGGCATGTGGCCAAGCGCCTGACCGCGCAGATCCGGGCCGGGACGACGATCCCGGCGGTGGATTTCCTGTTCAACGAGCTCGAGGCGCATCTGCCCGACCTGGGCGGGGTCGAGACCACGCTGGAAAAGCGCGACCGGCACCGCCGCGCGCTGATCCGGCTGCTGTTCGAGAATTTCGAGTCGAACCAGCTGGTGATCTGCCTCGACCCCTCGGCGCTGCACCTGATCCAGGACCTGATGGCCGACAAGGCCGACACGCGGCTGTTGCTGATCGATTCGGATTTCGACGACGACTACCTGCGCGGCCATATCGGCCGGGTCGGCCTGGCCGGGGCGCAGACCGCGCCCGAGGTGATCGAGCGGCTGCTGCCCACGGTGCGCGCCGACCTGGAGCACGAGGCCGAGCGGCTGCGCGACATGGATTTCCCCGGCTTTCACGCCATCGCCCCCTGGCGCAGCCCCGAGGAGAACGCCGTCCACCTGGCCCGATTCCTCGACCTGCTGCCCGAGGCCGCGCTGACGCTGGCCAGAACCCCGCATCTGTTCACCGACTGAGGAGACGAGAACATGCCGGCCTATGACCCGCAGAACATCTTTGCCCGCATCCTGCGCGGCGAGATCCCGAACGACACCGTGCTGGAGACCGAGCACACGCTGGTCTTCCGCGACATCCGCCCGCAGGCGCCGGTGCATGTGCTGGCGATCCCGCGCGGCGCCTATGTCAGCTACGACGATTTCGCCGCCAATGCCTCGGACGCCGAGATCGTCGATTTCCACCGCGCCATCGCCCGCGTGGTGCGCGAGCTGGGCGTGGACTTGGACGGCGGCGCCGGCTTCCGCGCCATCACCAATGCCGGGCCGGACGGCGTGCAGGAGGTGCCGCATTTCCACATGCATATCCTGGGCGGCCGGCCGATGGGACGCATGGTCTCGGCCGGCTGAGGCGCTTCAGCGCGAGGTCAGCTGGACGAAGACGTCTTCCAGGTCCGGCGCCTCGACCGCGACGTCGCGGATGGCGAGGCCCGCGTCGCGCAGCGCGTCGATGAGCCGGTCGGCGGCGATGCGCGAGGGCACATAGCTTAGGGCGAGGCGGCCGTCGGCGCGGCGTTCGGCCCGCACGCCCTCGGGCAGGGCGGGCAGGGCGCGGCTCTCGCCGGTGTCCACGATCAGCGTCTTGGAATCGGCGCGGCCGAGCAGGGCGGCGGTCGGTTCGGACAGGATCAGCGCGCCGCGGTCGATGATGGCGATGCGGTCGCACATCTGCTCGGCTTCCTCGAGGTAATGCGTGGTCAGGATGATGGTCATGCCCTGGTCGTTCAGCCGCCGCACGTTGCGCCACAGCATCTCGCGCAGCTGGATGTCCACGCCGGCGGTCGGCTCGTCCAGCACCAGGATCTGCGGGCGATGCACCAGCGCCTTGGCCAGCAAGAGCCGCCGCTTCATGCCGCCCGACAGGTGGCGCGAATAGCTTTCCGCCTGGTCGGTCAGCCCGACCAGTTCCAGCAGCTCGTCCGTCCAGCGCTCGCGCTTCGGCACGCCATAGAGCCCGGCCTGCACCTCGAGGCTGGCGCGGGGCGACAGGAACGGGTCGATGTTCAGTTCCTGCGGCATGACGCCGATGGCGGCGCGGGACTGGCGCGGGTTCACGTCCTGGTCGAAGCCCCAGATCGTCACCCGGCCCGCGGTCTTGCGCACCAGCCCGGCCATGATGTTGATCGTGGTCGACTTGCCGGCGCCGTTCGGACCCAGCAGGCCGAAGATCGAGCCGGCGGGAATCGCCAGGTCCAGCCCCTTGAGCGCATGTTTCGCCGGCGCCTTGCCGGCGGCGGCATAGGTCTTGGTCAGGCCCGTGATTTCGATGGCGTTCGGACTGCTTGCGGGGGCTGGCATCGGCTCTTCGCGTTCATTATGATTGCCGCCGGTTTAACCGCGTTTGTCGTCAAAGCTCAAGGAACCGCCATGACCATCCCGGCCCCCGAGATCCAGACCGTCACCCGCTGGAAGGTCGCCTGCGACGGCGACGAGGCGCGGGGCCTGGGCCATCCGCGCGTCTGGCTGGCCATTCCGCAGGACAGCGGCTGGGTCGAATGCGGCTATTGCGACAAGCGCTTCGTCATCGACCGCGCCCACGCCCACGACGATCACTGACCCTGCGCCATGGCGGGCCTTGTCCGGGGACGGCGCGGTTGCCGGCCTCCGGCGGGGGTATTTGTGAAACAGTGAAGGCGGGGGCGGTCTTGGCCCGGTCGGCGCTTCGTGGCATCAAGGGGCCTTGGACGCTGGCAGAAGGATGGGGCGCAGATGACGGACGTATTCGGCAAGGGCCATCACCTGCATCTGATCGACGGCTCGGCCTTCATCTTTCGCGCCTATCACGCGCTGCCGCCCCTGACGCGGCGCTCGGACGGGCTGCCGATCGGGGCGGTCGCCGGCTTCTGCAACATGCTGTGGAAATATATCCAGGACGGCTCGGGCTCGGACCAGCCGACCCATGCGGCGGTGATCTTCGACCATAGCGCCAAGACCTTCCGCAACGACATCTATCCGCTCTACAAGGCGAACCGGCCCGAGCCGCCCGAGGATCTGCGGCCGCAGTTTCCCCTGACCCGCGAGGCGACGCGGGCCTTCAACATCGCCTGCATCGAGACCGAGGGCTATGAGGCCGACGACATCATCGCGGCGCTGTCCTGCCGGGCACGCGATGCCGGCGGGCGCGTCACCATTATCAGCAGCGACAAGGACCTGATGCAGCTGGTCGGCGGCGGGGTCGAGATGATGGACCCGATCAAGGGCAAGCCCATCGGCCCCGACGAGGTGCGCGAGAAATTCGGCGTCGGGCCCGAGCGGGTGATCGACGTCCAGGCCCTGGCCGGCGATTCCATCGACAACGTGCCGGGGGCGCCCGGGATCGGCATCAAGACCGCCGCGCAGCTGATCGAGGAATATGGCGACCTGGAGAGCCTGCTGGCGCGCGCGGGTGAGATCAGGCAGCCCAAGCGTCGCCAGACCCTGATCGACCATGCCGAGCAGATCCGCATCTCGAAGCGGCTGGTCGAGCTGGATTGCGACACGCCGCTGGACTTCACGCTGGAAAGCCTGTCGATCCGGGCGCCCGAGGCGCAGGCGCTGCTGGAATTCCTGCAGCGGATGGAGTTCCGCACCCTGGTCAATCGCGTGGCCGAGAAGCTGGGGGCCGCGGTGCCGGCCGCGCCCGAGATTGCGGTGGCGCCCGTCACGGGGCCGGCGGCGCGGGAATTGCCGGCCATCGACCGCAGCCGCTACGAGGTCATCCGCGACGAGGCGGCGCTGGCCGCCTGGCTGGACGGCATCGCCGAGACCGGCATCGTCGCGGTCGATACCGAGACCACCGGGCTTGACGAGATGGCGGCCGATCTGGTCGGGGTTTCGCTTTGCACCGGGCCGGGGCGGGCCTGCTATATCCCGCTGGGCCATGTCGGCGAGGGCGCGACGGGCGACCTGTTCGGCGGACCGGTGCTGGCCGAGTGTCAGATCCCCGCCGACCGGGCGCTGGCGCTGCTGAAGCCGGTGCTGGAGGATGATGCCACCCTGAAGATCGGCCAGAACATCAAGTATGACGTCAAGATCTTCGCCCGGCTGGGCATCGCCATGGCGCCGGTCGAGGACACCATGCTGATGTCCTATGCGCTGAATGCCGGCACCCACAACCACGGCATGGACGAGTTGGCGCAGACCTACCTGGGCCACAGCTGCGTGCCGATCAAGGACCTGATCGGCTCGGGCAAGGCGCAGATCGGCTTCCAGCAGGTCGCCATCGACAGGGCCGCCGAATATGCCGCCGAGGATGCCGAGGTGACCTGGCGGCTCTGGCATCATTTCCGTCCGCAGCTGGCGCGCGAGCGGGTGGCGAGCGCCTATGAGCGGCTGGAGCGGCCGATGGTGCCGGTGCTGGCCGGGATGGAGATGGCCGGCATCCGCATCGACGCCGACCACCTGCGCCGCATGTCGAGCGCCTTTGCGCAGAAGATGGCGGCGCTGGAGGCCGAGATCCACGCCTTGGCCGGCGGGCCCTTCAACGTCGGCAGCCCCAAGCAGCTGGGCGAGATCCTGTTCGACCGCATGGGGCTCTCTGGCGGCAAGCAGGGCAAGACCGGCGCCTTCTCGACCAGCGCCGAGGTGCTGGAGGACCTGGCGGCCGAGGGCCACGACCTGCCCTCGCGCGTGCTGGACTGGCGGGCGATCTCGAAGCTGAAATCGACCTATACCGATGCGCTGCCGCTGCATGTGAACGCGGCGACCGGGCGGGTCCATACCTGCTATTCCATCGCCGGCGCCCAGACCGGGCGGCTGGCCTCGACCGATCCGAACCTGCAGAACATTCCGGTCAGGACCGAGGAGGGCCGGCGCATCCGCGAGGCCTTCATCGCCGCCGAGGGGCACCGGCTGGTCAGCCTGGACTACAGCCAGATCGAGCTGCGGATCCTCGCGCATGTCGCGGCGATCCCGGCGCTGAAACAGGCCTTCCGCGACGGCATCGACATCCACGCCATGACCGCGAGCCAGATGTTCGGCGTGCCGGTCGAAGGCATGGATCCGATGATCCGCCGCCGCGCCAAGGCGATCAATTTCGGGGTGATCTACGGCATTTCCGGCTTCGGCCTGTCGCGCAACCTGCGCATTCCGCGCGCCGAGGCGCAGGCCTTCATCGACACCTATTTCGAGCGTTTCCCCGAGATTCGCGCCTATATGGACCGCACCGTGGCCGAGGCCAAGCAGGACGGATTCGTGCGCACGCTGTTCGGGCGGCGCATCAACACGCCGGGCATCAACCTCAGCGGCCCTTCGGCCGGCGGTGCCCGGCGCGCGGCGATCAATGCACCGATCCAAGGTGCGGCGGCCGACATCATCCGGCGCGCCATGATCCGCATGCCCGAGGCCATCGCGCATCTGCCGGCGCGAATGCTCTTGCAGGTGCATGACGAACTGGTCTTCGAGGTCGAGGAGGGTGCGGTGGACGCGCTGATCGCGGTGGCGCGCGGCGTCATGCAGGGCGCGGCCGAGCCGGCCGTGCGCCTGGACGTGCCGCTGATCGTCGATGCCGGGCAGGGGGCGAGCTGGGCCGAGGCGCATTGAGGCGCGGCTGCGCTTGTGGCGCGGCTGCTTGGGTATTTGCAGAGCAAAGAAGCCGAGGCCTCAGATCGCGCCGGAATGGCCCGAGGCGGCCATGTCGTAGCCGTCGAACATGCGGGCGATCATCCGGGTCAGCGGCCGGCCCTCGGGCGTGATGCTGAGGCCGGCCGCGTCGCATTGGACCATCTCGCCGAAACGCTCGGCCACCGGGGCGAAGAGGCGGGCGAGGCTTTCGGCATCGAAGCCATGGCCGGCGAATTCCTGCGCGTCGATGCGGAAGTCGCACATCAGCGCCTCGATCATGCGGGCGCGCCAGCGGTCCTCGGCGCTGAAGACATGGCCGCGCGTGGTGGGGAAGCGGCCGGCGCGGACATGGCCCAGATAGGCGCCGGTCGCCGGCGCGTTCTGGGCATAGCCCTGCGGGAAGCGCGAGATCGACGAGGCGCCAAGCCCGACCAGCACCTCGGCCCGGTCGTCGGTATAGCCCTGGAAGTTGCGCCGCAGCAGCCCGGCCTTTTGCGCCGTGGCCAGCCCGTCGCCGGGGCGGGCGAAATGGTCGATGCCGATCTCGTCATAGCTGTCGGCCAGGAACAGCGCCCGGGCGGTCTCGAAGAGCTTGAGCCGGCCATGCGGGTCGGGCAGCGATTCCGAGGGGATCATGACCTGGCGCTTGGCCATCCAAGGCACATGCGCATAGCCGTAGAGCGCCACCCGGTCCGGCGACAGCGCCAGGAGCTTCTGCACCGATTCGGCGATGCGGCGCGGATCCTGTTCGGGCAGGCCATAGAGGATGTCGGCGTTCAGGCTGGCGACGCCGCGGTCGCGGATCATGTCCACGGCGCGCTTGGTCAGCTCGAAACTCTGCTCGCGGCCGATGATGCGCTGGATCTCGGGGTCGAAGTCCTGCACCCCGATCGAGGCCCGGGTCAGGCCCGATTCGGCCAGGGCGTCCATGCGGGGCTCGTCGATCTCGTTCGGGTCGATCTCGACCGAGAATTCGGCGCCCTCGGCCAGCGGGAAGGCGGCGCGGACGGCCTGGGCCAGGTCGCGCATCATGTCGGGCTGCATCAGCGTCGGCGTGCCGCCGCCCCAATGCAGCCGCGACAGCTGCACGCCGCGAGGCAGCGCGGCGCGCAGCGTCTCGAGCTCGGTCAGCAGCGCCTGGACATAGGCGCGCACCGGCGCATCCGACTGCGTGCCCTGGGTGCGGCAGGCGCAGAACCAGCACAGCCGCCGGCAGAACGGCACATGCATGTAGAGCGAGATCGCCGCGCCTTCGGGAATCGCATCCAGCCAGCGGCCGAATTCGGCCCCGTTCACGGCGGGGGTGAAATGGGGTGCCGTGGGGTAGCTCGTGTAGCGGGGGACCCGCGCGTCAAACAGTCCCAGGCGTTCAAGTTGCGATTGCTGTGTCATGACGCTATCCTTGGCCCAGAACACGCGCCAGGACATTGACCCAGATCAACATGCCACACGACGCCGCCCTTGTTGCGACGCAGCAGCCCTGCCACATCTGCCCGATCAAGGAACGGGCGGTGTGTTCGCATTGCGGCGGCGATGAGCTTTCCGAGCTGGAGAGCATGAAATACTATCGCCGCTTCGAGGCCGGGCAGGTGGTGGTCTGGGCCGGCGACCGGCTGGATTTCGTGGGTTCCGTGGTGTCCGGCATGGCCGGGCTGACCCAGCAGCTCGAGGATGGTCGCACGCAGATGGTGGGGCTTCTGCTGCCCAGCGATTTCCTGGGCCGGCCGGGGCGCGATGTCGCGGCCTATACCGTGACCGCGACCAGCGACCTGCTGTTGTGCTGCTTTCGCCGCAAGCCCTTCGAGAAGCTGCTGATCGACATTCCGCGCATCGCCGGCCGGCTGCTGGAGATGACGCTGGACGAGCTTGACGCCGCCCGCGACTGGCTCTTGCTGCTGGGCCGCAAGTCGGCGCGCGAGAAGATCGCCTCGCTGCTGGTGATCCTGGCGCGGCGCGAGGCGGCGCTGATCAAGCGCCGGCCCGAGGGGCGCATCGCCATCGAACTGCCGCTGACCCGCGAGGCCATGGCCGATTATCTGGGACTGACGCTGGAGACCGTCAGCCGGCAGATGAGCGCCCTGAAGCGCGAGGGGGTGATCGAGCTAGACGGCAAGCGCCGGGTCATCGTGCCCTCGTTCCAGCGCCTGGTCCTGGAAAGCGGCGACGATTCGGACGGCGGCCCCCTGAGCTGAGGCGGGCAATGCCCCCCGGCAGGGCGGGGGGCGCCGCGGATCAGCGCGCCATCAGCACCGGCACCTCGGCCTTTTCCAGCATGTTGCGCGTCGCGCCGCCCAGGATCGCCTGGCGGAAGCGCGAATGGCCATAGGCACCCATGACCAGCATGTCGGCGCCGATCTCGGTCACGCGCCGGTTCAGGATGTCGCTGACCTGGGGCAGGGTGCGCGCCAGCACCGAGATCTCGGCCCGCACGCCATGCCGGGTCAGCATCTGGCACAGCGCCCCGCCGGGGTCCGAGCGCTCCGGGCCGTTGGGCGAAGGGTCGATCACGGTGATCTCGACGCATTCGGCGGCGACCAGCAGCGGCAGGGCGCGGCGCACGGCGGCCAGGGCCTCGTTCGACTGGTTCCAGGCGATGACGATGCGCTTGCCGAAGGGCTCGGTCAGCTGGTGCGGCACGATCAGCACCGGGGCCGAGCCCTCGAACAGCGCCGCCTCGGTGATCGCCTCGGCATCGGGGGTCGCGCCGGGACCATAGGGCCGGTTCAGCACCACCAGGTCGGAATAGCGCGCGCGCATGCCGACCAGCGTCGACATGCCGCCGACCTGGGCCACGGCGGAATCGACCGACCAGCGCACGTCCTCGGCATTCAGCCGCTCGCGCACCTTCTGCTCCAGGTCGCTGGCGGCGGCCATGGCCTTGTCGATGGATTCCTGGAACACATAGGCCGAGGCGCCGGCATAGTAATAGCCGCTTTGCGTATGGTCGACGCCCATGCAGAAGATGTCGAGATGCGCATCCTCGCGCCGGGTCATGGCAAGCGCCGCGTCCAACTGCTCGTGCTGGCCGGTTTCGGTCAGGACGGTCAGGATGGTCTTGTATCCCATGGGCAGTCTCCTTTTTGGCAGTTGGTCCCGGGCGCCGGCTTCCCGGAAGGGAATCAAGGGCCTGGCCGGCGCTGGCGTGGCTATCCTGTCCGGTCAGGAGGCGATTTTACACCCCTTGCGAACGAAACGATTGATGCAGATCAAAGTGTCACGAAACCGTGCGCCTGTAGAAGAGGGGTGTCGAGGCCGAAATTCCAGCGCAGGCGCGGGTGATTCGCGGCCGCCGGCAAAGGATGAAGGACAGGAAAGTCATGTTGGATACCATCAAGCTGATCGCGCTGGGGGTGATCGCGGTTCTGGCCGCCCTCGCCGCCAATTACGCGCGACCCGATGATCCCGCCTATCTGGTGAACGCGCTGATCGTGATGCTGGCGGCCGGGTTCATGTTCGTGCGGGTGCTGCGCCAGATGGGCAACGAGCAGCCGCTGCTCGACCCGCACCCGGAAAGCGAATACATGGACGGCGTGGTCCGGGCCGGGGTCGTCGCCACCGCCTTCTGGGGCGTGGTCGGCTTCCTGGTCGGCGTGGTCATCGCCTTCCAACTGGCCTTCCCGGCGCTGAACCTCAGCGACTTCACCATGGGCTACACGAACTTCGGCAAGCTGCGGCCGCTGCATACCAGCGCGGTGATCTTCGCCTTTGGCGGCAACGCGCTGATCGCGACCTCGTTCTATGTCGTCCAGCGCACCTCGGCGGCCAGGCTCTGGGGCGGCAATGCCGCCTGGTTCGTGTTCTGGGGCTACAACCTGTTCATCGTCCTGGCCGCGACCGGCTATATCCTGGGCGCCACCCAGTCCAAGGAATATGCCGAGCCGGAATGGTATGTCGACTGGTGGCTGACGCTGGTCTGGGTCGTCTATCTCGCGGTGTTCCTGGGCACGATCCTGAAGCGCAAGGAACCGCATATCTACGTGGCGAACTGGTTCTACCTGTCCTTCATCGTCACCATCGCCATGCTGCATATCGTCAACAACCTGTCGGTGCCGGTCAGCTTCCTAGGCTCGAAATCGGTGCAGGTGTTCTCGGGCGTGCAGGACGGCATGGTGCAATGGTGGTATGGCCACAACGCCGTGGGCTTCTTCCTGACCGCCGGCTTCCTGGGCATGATGTATTACTTCATCCCCAAGCAGGCCGAGCGTCCGGTCTACAGCTACAAGCTGTCCATCATCCACTTCTGGGCGCTGATCTTTCTGTATATCTGGGCCGGTCCGCACCATCTGCACTATACCGCGCTGCCCGACTGGGCCTCGACGCTGGGCATGGTGTTTTCGATCATCCTGTGGATGCCCAGCTGGGGCGGCATGATCAACGGGCTGATGACGCTGTCGGGCGCCTGGGACAAGCTGCGCACCGATCCGATCATCCGCATGATGGTGGTGGCCGTCGGCTTCTACGGCATGGCGACCTTCGAAGGGCCGATGATGTCGATCAAGGCGGTCAACTCGCTGTCGCACTATACCGACTGGACCATCGGCCATGTGCATTCCGGCGCCCTGGGCTGGAACGGCATGATCACCTTCGGCGCGCTCTACTACCTGACGCCGCGCCTGTGGGGCCGCGAGCGGCTGTATTCGACGGGCCTGGTCAGCTGGCACTTCTGGCTCGCCACCATCGGCCTGGTGCTCTACGCCGCCTCGATGTGGGTCTCGGGCATCATGGAAGGGCTGATGTGGCGCGAGGTCGACGCCCAGGGCTTCCTGGTCAACGCCTTCGCCGACACCGTGGCCGCCAAGTTCCCGATGAACGTGGTGCGTGGCCTGGGGGGTGTGCTCTATCTCAGCGGCGCGCTGATCATGTGCTACAACCTGTGGGCCACCGTCGCCAAGCAACCCAAGACCGCAACCACCGCCGTCGCGGTTCCGGCAGAGTAAGGGCGCATCATGGCAATCCTTGAAAAACACAAGGTCCTGGAAAAGAACGCCACGCTGCTGCTGGTCTTTTCCTTCCTGGTCGTCACCATCGGCGGCATCGTCGAGATCGCGCCGCTGTTCTATCTGCAGAACACCATCGAGAAGGTGACGGGCATGCGGCCCTATACGCCCTTGGAGCTGAAGGGCCGGGACATCTATGTCCGCGAGGGCTGCTATGTCTGCCACAGCCAGATGATCCGCCCGATGCGCGACGAGGTCGAACGCTATGGCCACTACAGCCTGGCGGCCGAATCGATGTACGACCATCCGTTCCAATGGGGGTCGAAACGCACCGGGCCGGACCTGGCCCGGGTGGGCGGGCGCTATTCGGACGAATGGCATATCGACCACCTGACCAACCCGCAGGCGGTGGTGCCGGAATCGATCATGCCGAAATACGGCTTCCTGCATGACCGCATCATCGACGCCTCGAACATGCAGGACCGGCTGAAGACCGACGCGCTGGTCGGCGTGCCCTACAGCGAGGAGATGGTGACGAATGCCGCCGCCGACTTCCGCGCCCAGGCCGATCCCGACGCGGATGCCTCGGGGCTGGAGGAACGCTATCCGGGCGCCTTGCAGCGCAACTACGACCGCCGCGCCGGCGTGTCGGAAATGGACGCCCTGATCGCCTATCTGCAGGTGCTGGGCACGATGGTCGACTTCTCGACCTTCGAGCCCGACCCGAACCGCTGAGGTCCGCCATGGAGATCTATTCCTTCCTGCGCGAACTGGCCGACAGCTGGGTGCTGCTGTCCCTGGTGCTGTTCTTCCTGGGGGCGATCGCCTTCGTGCTCAGGCCCGGCTCGCGCCGGCTGCACCGCGATGCCGCGGAAAGCATTTTCCGTAACGAGACGAGTCCCGCCACGGCGGGCGAGAAGGAGGTCGAGTGATGGCCGACACCGACGACGAGCACACCAGCCCCCAGAACCCCGACAACCGGATCGAACTGGAACGCATGGCCGCGGACGAGGAGAACAAGGCGCAGATCGCCGCGCATCCGCCCGTGGGGCCCGACGGCCGGCCGCTGCACCGCCCGGCCGGCAGCACCCGCGTGGTGCGCGACCGCAAGGGCGTGCGCAAGGTGGTCGAGGTGCCCTCGACCGGCCATAGCTGGGACGGGATCGAGGAATACGACAACCCGCTGCCGCGCTGGTGGCTGTGGTCCTTCTATGCCACCATCGTCTGGGGCCTGGCCTATGTCGTGGCCTATCCGGCCATCCCGCTGCTGAACGGCGCGACCCAGGGCGTGCTGGGCACCACCTATCGCAGCGATGTCGCGGCCGAGATCCAGCGCTTCAAGGACGCCAACGCCCCGATCCAGGCCAAGCTGGTCGAGACACCGCTGGACCAGGTCGCCGCCGATCCGGACCTGGCGAACTATACCGCCAATGCCGGCGCCGCGATCTTCCGCACCTGGTGCGCGCAGTGCCACGGCTCGGGCGCGGGCGGCAATCCGGGCTATCCGACGCTTCTGGACAACGACTGGCTGTGGGGCGGCACGCTGGACGACATCCACACCACCGTCCAGCACGGCATCCGCGATCCCAAGGACGAGGAGACCCGCTATTCCGAAATGCCGAAATTCGGCACCGACGAATTGCTGGACAACAGCCAGATCGCCCAGGTGGTGAACTATGTGCTGGAACTGGGCGGGCAGCCGCATGACGCGGATCTCGCGGCCGAGGGCGCGACGGTCTTTGCCGACAACTGCACCGCCTGCCATGCCGAGGACGGCACCGGCGACCGGGCGCAGGGCGCGCCGGACCTGACCGACGCGGTCTGGCTCTATGGCTCGGACCCGGCGACGATCACCCGCATCGTCCACGACGGCCCCTTCGGTGTCATGCCGGCCTGGAACGGCCGGCTGTCCGAGGCGGACATCCGCGCCGTCGCATCCTATGTGCACGGTCTGGGCGGCGGCGAATAGCGCCCAGACAAGCATCCCGAATCCGTGGCCGGGCAACCGGCCCCGGAGGCACCGGCCCCCCGTCCTGTTCGCGCGTTTCCAGGGGGGCCGGTGTTTTTCATCAAACGCGAATCCTCCGGGGCGGCGCAAGTCGCCTTCGCGCATGTCCGTGGCCATGATGCGACAATGCGGCCCATGCCGGCCGCTGCCCGGCCTGTGTATAACCCGCCCAGCCCCGCGCTTGACGCAGATCAATGCGCCCCCGCGGCCAGGGCCTATACCCAAGCCACGCGCAACAGGAGCCAATCATGTCGCAATCCGACATCGACCCGCCACGTCTTTATGCCGCCCGCGAGCCGATCTTTCCGCGCCGGGTGCAGGGCACCTTTCGCAACCTGAAATGGATCATCATGGCGGTGACGCTGGGGATCTATTACCTCACGCCCTGGATCCGCTGGGACCGCGGCCCCAGCCTGCCCGACCAGGCGGTGCTGGTCGATCTGGCAAACCGCCGCTTCTATTTCTTCTGGATCGAGATCTGGCCGCATGAATTCTATTTCGTCGCGGGGCTTCTGGTCATGGCGGGGCTGGGGCTGTTTCTGTTCACCTCGGCGCTGGGGCGGGTCTGGTGCGGCTATGCCTGTCCGCAGACGGTCTGGACCGACCTGTTCATCCTGACCGAGCGCTGGGTCGAGGGCGACCGCAATGCCCGCGTCCGGCTGTGGAACGAACCCTGGAGCGCCAGGAAGCTGCGGCTGCGGCTGTCGAAATGGACCATCTGGCTGGTGATCGCGGCGCTGACCGGCGGCGCCTGGGTGTTCTATTTCACCGATGCGCCGACGCTTCTGGGCAACCTGCTGACCGGCCAGGCGCATCCGGTGGCCTATATCACCATCGCGACCATGACCGCGACGACTTTCCTGTTCGGCGGCTTCGCCCGCGAACAGATCTGCATCTATGCCTGCCCCTGGCCGCGCATCCAGGCCGCGATGATGGACGAGGACACGCTGACCGTCGCCTATCGCGACTGGCGCGGCGAGGAACGCGGCAAGATCCACAAGGGCGAGCTGACCCGCTCGGACGGCGGCACCAAGGGCGATTGCATCGACTGCATGGCCTGCGTCAACGTCTGCCCGATGGGCATCGACATCCGCGACGGCCAGCAGATGGAATGCATCACCTGCGCTTTGTGCATCGACGCCTGCGACGACGTGATGGACAGGATCGGCAAGCCGCGCGGGCTGATCGACTACATGGCGCTGCGCGACGAGACCGCCGAGCGCGCCGGCGGCCAGCCCAAGCCGCTGATGAAGCACATCCTGCGGCCGCGCACGATCCTGTATTTCACGCTCTGGGCCGGGATCGGTGCTGCGCTGGTCGTGGCGCTGTTCATGCGCTCGCCGCTGGACCTCAACGTGACGCCGGTGCGCAATCCGCTCTATGTCACCATGGCCGATGGCGCGATCCGCAACACCTATGCGCTGCGGCTGCGCAACAAGCAGGCCGAGGCGCATGACTTCACGCTTTCGGTCGCCGGTCCCGGCGGCGGCGCGCCGGCGGGCACCCAGGTCTCGCTGGAGGGCCAGCCCGATGGCCGGGTCAGCGTCGCCGCCGACAGCACCCAGACCCAGCGCGTCTATATCACCGCCGAAAAGGGCTCGGCCTTGGCCGAGGGCGGCCAGGCGGAGTTGACGCTGTGGGTCGAGGATGCCACCGATGGCGTCAGGGCCAGCATCGACACGGTCTTTCACGGAAGGAGCGAATGATGGCGCGCGAACTGACCGGCCGGCATGTGCTGCTGATTACCCTTGCGGCCTTCGGCACCATCATCGCGGTCAATGTCTTCATGGCCGTCAAGGCGGTGGGCACCTTTCCGGGGCTCGAGGTCAAGAACAGCTATGTCGCCTCGCAGACCTTCGACCGCGAGCGCGCGGCGCAGCAGGCGCTGGACTGGACCGTGACGCCCGATTACGACGGACGCGAGCTGGTGCTGGTGATCCGCGACGCCCAGGGCAATCCGGCCCCCGTCAAGACGCTGGATGTCACCATCGGCCGCCCGACCCATGTGCGCGAGGACCAGCACCCGACCTTCGCCTATGCCGGCGGGCTGTTTCGCGCGCCGTTGCATCTGGCGCCGGGGCTGTGGAACATCCACCTGGTGGCGACGGCGCCCGACGGCACGGTGTTTCGCCAGCGCATCGACCACTACCATGGCAACCGGGTGAACTGAGATGTCCGACGCCACCCTGCACGAGCATGAGCTGCGGCTCTCGGCCTGCCCGGCCTGCGACGCGGCGCCCCTGGCGCAGCGCCTGGCCGATGCGCGGGGCGGGCAGGCCGACGTGATCCTGTCGCTGCCGACGATCCATTGCGCGACCTGCATCACCGATGTCGAGCGGGTGCTGACCCGCCATCCCGGCGTGCGCGCGGCGCGGGTGAACCTGACCCTGCGCCGGGTGACGGTGGATGCCCCGGGCCTGAGTGCCGCCGAGTTGATCCCGGTCGTCGAATCCATCGGCTACGAGGCGCATGAGCTCGACCCTGCCGCGCTGTCGGCCAGCGCCGCCGACCGGCAGGGCCGCGACATCCTGATGCGCATCGGCGTCTCGGGTTTCGCGATGATGAACATCATGATCCTGTCCGTCGCGGTCTGGTCGGGGGCCGACGATGCCACCCGCGACCTGTTCCACTGGATCTCGGGCGCTATCGCCCTGCCGACGGTGGCCTTTGCCGGCCAGCCCTTCTTTGCCAGCGCCTGGCGGGCCTTGCGCCACGGCCGGCTGGGCATGGACGTGCCGATCTCGCTGGCGCTGGTGCTGGCCTCGGCGATCTCGGTCTATGAGACGGTGCATTCCGGCCATCACGCCTATTTCGACGCGGCGGTGATGCTGTGCTTCTTCCTGCTGATCGGCCGCTACCTGGACTATCGCACCCGTGCCGTGGCGCGTTCCGCCGCCGAGGAGCTGACCGCGCTCGAGGTGCCGCGCGCCTTTCGCCTGACCGCGGCGGGGGAGGAACCGGTGCCGGTGGCCGAGCTGGTCCCGGGCGACCTGATCCGCATCCGCCCCGGCGCCCGCGTGCCCGCCGATGGCGAGATCGCCGAAGGCCGCAGCGAGATCGACCGCGCGCTGCTGACCGGCGAAAGCATTCCGGTCGCGGCCGCGCCGGGCATGGCGCTGTCGGCGGGCGAGGTGAACCTGACCGGCCCGCTGGTGCTGCGCGTGACGGCGGCCGGGCGCGACAGTTCGCTCGCGCGGCTGACGGCGCTGGTCGCGGCGGCGGAATCGGCGCGCGGGCATTACACCGGACTGGCCGACCGGGCCTCGCGGCTTTATTCGCCGCTGGTGCATCTGATGGCCTTCTGCAGCTTCCTCGGCTGGTATCTGGCCACGCATGACCTGCGGCTGGCGGTGAACGTCGCCGCGGCGGTGCTGATCATCACCTGCCCCTGCGCCCTGGGCCTGGCGGTGCCGGCGGTGATCACCGCGGCCTCGGGGCGGCTGTTCCGGCGCGGCATGCTGATCAAGGACGGCACGGCGCTGGAGCGGCTGGCCGATGTCGATTGCGTGGTCTTCGACAAGACCGGGACGCTGACCATGGGCGTGCCGCAGCTGGTCTCGCTGGACGGCCTCGCCCCCGAGACGCGGCCGGCGGCGCTGGCGCTGGCGCAAGGGTCGGGCCATCCGCTGTCGCAGGCCCTGGCCCAGGCGCTGGCCGAGGCGGGCACGCAGCCGGCGGCCCTGGAGGATCTGCGCGAAGTGCCGGGCTACGGCATCGCCGGGCGCTGGCAGGGGCGCGAGGTCCGGCTCGGCCGCGCCGATTGGCTGGGCGCCAGCCATGGCGACGCGCGGCTTTCGGCCAGCTGGCTGGACCTGGGGCAGGGCGTCCCGATCCGGCTGGAGTTTTCCGACCGGCTGCGCCCGGGCGCCGAGACCTGCGTCGCCCGGCTGCTGGCGCGGCGGCAGCGCGTGCTGCTGCTGTCCGGCGATGCGGCGCCGGTGGTCGAGGATCTGGCGGCGCGGCTCGGCATCGCCGAATGGCGCGCCGGGGTGACGCCGCTCGACAAGGCCGAGGCCGTCCGCGCCTTGGGCAGCGAAGGGCATCATGTGCTGATGGTCGGCGACGGGCTCAACGATACCGCCGCGCTGGCCGAGGCGCATGTCTCGATCTCGCCCGCCTCGGCGCTGGATGCGGCCCGCACCGCCTCGGACATCGTGCTGATGGGCAGCGACCTCGGCCCGGTGGCCGAGGCGCTGGACGTCGCCCGCCGCGCGCGTTCCCGGATCAAGGAGAATTTCGCCATTTCGCTGGGCTATAATGTCGTCGCGGTGCCCTTTGCCATCGCGGGTCTCGCCACGCCGCTGATGGCGGCGCTGGCCATGTCGCTGAGCTCGATCAGCGTGACGCTGAACGCCCTGCGGCTGCGTTAGGAGAGTGCCATGGAAGTTCTCAGCATCCTGATTCCGGTTTCCCTGGGCCTGGGCACGCTGGGCCTTCTGGCCTTCGTCTGGGCCCTGCGCGGCCGGCAATACGAGGACCCCAAGGGCGACGCCGAGCGGATCCTCAGCCAGGAGTGGGACGACCATCCCAAGCCCTGAGCCGGAAACGGGGTTGTGTCGGCGCATCGGAAGCGGGGCGGGGCCGGACAAACTGACCGAAGAGCCTCGGGCGTCTCTGCTTTCTGAAGGCGCTGCCTTCTTGGAGAGCCAACCCGGCAGCCGCCTTCTCCGATGATCGCGGCAGGCAAGGCGCGCGTTGCAAGTAACGGGGTGCCGCTTCTCACGATCATGCTTCGGGCGGTCTTCCTTCAGCCGGCCGCCGTGGACGTAGCATTAGGCGCGGCGAAAACTTGTGCCGAACGGCCATCATCGCGCAATCGACCGGCAGCCTGCTGCCCACCGCCATGCCGGTCAGGAAGCGCAGCGACAGAAGCGCACGACCACGATGCAGTCATGCCCCCTCTCGACCGGCTGGCGGTGCAGGCCATGGCCGCAGGGGACTGCCCCATGGCAAAACCGCAGCTGCCTCGCTCGCGGCCAGCTTTTCCGCCTGCTTGCGGATGAGATCGGGCCGGTTCGGCACAAAGCCCCGGTGCCGAACCTCAGCGCCGCCCGCGCGCAACGGCGACAGAGATCGGCGCCTGATGGACGTCTGGCCCGATGAACCTGTTCCTCCAATTCTCGAGGCTCGGCACCAGCCAATCCGGTGCAACCCTCGAACGGAGAATGCCGCGGGAGAGGCCGCCGACCCAGTCAGATCACCCGACGATCATGGGGGCTGAGGCTGCCGAAGTCTTGTGACCAAGAAAGTCAAGGAAACGCCGCTGCGCAAGCCGAAGCCCTGCTGAGCCTGCCCAAAGCCCGGCGGCCAGCAAGACGCCCAAAACAAACTAGGGCGCTCGAAAGGCGAAATCCCGGCCTCTCCACCGGGATTCTCAGCGCTCATGGCGGATCAGAGTTGATCGGCGCCGCGGTCGATCCCGGCAATCAGGGACCAACCACCGTGCAGTCCTGCTGTCGTGCGGCCAGGCGGTCGCAGGCCAGTTCGGCGGTCTCTTTCGCCATGCCGACGAAATTCGCCTCGAAGCCGCGCTTGGTATTGGCGACGCGGCTGACCGCGCTGCCCAGCGCGGCATTCTCCTGCAACGCCGTCTTCAACAGCAATTGTTCGGCCTCGCGCTGCGAGCGGAAGAGGCCCAGGTTCACGCCCCAGCCCTTGCCGCCGCCGGTTCCGCGCGAGACGATCTCGGTCGGCTCGGGCGCGGCTTCGTCAGGCTGCAGCGAGGCCAGGATGATGGTTTCCGAACGCCGCTCGGGCGCAGGCGAGGCCAGCAGCGCCAGGCTTTCCGGCTGCGGCGCGGTGCTTTGCACGAACAGCGAGGCGGAACCGGCCGTATCAGCGGGTGCCAGGCTGGCCGACCGGTCGCTGCGCGGCGCCGGGGCAGGGCGGACGGCGTCGATCTGGTTCGGTGCGGGTTGGCCTTGCACCGGCTCGGCCATCGCTTCGGAGGCGTCGCCCTCTTCGGGGCGCGCCGCGGGGCGGGCGGCCCGGGCCAGCACGTTCGGATCGACGGCGGCATTGGCGACCGGGCCCGCGCCGGGCTTGCGGTTCGGCCGGGCGCTGGCGGCCAGCGTGCCGGCATCGCCCGTGGCGCGCGAACCGGCCCTGGCCTGGGCGCGCGACACCGCCGCCGAGATTGCCGCGGGGGTCACCACCGCCGCGGTCGAAGCCCGCGCCACCGGCCGGTCCGAGGCCGAGAGCCGCACCGAGGATGCGGCGGAGCCGGGGCTCGTCGGCACCACGGTCGCGACCTGCACCGTGCGGCGCACCTTCTTCTCGGCCACGAGCTGCGGCGGGGCGGGCTTTACCTCACGCACACGGTTGGGGGCCTTTCCGAAACCGGCATCCAGCAGCTGCGCCATCACCGCGTTGCGATGCGCGGTCGAATTGCCGCCCAGAACCGTCGCCACGATGCGCTTGGAGCCGCGCTTGGCCGAGGCGGTCAGGTTGAAGCCCGCCGCGCGGGTATAGCCGGTCTTGATCCCGTCCGCGCCCTCGTAGCTGTCCAGGAAACGGCGGTTGGTGCTCGACACCGTGGCGATGCCCGCATCCGCCGAGCGGCGCGAGAAGATCGAGTAATATTGCGGGAAATCGTAGAACAGCCGCCGGCCCAGGATCGACATGTCGCGGGCGGTGGAATAATGCCCCTCGATCGTCAACCCGTTGGCGTTGCGGAAATTCGAGTTGCGCATGCCGAGCGCGCGCGCCATCTGCGTCATCTGCGCGGCGAATTTCGGCTCGGAGCCCGCCAGGCCCTCGCCGATCACGGTGGCGGCGTCATTGGCGGATTTCACCGCCGCGGCGCGGATCAGATAGCGCAGCTCGATGCGTTGCCCCGCCTTGAGCCCCAGCCGCGACGGCGGCTGCGAGGCGGCATGGCTCGACACCAGGAACTTGCTGTCCAGCCGGACCTGGCCGCGCTCGATGGCGTTGAAGGCCAGGTAAAGCGTCATCATCTTGGTCAGCGAGGCGGGATGCAGCCGCGTGTCGGCGTTCTGCGAATAGATTTCCTGCCCCGTGCGCGCATCCATGACGAAGGCCGCGAAAGGCGCCGCTGCCACGGCCATGGGCACGGCCCATGCCAATAGGATCATCAGTCCCAAGCGGACATTCTTGCTGATTCTGCTCACGGTCCCGGTCTTTCTGCCTCTGAGGGCCCGTTCATTATGCGGACCCTTCATTAATAAAGTGACAATAACACGCATTCCGGCGCACGGAAACCGTAAGTTTGGCACCGCGAGGCGCAATCTGCCGGCGGTTGCATGCCCCTTGCGGCGGCACCCCCAGGGCGGGGCTTACCAACCGGGGGGAAAGTGCCTATATTCGGTCGCAGAACCGTTCCCATCCTGTTGCAAGCCTCGTGACCAGACCGCAGATGACCAACCCACCCGGAGACCGCGACGAGGTCGAGCTGGGGGTCAAGACCCGCCCCCGGACGAAACGGCCGCCGATGTACAAGGTGTTGCTGCTGAACGACGATTTCACGCCGATGGAATTCGTCGTCCATGTGCTCGAGCGGCTGTTCAGCATGACCCACGGCCAGGCGATCGAGATCATGCTGACCGTGCATCGCAAGGGGGTGGCGGTGGTCGGCGTCTTCTCGCACGAGATCGCGGAAACCAAGGTGGCGCAGGTGATGGAACTTGCCCGCCGTCAGCAGCATCCGCTGCAATGCACCATGGAAAAAGAGTAGAAATTGGCTGGATCACGGCTGGAACTTGTCTTTGGCGGCGAGCCGCCCGAGGGTCGCCTGTTGTTGCTGGGTGCCGGCGGCGACACGGACCTTTCGCCTTTCGACGCCGCGCGGACGCAGGTCGTTCAGGGCTTCTTTCCCGACCACCAGGCGCTGAAGGCGCGCGGCTTCGATGTCGTGACCGCGGCCTCGGGTCCGTTCGATGCGGCGGTGGTGTTCCTGCCGCGCGCCCGGGCCGAGGCGCGGGCCCGCATCGCCGAGGCGGCCTTGCATCTGCCTGCCGGCGCTGCGCTGTGGATCGACGGGCAAAAGACCGATGGCATCGACGCCGTGCTGAAGGAGATGCGCGGACTTGCCCCGGTCGACGGGGTCGAATCGCGCGCGCATGGCAAGATCTTTCGCGTGACCCTGCCCGAACCGGGCTGGCTGCCCGAGGACTGGGCGGCGCAGGATCACCAGGCCGCGCCCGGGATGGTGACGCGGCCGGGGGTGTTCTCGGCCGACGGGCCGGACCCGGCCTCGCAGGCGCTGGCGGCGGCCCTGCCGGAAAAGCTGCCGAGCCGGATCGTCGATCTGGGCGCGGGCTGGGGCTGGCTCGCGGCGCAGATCCTGACCCATCCCGGCGTCGGCACGCTGCATCTGGTCGAGGCCGATGCCACGGCGCTGGACTGCGCGCGCCGCAACGTGACCGATCCGCGCGCCCAGTTCCACTGGGCCGATGCCTTGGATTTCCGCCTGCCCGAGCCGGTGAACGGCGTCATCATGAACCCGCCCTTCCATGACGGCCGCGCGGCCGATCCGCGCATCGGTGCCGGCTTCATTCGCGCCGCTGCCGGGCTGCTGACCGGGGCGGGGCGGCTGTGGATGGTCGCCAACCGGCACCTGCCCTATGAGCAGGTGCTGAAGGGCAGCTTTGCCGATGTGGCCGAGCTGGGCGGCGACGCGCGCTTCAAGATCCTGACCGCCACCGGCGCGCGTCGCGGCGGTGCCGCCGGGCGCGGCCAGCCGAAGGGAAGCAGAAGATGAGCCTGTCGATCCAGGGCAAGACCGCCATCGTGACCGGGGCCGCGCGCGGCATCGGCCTGGCCATCGCCCGGCATTTCGCCGCGGTCGGTGCCAATGTCATGTTCGCCGACAGCGACGAGGCGGCGCTGGAAGCCGAGCTGGGCGCCGATGCGGGTGCCGAGGGACCGATCCGCGCCTTTGCCGGCGACCTGGGCCAGAAGCTGACGCTGGCGAACCTGGTCTCGGCCACCATCGATGCCTTCGACCGCGTGGACATCCTGGTCAACGCCCATCGCATGGTGCAGGGCTGCGATCCGCTGGCGGTCAGCGAGGACATGCTGGCCGAGATGCTGCGCCAGAACATGATCTCGGGCCTGCGGCTGTCGCAGATGGTCGCCAAGCGCATGCTGGCCCAGGTCGAGAACAGCGACATCCCGCCCCTGCAAAGCGGCGCCATCGTCAACCTGACCTCGCTGGCGGCCGACTGGCCGCAGCCGCAGATGCTGGCCTATTCCATCGCCAGCGCCGCGCAGGCGCAGGCGACGCGCTCGCTGGCCGCGGCGCTGGCCCCGCAGCGCATCCGCGTGAACGGGGTGGCCTTCGCCAGCATCATGTCGAACAACATGCAGCTGAAGCTGCGCGAAGATCCCGGCCTGCGCGACCGCATGATCGCGGCGACGCCGCTCGGCCGCATCGCCGGCGCGGACGAGCTGGCCGGCACCGTGCAATTCTTGGCCAGCGAGGCCTCGGGCTTCATCACCGGGCAGATCCTGCGCGTCGATGGCGGGCGCAGCTTGGGCGATCCGCTGGCGCCCGGGGTCTATTGAGGCGCGCCTGTCAGGACTTGTCTTCCTCGGGATAGGCGGCCTTGCAGGCCTTGACCGCGGCGGCGGCATTCGGCGTCAGCGCCTGCTTGCGGGCGGCGAGGTTGGCGCGCTTGCGTTCCTCGGCGGCCGGGTCGATCGGCACGCGGTAACGCTCGGTATCGGCGACCTCGCGCATGCAGCTGCGGTTGACGATGCGCGCATGGCCGTCCTTGTCGCGGATGACATAGGGGCAATCGTCCCATTCGGTGCGGGTCACCGTGCGTTCTTCCCAGGCATAGCCGCGCGCCAGGTTCGCCTCGACCTCGGCCAGCAGGTTCGAGACCGTGCGGTATTCCCGCGTGTTGCGGCTGATGCATTGTTCCTGCGGCGTGCCGCAGGCTGCGACGACCAGGACAGGCATCAGGGCAAGCAGGATGTTGCGGGTCATGGCGGGGATCTCTAGTTGTTCTGTCGGAAAGCATAGGCCTGCGATTTCGGCAGGGCAATTCACGAATGCAGGGACAAGCCATGGAGATGAGCCAAGAACGTCAGGAAGCCGCGGCCTGGTTTCGCAGCCTGCGCGACCGCATCACCGCCGCCTTCGAGGGGCTCGAGGATCGCGGTCCCGGCAGCGCCCCGCCCGGCCGCTTCGAGCTGCGCGAGACCCGGCGCGGCGCGGATGGCGGCGGCGGGCTGATGTCGGTGATGCGCGGCGGCCGGGTCTTCGAGAAGGTCGGCGTCAACTGGTCGGCGGTGCATGGCGAATTGCTGCCCGCCGCCCGCCAGGCCATGGCCGCGCGCGGCGTGCCGGGGATCGAGGCGGACCCGCGCTTCTGGGCCTCGGGCATCAGCCTGGTCGCGCATATGCAGAACCCGCACGCGCCGGCCGTCCACATGAACACGCGCATGTTCTGGACGCCGGGCGCCTGGTGGTTCGGCGGCGGTGCCGACCTGAATCCCTGCCTGGAGGTCGCCGCGGATACGGCGCATTTCCACGACACGCTGCGCGCGGCCTGCGCGCCCCACGGCGCCGATTACTACGACCGTTTCAAGGCTTGGGCGGATGAGTATTTCTTTGTCCCGCATCGCGGCCGGGCACGGGGCGTCGGCGGCATCTTCTACGACGATCTCAATACCGGCGACTGGCAGGCCGATTTCGCCTTTACCAAGGCGGTGGGCGAGGCCTTCCTGCCCGCCTTCCTGCCGCTGGCCGAAAAGCGCATGGCCCAGCCCTGGGGCGAGGCCGAGAAGGACGCGCAGCTGATCCACCGCGGCCTCTATGCCGAATACAATCTGGTCTATGACCGCGGCACCAAATTCGGCCTCGCCACCGGCCACGATCCCGAGGCGGTGCTGATGAGCCTGCCGCCGCTGGCGAAATGGGTCTGATGCCGGACCTGCCCGACCTCTACCTGATGCGGCACGGGCAGACGGAATGGAACGCCGAAGGCCGGATGCAGGGGCGGCTGGATTCGGCGCTGACGCCGCTGGGCGTGGCGCAGGCGCGGCGGCAGGCCTGGCTTTTGCGCGACCTGACCGGCCTTGCCCGCTATGCCAGCACGGCCGGGCGCGCGCAGCAGACCGCGCGCATCGTCTTTGCCGGCGCGGATTTCCTCAGCGACGTCCGCCTGCACGAGATCGACATCGGCCATTTCACCGGCCGCACGGCCGAGGCGCTGCGGGCCGAGCATCCGGCGCTGTTCGCGGGCGGCGCGCTGGACTGGTATGACCGCGCGCCGGGGGGCGAGCATTTCGCCGGCCTCCAGGCCCGGGTGCGGGCCTTTCTGCGCGAGCTTTCGGGCCCGGCGCTGATCGTCACCCATGGCGTGACCCTGCGCATGCTGCGGCTTCAGGCGATGGGCCTGCCGCTGTCGCGGCTGGCCGAGATGCCGGTGCTGCAAGGCGCCGTGCATCTGGTCAGCCGCGGGCGGCACCGGATGTTTCTTTAGCCGCGGGCGGGCAGGGGACGGGCCGGGTTGCCCACCACGGTGGCGCCGGCGGGAACGTCGCGCGTCACCACCGCGCCCGCGCCGACGATGGCGCCGTCGCCGATGGTGATGCCGGGCAGCACGATGGCGCCGCCGCCGATCCAGACATCGTCGCCGATGGTGATCGGCTTGCCCCATTCCTCACCGGCGGCCCGGCGGCCGGCATCGCGCGGCCGGTCCTCGGTCAAGAGCTGGACCGCGGTGCCGAACTGGCAGCGCGCGCCGATGCGAATCTCGCAGATGTCCATGAAGAAGCAGCCGTAATTCACGAAACAGCCTTCGCCGAAGTGAATGTGCTTGCCATAGTCGACGTGAAAGGGCGCGCGCACCACGGCGCCGTTCCAGCTGCCCAGCAGCTGGGCCAGCGTGCGGGCACGGGTCTTGTCGCCGATGATGGTGGCATTGTATTCGCGCATCAGGCCCTGGGCCGTCTTGCGCATGGCAACCAACTCGCCGTCGCCGGGATCATAGGCCCGTCCGGCCAGCATATCCGTGAGCGCGCTCAAATGAACCCCAGCTCCAGCCGGGCCTCGTCCGACATCATGTCCATGCCCCATTGCGGCTGGAATGTCATCTCGACATCGACCTGCTTGACGCCCGGCATGGCGCCCACGGCGTCGGCGACCCAGCCCGGCATCTCGCCGGCGACCGGGCATCCCGGCGCGGTCAGGGTCATGACGATGCGCACGGCGTTCTCGGCGTCGATGGCGATGGTATAGATCAACCCCAGGTCGAAGATGTTCACCGGGATCTCGGGGTCATAGACCGTCTTGCAGGCCTCGACCACGCTGTCATACAGCGGATGCTCGGTCGTCGAGGGCGCGATCAGCGGATCGCCTTCCTTGAGGGTTTCGTCGGTCATTGCGCCCGTCCTGTGAAAGCCTGGCGCTTATATAGGGTGTGCTTTCCGCAGGGTCCAGCCCGGGTCTCAGAAGCGGAAGTTCAGCCGCCGCGCCACGCCGATGCTGACCGAGGGCTGGTTGCGCTCCTGCACCAGCGGCGAATCGCTGGCATCGCCCAGCAGGCGACCATAGGTCAGCCGGCCCATCAGCGCGGTGTCGGGCATGAATTCATAGCGCGCCTCGACGCTGAGCCGGGCGATATAGGCGCCGCCCTCGGGATCATAGGCGCGATGGCCGCTGGAGATCGATTCGCCCCCGGTGACGCCGAAATAGGTGTCGGTGAAATCGTCGCTGCCCAGGCCCAGCTCGGCCCCGGTCCAGAGCGTCAGCCGGTCGTTGTATTCCATGCGGTATTTCGCGCCCAGCTCACCCACCACGCCATGGTGGCCGCCGAAGCCCTTGCGGATGGCGCCATAGCTGGTCATGTCGCCCATGCGATAGGAAACCTTGAGTCCCGCCTCGCCGGCGATGCCCACGTCGGACATGCCGTGCAGGTCGGGATAGTCGCTGGCTTCGCGCTTGCCGATATAGTTCAGCGAGGGCAGGAACGAGAATCCGTCCGGCTTGTCGCGGTCGGCATCGGCGTTCTTCAGGATCAGCCAGGGCGAGGAATCCAGGTTGTCCGAGCCCATGTATTCCGGGCTGTATTTCACCCCGAGCCCGGCGTCGAAGGAAAAGCTGCGCCCGGCCAGCGATTGCGCCATGGCCGGCGTTCCCAGCGCGGTGGCAGAGAGCAGGGCGAGCGCGATCAGACGGGTCATGGGCGAATCCTTGTCAACTTGCCCGAAGGCATTGGGCGAAACCGCTTGCCGGGGCAAGCCCGCGCTGCGGCTTGCCGGACGAAAAGCCGTGATGTGTGGCTTTCAGGCGCGCAGCGCGTCCTCGAGCCGTTCCAGCGCTTCCATCCACAGCCCCTCGGCGCGGGTCATCGCCGCGCTGGCCTCGGCATGCTTGCGGCCGAAGGCCTCGGCCTTCTGCGCGTCGTCATAGGTGGCCGGGTCGGCCATGATGGCGTCGAGCTTTTCCAGCATGGCGGTCAGCTTCTCGACCCGCTCCTCGGCACGGCGGGCCTCGGCGCGCAGTTCCAGCACCTGATCGCGCGAGGGACGTTTCGCCGCCGGCTTCGGCTCGGGTTTCGCGGCGGGCTTCTCCTCGCCCGAGAGCAGCATCTTGCGGTAATCGTCCAGATCGCCCTGCCAGGGCGCGACCCCGACCTGATCGACCAGCCACAGCCGCTCGGCCACCAGGTTCAGCAGGTGCATGTCGTGGCTGACCAGCA